>CAYOAD010000049.1:0-21334 GCA_964401845.1 uncultured Rhodospirillaceae bacterium | reverse complement strand
GTTGGACAAAATCTCTGACGGGCCGGACCGGGCGGAACTGGAATTGTCTCTGCTGCGCGATCTCGTGGGCGGTTTGCGTATTCTTGACCGCTACCAGGAAGCCCTCGATATGCTGGCGCAGGCCCAGATCGTTGCTGAACAATACAATCTGCCCGATGACCTCGCCTGGGTTCACTATCTGCGCGGCAATATTTGTTTTCCGCTGGGCGATATCGACGGCTGCCTGGCCGCGCATCAAAAAGCCTTGGAGTATGCTCGGATCACGAATTCGACGGAGATGGAGGCGCGCGCCCTCAGCGGTCTCGGTGACGCCAACATCATGCGCGGCGACATGACGGCGGCCTTCGACCATTACGACGAATGCGTCTCCAAAGCTCGCGAGGCTGGTATTGAATCTGTTGCAGCCGCCAACCTCTCCATGCGCGGACATGCCCGGCTTTATTTGCTGCAGATCGATGAAGCGCTGGCGGATTGCCTCGAAGCCGCCGAACTGGCGGTGGCCGAGGGAAACCAGCGGGCGGAAATGATCGCCCGGGGCAGCTGCGCCGGTAAGGTCCTGTTCGACATGGGTGACCTGGCCGAGTCGCGGAAGCAAAGCGAGCAAGCCATAGTGATTTCCAGGGAGATTGGCGCGCGGCGGTTCGAGCCGGTCAATCAGGCCGTGCTCGCTCAAATCCTCGACCTGGGAGGGAATCGCACAGCGGCTGAAAAGCTGGCTCAAGAGGCGGTCCAGATCAGCCGTGAAACCGGCCTCAAATTCGCAGGACCAATGATCATGGGAGCGCTGGTTCAGGTTACCGATTCCGAGGAGTTACGCCGTTCGGTGATCTCCGAATGCACAGCCATCCTCAGCGAAGGGTGTGTCGGCCACAATTATCTCTGGTTTTACCGCGGCGCCCTTGAAGCCATGTTGCAAAACAAAAACTGGGAAGGTGTCGAAGCCTTCGCACAAACGGCCGAGGAGTACATCGGCGAGCGTTCCATTCCCTGGTTATCTATGATTGTCGAGCGGGCGCGGATACTGGCGGCGATTGGACGCGACGGCCCCAACGATGAAAATGTCGCGGCGGCCAAGGAACTGGTCGCGCGAGCCAGGGGCTGCGGCTTTAATGTCATCGTGCCGGCATTGGAGGCGGTTTCCGAGGCAGCGTGATGGACAAATTCGACAAAAACTCGACGCGCATTCCGGATTCGAACAAAAGTCCGGCCAAGCCACGCTCGCGGCTGGGGCATAAGCTGTTGCTGGCGCTGCAAACCCTGTCGGGCGTTGTCGCCATATTCCTTATTCCCCTTTTGTGGGGATCTTGGTCGCAAACCGTAATGCTCGTCGTTCTCGGCGCGATCCTCGTCTGCGCGGGCCTCTTTGCCCTGATCAACTACATCTTATTCCGCTACAACATGCGGGACGATCTCTAGACTGCCAAGTGACTAACCCGCCTTTCGGGTTTGGCGGGCGATGGAAAACGTGCCGTCGATATGGGCGACGAGTTGTTCGACTGCCGCATCCAGAGAGAGATTTTCGGTATCGACCACGGCTTCGGGTGCGTGGGGCTCTTCGTAGGGGGCGCTGATACCCGTGAATTCAGGAATCTTGCCAGCCCGCGCGCGGGCATAGAGGCCCTTGGGATCGCGTTGTTCGCAAGCTTCAAGGCTGGCGCTGACATAAATCTCCTGGAACTGCTCGCCGATGATGGCCCGGGCATTGTCCCGGTCCTCCCGGTAGGGCGAGATGAACGCCGTCACGACGAGGAAGCCGGCATCGGCGAACAGGTTGGCGACCTCTGCGATGCGCCGGATGTTCTCTGCCCGCTCTTCCGGCCCGAAGCCGAGATCGCTGTTGAGACCCTGCCGCACGTTGTCACCATCGAGCACGTAAACCTGATCGCCGCGTTCGAACAGGCGGCGCTGCAGGCCCATGCCCAAGGTCGATTTACCCGAGCCCGACAGACCGGTGAGCCACAGCACCCCGCCCTGGTGTCCGTTGGCCGTGGTGCGTTCGGCGCGGGTGACGGTTTGACTAACGGAGGTGAGGTTGCGGCTAAGCGCCAGGTCGGCGGCACCGTCGATCGTGCAACCGCCAACCAGGCGGTGGTCGCGGATCAGCACGCCGCGCCCTGTGCCGCGGATGTCGGCGAAGGCATCGAAGGCGATGCGCGAACGGCTGCGCAAGGTAACTTCAGCCACGCCGTTGCGTGAAACTTCGGATGAATTGGACGGGGCCAGATTCTGCACGTCGATCAAACGGTCAACCGAAGCGATGGTAACGCTATGCGCCGAGGTGCCGATCTTCAATGTCAAACGGTCGCCTTCGAACAACGGTTCCTTGTCGAGCCAGAACAGGCGCACCTTGAGATTATTGGCCGTCGCCGGTACCGCGCTGTCATGGGCGGCCACGTGGCCACGTTCGACGAAGATGTCCTCGTCCAGGGTGAAGGCAACGGACTGTCCAGCTCCGGCGGAGACCCGCGCCGGCTGGTCCCTTGCGGTGCTGCTCCAGTCTTCGATGCTGTGGACGCGGGCCATCTGGCCGCCCGGCGAGAAATGCAATTGATCGCCGACACGCAGATTGCCGCCCGCGATGCGACCCACAAGAATGCGCTTGTCGTCCTGACGGTAAACGTCCTGGATGGGCAGCCGCAGAGGCAGGTCGACAGGAGCGGGCGCTGGGTTGGTCGCATCCAGCGCTTCGATGACGCTCGGCCCTTGCCACCAGGACAAATTCTCAGCCGGCTTGACGAGATTGACCCCTTCGCGGGCCGACAACGGGACGACTGACAGCGGTGCGATATCCAGGTCACCGAGATAACCGACGATTTCCGCCGCGACTTCCTCGAACCGGCTCTTGTCATATCCGACGACGTCCATCTTGTTGACCGCGACGACGACCTGGGAAACGCCCAGCAGGCCGAGAAGATAGGCATGCCGCCGGGTTTGTTCGGAAACGCCTTCGGCGGCGTCGATCACCAGAAGCGCGGCGTCGGCCGCGGCGGCCCCCGTTACCATGTTCTTGAGAAATTCCTTGTGGCCCGGCGCGTCGATGATGACGTAACGCCGGACGCTTGAGCGGAACCAGATGCGCGTGGTGTCGACCGTGATGCCCTGGTCCCGTTCGACCTGCAGCGCATCCATGACGAAGGACCACTCGAATTCGGCGCTGCGACGTTCTGCCTGGGCGCGCAATTCATCGACCTTGCCGTCCGGCAGGCTTCCGGTTTCATGCAGAAGGCGGCCGACCAGAGTGGATTTGCCGTGATCGACGTGGCCGACGATAACGATGGGGAGGGGTGCGGCGGCCGAAGAGGCGGCGTTCGCCGGTTGGGCGATGTTCGTGCTCATGATATATAAATCCAGCTAAATCAAATGTTTACAGATATCCATGGGCACGAAGGCGCTCGAAGGCGTCCTCTGATTCATGGTCCATGGCGCGGCCGGCGCGCTCAGGCGCGCGGGTCGCTTCCAATTCCCCGATGATCTCGTCGATGGTGACGGCGTTGGACTCGATGGGAAAGGTGATGCCCTCCTCGCCGAGCGAGCGGAAGCGCTTGCCGTCGCGCGCAAAGTACAAAGGCACGACGGGTATTTCCTCGCGCTGGATGTAGCGCCAGATATCAACCTCCGTCCAATGCAGCAGGGGATGGACGCGGACATGGGTGCCGGGGGGGAAATCGGTGTTGTAGTGGTCCCAGAATTCCGGCGGCTGGTCGCGGAAATCCCAGGCGCCGTCCTCGCCGCGCGGGCTGAAAACGCGTTCCTTGGCGCGGGTGGCCTGCTCGTCGCGGCGGATACCGGTGATCAGGGCCTCGAAATCATAGCGCTCGATGGCCTGCTTGAGGCCGAGGCTTTTGCGCGCCGCGAAGCGGGAGGCCGGCGGCAAGTCCGCGTCCACATCCTCGATCGGTGGGCAGGGATCGTCGATCAGATCGAGCCCCCATTCCGGCGTGTAGCGTTCACGGAAGGCATAGGTCTCGGGAAACTCCTTGCCCGTGTCGAGGTGGGCGACGGGAAAGGGCACGCGGCCCAGGAAGGCCTTGCGCGCCAGCCAGATCATCACGTTCGAATCCTTGCCCAGCGACCACAGCATGGCGAGGCGGTCGAAACGGTTGTAGGCCTCACGCAGAATGTAGATGCTTTCGCTCTCGAGGGCATCGAGGTGGTTCATATGTCGGCTCCGTAGTCGGAAAAGTTACTGTTGGCGACGTGGATGCCGCATTCGGATTTGTTATTGCCGCGCCAGCGCCCGGCCCGTGCGTCTTCGCCCGCCGCCACGCGGTCGGTGCAGGTCATGCATCCTATGGAAAGAAAGCCGTCCGCCTCCAGCGGGTGGCGGGGCAGTTTGAATTCCTCGAAATAGTCGTCGACCATTTGCTGGCTCCAGTTGGCCAGCGCGTTGATCTTGATGCGACCGTCGGCTGCTTCGAAACGGGCCAACGCGCCGCGCGCCGTGTTCTGGTCCCGGCGGCGGCCGGTGAACCAGGCGTCGAACTCGCCCAACGCGCGCTGCAGGGGTGCGACTTTGCGGATGTGGCAGCAATCGTCCGGATGCTCGGACCACAGTATTCCTTGCGGGTCGCGGGCCTCCACGGCGACCGGATCGGGCGTGATGGACCGCACGTCGGTTAAGCCCAGCAGGCCGGCGAGGTCGTCGCGATAGCGTTTGGTTTCACCGAAGTGCTTACCGGTGTCGAGAAACAACACCGGCGTCGCCGGATTTGCCTGAGCCGCCATATGGAGCATGACGGCGGATCCGGACCCGAACGAGGACACCAACGCCAAACCCCCGTTGAATTCGTCACTGACCAAAGCCTTCACGAGGTCGCGCGCACCGAGCAAGGCGTACTTGTGTTCCAGTTCGTGAACGCGCGATTTCAATGCATTGTCATCAGCGAGCGGCGTCGGCGCCGCGGCCAGGTTCGCTGTCATTTTCCCGCTCCGCCTGAGCTTGCGCCGAACCCGGGTTGGGGCTGATAGGTCACCGTGATGGCGCCGACGGCTTCGTCCCAGGCTTCGGCTTCCGTCTCGTCCCGCGCCTCGACGGCATCGAAACCGCTGCGGACCAGGAATGCGAAGACGTCCCGGACCAGCGGGCCGACGGCACGGATTTCGCCCCGGAAGCCATAGCGCTCGCGCAGCATGCGACCGACCGTGTAGCCCCGGCCGTCCGCGATGGCGGGGAATTCCACGGCAACCAGGTTCAGGTGCTCCAGATCGGCGGCGATGTCCCCGGCGGTATGGTGACTGGCGAGACGTATGCCGAGCGGCTGGCCGGTGGCGATCAGTTTCTCGCGTTCGGCCCGCCAGCGGGCCAGCGAAACGATGATCGGCCCATACAGCAGATGCTGCTCGTCGTCGGCGATGCCGATCCAGGGATCGACCACCCGTTCACCGTGGCGGATCAGCGGGCCTTGTTGTTCAGCCGTCGCCATAGAGCTTCTCCCGAAACGGATCGAGGCCGAGGCGGTTCACGGCGTCGATGAAACGTTCGCCCGATTGACGAAGCGCCAGGTAGGTTTCGATCAGATTTTCCACGGCGTCGGTCACCTTGTCGGCGGGCAGGGCCGGGCCGACGATCTCGCCGATGGACGGCGCCGCGTCGGCACTGCCGCCGATGGTGATCTGGTAAAATTCCTCGCCGTGCTTGTCGACGCCCAGAACGCCGATGTGGCCGACGTGATGGTGGGCGCAGGCATTGATGCAGCCGGAAATCTTGATCTTCAGCTCACCGATATCGTGCAGGCGGTCTAGGTCGTCGAGCCGTTCCGAGACGCTTTGCGCAACGGGAATGGATCGGGTGTTTGCCAGGCTGCAGAAATCCATGCCGGGGCAGGCAATGATATCGGTCGCCAGCCCGGCGTTGGCGGTGTCCAAATCATAGTGACCGAGCGCCGTCCACAACGTGTGGAGATCTTTCAGGCGCACGTGCGGCAGGATCAGGTTCTGCTCGTGGCTGACGCGGATTTCGCCGAAAGAGTATCGTTCGGCCAGGTTGGCCACGGCATCCATCTGTTCGTCGGTGGCATCGCCCGGCGCGCGGCCCGCCGCCTTCAGGGAGATCGTGGCGATGGCGTAGCCGTCCTGTTTGTGCTGCGCCGTGTTGGTCGAGAGCCAGGCGGCAAAGGCCGGACTGCCCGCCCGCGCGGCCTCCAGGGAGGCGTCGATCACCGACAGATCATCGAAGCGGGGCGGCAGGAAATGGCGGCGCATCTCCTCGATGCGCGACGCGGACAGGTGCAGGCCACCGTCGCGGATTTCTGACCATTCGGCTTCCACCATATCTCGGACGGTATCGATGCCGAGTTCATGAACCATGATCTTGATGCGCGCCTTGTACTTGTTGTCACGCCGGCCGAGCTGGTTGTAGACCCGTAAGATTGCCTCCACATAGGCCAGCAAATCGCCCTGGGGCAGGAATTCACGGATGGTCTTGCCCAGCATCGGTGTGCGGCCCAAGCCACCGCCCACCATCACCTCAAAACCCACCTCGCCGGCCTCGTTGCGGCGTAATTTGAGGCCGATGTCGTGGACGGCAATAGCGGCGCGGTCCTGTTCGCTGCCCGACAGCGCGATCTTGAACTTACGCGGCAGGAAGGAAAACTCGGGATGCAGGGTCGACCACTGGCGCAGGATTTCGGCGAAGACGCGCGGGTCCTCGACTTCATCCCGGGCGGCGCCGGCGAAGTGGTCGGCGGTGACGTTGCGGATGCAACTGCCGCTGCTCTGGATGGCGTGCATTTCGACGGTTGCGAGATCGGCCAACACGTCCGGTGTTTGCTCCAGCGATAGCCAGTTGAACTGGATGTTCTGGCGGGTCGTGAAGTGACCGTAGCCCCGGTCATGGGTCCGCGCGATGTCGGCCAGCTTGCGCAATTGCCGTGACGACAGTGTGCCGTATGGGATGGCGACGCGCAGCATATAGGCGTGCATTTCCTGATAGAGGCCGTTCATCAGCCGGAGCGGCCGGAACTCGTCTTCGTTCAGCGCGCCGTCGAAGCGCCGGCGCACCTGATCGCCGAATTGCGCGACGCGCTGGTCGACCATGATGCGGTCGTGGCTTTGGTAGCTGTACATGGCGTCCTCCCGAGTAGACCTCGCTCAGGCTGCGCTACGCTCTGCGTAGGCGGGCGCGGTGGACCGTGTCGGTAGAACCGTGGTCGGTCCGAAGGCGCGGATTTTTTCGCGCAAGAGCAGCGGCGTAACGCCGCCGTCGTCGGGGGCGAGGGCGACGTCGATATTGTAGGCGCTGACAACCTGTTGCGTGAGCTTCGCGCGCTCGGCGATCAAGAGGACGTCTTCCAACTCGCTGTGCGCAGTGATGATGCGCGCTTCGGCGATATCGTTGGTCCACTGGAAATGGGCATCAAGGAAAACGACGGTTCCGTCATTCAGCTTGTTCGCCGTAACGACCTTGGTGAAAGCGGGTATGGTCTGAGCCGATGGAGGCATGGAAAATCTCCGTAAGATGCGCCCGTCCGTGTGCGGCTTCGCCGCCACAGGGGGCCGTTTCAATTGTCTTGGGGGTCTTTTGAGCGGCGCCGGGGAGGCGCCGGCATCAACAGGCGCAGGCGCAGCGGCACATCCGGGAGGTTAGAGGCCGCAACAGGGGCGCTGACATGGGCGTACGGCGGCACATTTCGCCGAAATGAAGTTCGCTGCCGCGCGCGATTGTTGCCATGTCCTTATGCCCCTTGGTGCATATCCGAAGAATTCATTTCATCGGCTGGCTGTTATAATACACATCAAATGGAGATTAACAATCGTTAATCAACAAAAAATATGTAAAATATATTTTATTACACTAAATATATGTGAAATAAACGATGAATTCGGCCCTGTGGAATGACACCTCAAAGCAAATTTTTACTTGTGGAGCTTGAGCTTAGCCTGAAACAGGGGGTTCTCGGCAACTTTGCGGTCAACCAGGTGATCGGGGACGTTACCGTCCTTGATACTCAGCACGGCGGCAATATCCGAGGCGCCGATGCCGGCAAAGCACTGGTCGGTCCAGCACAGCGCGTGGGGTGTCAGGATGACGTTGTCGAGCTTGAGCAGCGGATCGTCGGCCGGCGGCGGTTCCGGGTCGAAGACGTCCAGGGCGGCGCCGGCAATGCGCCGATCCTGCAGCACCTCCATCAGGGCTTTTTGATCGACCACCGGCCCACGCGAGGTGTTGATCAGGTAGGCATCCGCCTTCATCAGGGCCAGGCGTTCGGCATTGACCAGGTGATGGGTGTCGTCCGTCAGCGGCGTGTTTATGGTGACGAAATCGCTGGTCGCGAAGACGGTATCCAAATCCACCAGGGTGACGCCGAGCTCTTCGGCCAACTTTGGATCGGCCCAGGGATCGTGGGCGATATATTTCATATCGAGCGGGGCGCAGAGGCGGAACGTCTCGGCACCGATGTTGCCGATGCCGACGGAACCCAGGGTTTTCCCCACCAGACCCACGCCCATGTGGTCGACACGGCGGGCGAAACCTTCCGGGCCTTCGCGCACCAGGGCGTCCTTGATGAACAATTTACCCGCCAACGCCAGGATCAGCGTGAGGATGGAGGCGGCCACCGGACGGCGCACGCCGTCGGGCGTGATGGCGACGGCGATGCCGGCTTCCGCGCAGGCTGCGACGTCGACGTTGTCGTAGCCGACGCCGAAGCGGGCAACCAGCGCCAGGCGGCCGTCATCGGGAATGCTGGCGGCGTCGAAGCGGGGCACCAGCAGGATGAGGGCATCGTAACCCGCGACGCTTGTCGCCGGGATCCGCCCGTCCACGATCTCGATGTAGTCGTATTCGATATCCGGATCCGACTCCAAGGCGCCGAGATCGAACATCGGGAAGGCGGGCGAGCCGTCGGGTTTGCGGAAATCGGCCGACAGGGCGACGCGGAACTTGGTCATTTGCGGCTCCACTTACGGCCAGCACAGTTCTTGCGGATTTCCTCGACACCGTCGACCAGCGCCTGCTGGTAGACCCAGAGATCGCCCGAATAGCAAATCACGTCGAAGCCCTGCTTGTAGAGCGCCTTGGCCTCGCCGGGGCTGCCGATCAACCGGCCCAGCGCCTTGCCGTGCTTTTTGGCGGCGCGGCGGACGCGGTTGACGGATTTGGTGAAGAGGGGATTGTCGAACTCGCCCGGGATGCCGAGCGACGAAGAGAGATCGAAATGGCCGATCCAGAGACAATCGACGCCCCGCACCGCGGCAATGGCATCGACGTTTTCGATACCCTCGGCGGTTTCGATCAAAGTGGCCAGCGCAGTGCGGCGGTTTGCGGCCCGCAGTTTGGCGGCGGCCGGACCCGGCTTGTAATCGTCGTGAGCGATGCCCAGCGCCACGCCACGGCGACCCGTGGGCGGGTATTTCATATCTGCCACGGCCTCCTCCGCCTGTTCCGCGGTGCCGACCATGGGCAGCATCAGGCCATCGGCGCCGACATCCAGGGCTCGGGCGATGTGGTGGGAATTCTTGGAGGGCGGCCGCACCAGACTTGGGAGGTCGGCGACGCGGCACGACGATACCAGGCGTTTGAGTTCGGCATAGCCGAAACCCGAATGCTCCATGTCGATAAAGACGAAGTCCAGGTTGGCCACTTGCATGATCTGGCCCATGCCCGGCGAATCGAATTCAAAAATCGAGTGACTGACTTTCAGCCCGTCCCTTCCCAGCAGCGATCTCAAGTTGGCGCGCGCCATGCCTTTCTCCCCTGTGGATTTACATGTTCAGATTAACTTCTATCGACCGGTAACCGCAGCTATTTTCGGCAACGTCAGAACCGACAGGAAAATCAGACCGGCCGCCACCGCCAGGACATCGAACAGGACCGAGAAGCCCCAGTTGCCGTGCAGCCAGGCGATCAGCGGCACCGTGGTGGCCATCACCGAGAACGTCACGACATAGCGGATGGCGAAGATACGGCTGCGCCATTCGCTGCGGCTGATCCGGCCGATCAGGACGTCGTTGATCGGGATTTGGCCGAAGGCGGCTAGCATGAACGCCACCGCGACGGCGACCGACAGAAGTCCGTCGACCTGCGTCATGATGGCGAAAAAGATGACCTGCAACGAGGCGACGCAGGCGAATACCGTGCGAATGGAATGGCGGTCGACGAGATAGCCGACGACCAGCTGGGCGAAGGCCGCCATGGCAAAGACGATAAAGGCGTACCAACCGATGATTGTCGCGCTGCCGGCTATATCGGCCAGACGCTCATCCAGAACCTTGGGCAGGGAAAACGTCGTGCTTTGGAATACCAGTCCGCCGACCGCCGTCGAAAACAGAATGACGCCGAATATGCGCTTGAGCATCGGCCGCGTGATATCCGGTTCGGAGGGTGTGTCGCGCGCGGCTGCGGTTTCCGGCGCGGAACCGTCAGACGATTTCCGTCCGCGGGCCTGGAAATACACATAGCCGCAGCCCGTAACGATCGAAATGATCCCGGGCACGATGAAGGCCGAGCGCCAGCCCGCGGCATCGATCAGGAAACCGGTGATTAACGCGGCGCAGGCGACACCCATATTGCCCCAGACGCCGTTTACGGCCAGGGCGTGGCCGGTTTTGGTTCGGTTGTGTACCACCATGGCCAGTCCAACCGGATGATAGATGGCCGCGAACACGCCGATGGCGAGCAGGCCAGCGCCCAGGGCCGCGGGCGAGCCAGCCTGGCCGGTCAGAACGGCGCTGGCACCGATGCCGAAGAAAAAAATCGCCATCATGCCTTCGCGGCTCCACTTATCCGCGATCCAGCCCGCCGGCAAGGCGCAGACGCCGAAGGCGACAAAGCCCGGCGTGGCGACCGGGATGAGGTCGGCATAGCTCATGCCCCATTCCCGGGCCAGAGCCAGGGCGGAAACGGTAGCGAAAATCAGCACGAAAAGGTGGTCGAAAAAATGTCCGACATTGAGGAAGGCGAAGTCGATTTGTTGTCGAGTCACGGCGTCCGGCCCCCCTCAATTTCGAAGCGTGGCAGTGAGGTTGACCCTCCTAATGCCTTCACATGAAGGCACAATTTCAGCAAATCGCAACAAAAATTGAATGGAAAAATTAACAAATATCAGGTGCAAGGTCGGAAAAATCACCTTATAAGAAATGCCGATCCCGGTGAAACATCAGCCGAGGCGTACCAAGGCGGCGTGAATACGATCGGCGTGGCTACTCTCAGACTTTTCGACACCGGAATTTTGCGCAGCCGTGCATGGGGCGTGGTGCGCGCGTAAAAGAAGACACTTGAAGGAGTAGTCATGGCTACGGGAACCGTAAAATGGTTCAACCCCACAAAGGGGTTTGGGTTTATTGAGCCGGACGAGGGCGGCAAAGACGCTTTCGTGCACATCTCGGCAGTGGAACGTGCAGGCCTTCCCGGTTTGCGCGAGGGACAAAAGATTCAGTTTGAGTTGGTACCCGGCCGCGACGGTCGCGAATCAGCCGACAATTTGGTCGCGATTGACTAATTTGCTTTCCCAGTTCCGGAGTGGCCGCGTTTCGTTTTGAACGCCGGACCCTCCGGGGCTTGGATCGCACTCTTGTGTAACGTCGGAACGAAACCGGCGCTTAGTGTTGCCACGGAGATCCGTGGCGTCAAAACTGTGACTGTGCCCGAACCGGGGCGCGGAACCGGCCTCGTGTAACCGGCTGCCGTCCAACCCGCAAGTTGGCCTCCGATGACTAGTCTCGGTAAGTCGGGCTCACCATCCAGACAAATTAAGGTGCCATCGGGCAAATCGGAAATTGCCGCCCGGAAGGTAATCTGCCGTCTCGTTCGGCTTTCCACGCGCTGGATATGAAGTTCCCTGTCCATGTCGTCGGCACTGGGCCGGAGACCTCCTTGGGCTGCCATCCAGGCCTCTCTGAACGCGGTGTATTCGGCTCGGCGGCATTCAGCGCAGGGACGATGTCCGGCCGCCAAGGCCACCGCCTCATCAAGGAAAAACAATTCCGTGTATTTGCCGGGCGTCATGACATGCCGGTGGCGTTGCTTGAATTCCGTTCGGCAAATGATCCAGTGGCGGTGCCGCCACCGCGCCACGCCCAGGGTCCGGTCCCCGTCGTGAAGGATGCCCCGATTGCCCATGAACAGACCCCTCGCCGGATCGGCGACAATTTCGGAGAACGGCGTCACCCGGTTTTGCAGAGGCATGTCAGGATCGGCCCTTCCATTGTTGGTCAAACTCGGTCCTGGTCATCCTGATCGAAGATCTCACGTAACATCCTCGACAACTCGCGTTTGCTGTAGGGCTTCGTTATCAAACGGACGTTTTCGAGTTTCAGGGCATCATCCTCATAGGCTTCCTCGTTGTATCCCGAAGTCAGCAGGACCTTGACGTCCGTTATTTTGTCGATGGCCTTTCGTGCCAGATCGAAACCGCTCACGTTGCCGGGCATGATGACGTCTGAGAATATCAGATCGATGTGACCGTCGCCGTTCATAATGCGCTCGCCGGCCGCACCGTCCTCTGCCTCCAGAATCCGATACCCGAGCGACGTCAGCCCGTGTACGACGGTTTGTCGTACGTCTTCATCATCCTCGACAACGAGAATTGTTTCCGTGCCGCCGGCATAGAGGCGACGATCGGACCGTTCAAGTATTTTCGCAGCCGCCCCGTCAGAATCTCGGGATGCGCGCGGTAGGAATAGGCAAACTGAAGTGCCTTCGCCTGGCTCACTGCTGATCTTGGCGAAGCCATCGGATTGCCGGGCGAAGCCATAGACCATGCTGAGGCCCAACCCCGTCCCTTTGCCGATGCTTTTGGTGGTGTAAAACGGCTCGAAGGCGTGCTCGCGCGTTTCCCGGTTCATGCCGTGACCGGAGTCGCTGACCGATATTTCGACAAAATCTCCGGGTTCCACCTCGTAGAGTGCAGCCTCCTCGGCATCGAGCGTATAGTTCCTGGCGCCAATGGCGATCTCGCCGCCGTCAGACATCGCGTCCCGGGCGTTGAGCGCCAGGTTCAGCAATGAAGCGTCAAGCTGGCCGGAATCCGCAAAGGCGGTCCAGAGATCGTCATCCGCGGTGGCGGTGACGGGATGGCTTTCGCCCAATGTTCGGCCCAGCACGGCGCAAGATTCCGCGAGAAGCGTGTTGATTTGTAAAAGGCTGGGCGCCAGTGATTGTTTCCGCGAAAAGGCCAACAGGCGCCGCGTCGTTTCGGCCCCCCTCATTGTTGCGTTCCAGGCGGACCTGAGAGCCTGTTTGCTGCTTTGATCACTGTCCTTCACGGTTTCTTCGATGAACTCGAGATTGCCGGCGATGACCATGAGCAGATTGTTGAACTCATGCGCTACGCCACCTGTCAATTGGCCCAGCGATTCAAAGTGCTGGGCCTGACGAAGGCGTTCCTCGTTGGATTTCAGTTCCTGGATGTCGATAACGGTTTGCACGGTGCTTCCGTCGCGCAGCTTTTGCTCCTGGATGCGGTACCAGTTGCCGTCTCGGATGGCTTCCATCGTCCCGACGGGATCGCGATGGTAGGCCAAGCGCTCTTCATACCATTGGCGTTGGCTGTCAACGCCGTCCGGGACAATGCCGTGTTTGAACTGTGATTCAAGCCAGGTCTCGAATTCTACGCCGGGAACAAGTTCAACCGCCGCCGGGCCGGCCAGTTCACGGTAGAAATCGTTGCAGAGGACAAAGCCGTCATCCTCATCCCAAAGCGCAATACCCTCGGTCAGATTTTCCAGTGCAAAAAGGAACCTGTCGTGGGTGATTTGAGCTTCCACTTCCGCCGTCACGTCCGTTCCGGTACCGCGGTAACCCTGAAATTCGCCCTGTTCATCGAATTTCGGCGTTCCCGACATGTCGAAGGTTTTCAAAACGCCGTCGCCCAGGTCCCACTGGACACGATGGCGGGAATAGCCCAGGTGGTTTCTTACCACCTCGGCGTGGGCGCGATGTTTGTCGACATCGAGCTTCTCCGATTCCGAAAGGAATTTTTTGTCAAAATCGTCAACGGACGTACCGAGTAGCGCCTTCGAATCCAGGCCGATGACACGATCGGCCTGCTCCGAAAAGAAACTGAACTTCCTGTCAGCATCGGTCTCCCACAGCCAATCGGAACCCATTTCGGCGAAGTCGCGAAAGCGCGCCTCGCTGACCTGGTGGGCCTGCGTTGCGTCGATCAGGTTGGATCTCATTTCCTCCAGCGCGCGGGCCAGTTCATCGATTTCGTCATCTCCGCCGGAGCCCAGTTTGTTCCGTGGCAGCGTAAGCGGCGTGTCGAGGTTGTCGGCGCGAAGGCGGCGGGTGAAATCGATCAGGGATCCCAAGGGCCGCGTCACCAGCAGCCCGAATAGCAAATAGATGAATATCGCGATGAAGAACGTGTTGACGGCGTTTGTACTGAGCGTGACGAGGATGCGGTCCTTCAATCGATCCCTGGCGCCGTTGGAAGATGCAACAAGGAAAAGTTCTCCGATGTCGTATTGCTTCTTTTCGTAAAAATAGACGAGTTTCAATTTGCGTTCGATCGGGTTCGCCTCGGGCCTTTTCCCGCTTTCGATCGGCTTTAAACCTTTGACGACGATGCTCGCAAACTCGATGTCGGGCAGTCGCCGGATGCCTTCAACATCCGATTTCAGCCGGTTGGCGTCCAGCGCCCAGGCGGAAGCCGAAAGGCTCTCGCTGTAGCTTGTCTCGATCTCCTCGAGACGTTCGCCGACCATCCTGATGTCGGTTTTGAATTCACGATAGAGTTGTCCCGCCGTCGTGATCAGCGTCACGGCCAAACTGAACAGGACGGTTAGAATGAGCAGCTTGCGCGCCAGCGGGCAGGGTGTGAAGTTCGTTTTCATGTTGCGCGTCCCGAACTTTCCATAACGTCGGGACGTGCTCTGCGAACACATTCGGGCTTGGTCCGGATAAAAGCCCGGCCAGATTTAGCGCCCGAGTGCTTACGTGTCCCCTCGGATCAATGGCCGCCCCCGCTGCCACGGCAAACTACCGATGACTACAGTATAGTGCTTATTCCTTCTTACTTTGAGCGGCATCACACCGCGGAAACCAGTTCAACCATGGACTTACAATATGGCGTTGATTAACTACCTGACGAAAATACACCTTTCTTTGGGTGCAATCGAAGAATTATCTCATGAAATGGCCCTTCTCGGAATGGCGCGCGCCCTTGTCTTGACGGATCAAGGGATTCGCGCCGCGGGAATATTAACCGAGGTCTTGAGCCATATTGCCGGTGAGGCGGTGGTTTTCGACCAAACACCGGCCAATCCGACCGAAGCGGCGGTGCATGCGGCCCTAGGCGTTTACCGCGAAAACCGCTGTGACGGCCTGATCGCGCTGGGCGGAGGCTCCTCGATCGATCTGGCGAAGGCGGTCGGCCTGCTGGCGAGCCACGAAGGTCCTCTGGAGCAATACGCCTTGATCCTCGGCGGACTTGAAAAGATCAAACCAACGATAGCGCCCCTGATCGCCGTGCCCACGACGGCGGGGACAGGCAGCGAGGTCGGCAGGGGCGCGCTAATCACCCTGGATGACGGGCGCAAGCTCGGGTTCATCGCTCCGCCGATGATACCAGATGTCGCCATTTGTGATCCCGAACTGACCGTCGGATTGCCGCCCTTGTTGACGGCGGCGACCGGTATGGACGCCCTAACGCACTGCATCGAAACATATATTTCTCCGAGGGATAACCCGCCGGCCGATGCCATCGCCCTTGACGGCGCAGGGCGGGCCTGGAAATGGATTGAGCGGGCGACGCAAAACGGCGGTGATCTCGAGGCGCGGCGCCAAATGATGGTGGCGTCGTTGCATGGCGGATTGACCTTTCAAAAGGGCCTCGGCGCCGTCCACGCCATGTCGCATCCGCTCGGCGGCCTTAAATCACCCGTGCTTCACCACGGCACCCTGAACGCCGTCATCCTGCCCGCCGTTCTTCGTTTCAACATTGATCATGTCGACGACAAATACGACCGGCTTGCATCGTCTTTCGGCCTTCCGGAGGGAAGCGATCTTGCAACGGAAATCGAAAACCTGAACCAGCGGCTCGGATTGCCCGCCAACCTTCGCGCCATGGGGGTTGAGGAGAGTGTCGTGCCGGCCATGATCGAGGGCGCCATCGCGGACCACAGTTCGGCGACAAACCCGCGCCCCACCGCCGCTGGGGACTACGCCGTTTTGTTCGCGGAGGCGATGGGGTGAGGGCGGCTACAATCCCCTGAGATTTGCGATCAAACGGCCGTAGCTGCCGTCGCTTCGCATGCGCTCGACCAACTCATCGAAACGGGCGAGCAATTCATCTGCGCCTTCGTACTTGGCTGACACCAGCAGGGCAAACTTCAATGCGCCGTAGGCGGTTGGCAGAGTGGCGATTTTGTCCTTGAGGCCGGCTGCCATGATTTCCGCAACGGCCACCGCGGCCGGTTGGATAATGACGTCGGCGCGGCCGCGCGAGATCAGGCGCAAGCAATCCGCGGCGTTGGACGCTTTGAAGTACTCAACCTTGTGCTTGGCGTAAAACTGCTCGGCCCAGCCGTTACCCAGTAGATCGCAAACGCGCATGGTGCGAACGGTATCGATGGTCGGTTTGGCGCCGAGTTTTTTGTGCGCTTCGCCAAAGCGTTTCACCGATGCCAACATCTCCATGCTGTAGACGATGGATGCCGACCGTTTGGCATATTTCAGCCGGGCGGTTGTCGGTACGGTGACGAAGGCATCAAGTTTGCCCTGCTCGACAAGGCGCTGCGCCCGTTTCCATGGCGCCCCGTTGTGCCGGACAGCATAACCCAGACGCATGCCGATCAATTCATCGAGAAGACGCGGCAAAATGCCCGCCACCTCTCCTCTCAAACCGTGAGAGTAGGGTGGCCAGTCGGAGTTGTAGGAAATCGAAATTTCCTGGGCTCGGACGCCCACCGGCGTCGCATAGGCCAATACCGATGCAAGAAGCAAATACCATGGCCGCAGGCCGGTATCGAAAAATTTCATAGAAATGCGCCCCAATCATTTTGCGTCGTTCCGTTTGTTCGGAACGCGTTTCGATACATATAGCCTTTCGTCGGCGGATTATTAGCCGATTTTGGGAAGGAAGCGGTCCATTGCGCTCTTAAAGGCCAAACGGCACAATACGCTGCGTTGAATAGGGCCGACGAACTGATCGATCTTCTTTGGAGGGGCATGATTATCGTTCAAGAATCAGCTGGAGCGGTATTTCCTCGCGGATGGCGTGCTGCGTGGAGTCTCTGTACGCTTGCAGGGCAGACCTCGCATTCATTTTTCGGGAGCCATGACAGATGGCGGTAAAAGCCATTAGCCCGAAATCCCTGACCGCCAAGTTGCTGCGGCTCTACCTGCCGCTGGTATCGTTGAGTCTGTTGATCCTGTTTGCGGTTCTCGAAGTTCGTTACTACTCTTCGCAGCGGGCGGAACTGCTGAAAACGGTGGATGAAATGGTTGCCGTGCAGGGGTCGGCCTTCGCCTTGGCGGTCTGGGAGTATGATGACAATCAGATTGCTGCCCTGCTTGCCGACATGAAGGAATTGCCGCAGATCAGCAGCGTGGCGATTTATGACGGGGCAAAAGACCTGCTCGGCAGCATCGGCGAAATCGAGGCCGTGCCCGAATCGCCGGACATGCGCATTACCGACAAACTGACCTATCGGGCGGATAATCTATCCGAGGAAGTCGGACAAATTGTCGTCACCGCCCACAGCCGCATGATCTGGCGCGACCTGCGAGGCCGGCTGATGCTGGACGCGGTGATCCTTCTGGTGATGGGAACGACATTGTTCGGCGTTACGCTTTTTGCCACGCGGGTGGTTATCGGCCGTCCCTTGGAGCGGTTGCGCAACGCCATCGAACGGACCAAGGACGACGACGTGTTCGAGCGCGTGGAGTGGGAAAGCTCGGATGAACTCGGCCAGGTCGTTCAGGCCTACAATGAGATGCAGGACAAGCGTGCCGTCGCCGAGAAAGAACTGAAAACCTATCAGGATCAGCTCGAATACTTGGCGGAATTCCGCGCCCAGAAACTGACGGCGGCCTCCCAGCAACTCACCGTCGCCCTGGACAACATGCGCGACGCCATGTTCGTGATCGACGGCGACCAAAATTTCCTGATGTTCAATCGGCGCTACCTTGAACTGTTCGGCATACCGGAAGGCGCCATTGAAATCGGCACGCCGTTCGTGGACGTCGTGCGCCTCCATGCCGAACAAGGTAATTATGGCGCCGGCACGGTTGAGGAACACATCGAGAAACGCGTTGCGGAGATCTCGTCGGACGAGGAACGAAATTTTGAAGTCCAGCTTCCGGATGGCCGCTACCTCGAAATCCGCCAGTCGCCGACGGATCAGGGCGGCGTTATTGTTGTGGCTTCCGATGTAACGACGCGAAAGGAGGCCGAGGAAGAGTTGCTTGCGGCGCACAGTGAAACCGCCGCCAAGGAACAACAGCTTTCCACGGCGCTCACCAGTATGACGGGCGGTTTGTTCATGATCGACCGTGACCTTAAGTTTCAGGTGTTCAGTGCTCAGTACGCGAAATTTTACGATCTACCGCCCGGCATGCCGAAAGTCGGCGATTCGCTGGTCGACACCATCCGAGTTCGGGCGGAGCGCGGCGATTACGGTCCCGGCGATCCGGAGAAACAAATAGCCGCGCGGGTGAAACTCTACCAGGAGGAAATCCAGCCGACCGAGGCCGTTGAGGACCGTGTCGGGGATCGGGTTATCGAAACGTTCCGTCGACGCAACAGCGACGGCAGCGTTGTCGTCGTATTCAACGATATTACCGAGCGCAAGAAAGCTCAAAACGAACTACTGATCGCTAAGGAAACGGCTGAATCTGCAACCCGCGCCAAGTCTTCCTTCCTGGCCGCCATGAGCCACGAAATCCGAACGCCGATGAACGGCGTCGTTGGCATGATCGACCTCCTGTGGGAAGGCGAACTCCAGCCCGATCAACGCAAGATGTTGGGCACGATCCGCGATTCGGCGTTTTCCCTGCTGCAGATCATCAACGATATTCTGGATTTTTCCAAAATCGAGGCGGGCAAGCTGGACCTGGAAATCATTCCCATATCCCTCCGGGATATCGTCGAGGGTGTGGCCGAAACCATTTTGCCCAACATTGCGGACAAAAACCTGCGGCTGCGCATCTTCGTCGATCCCGCGATTCCGGCACGCCTGATGGCCGACCAGGTCCGGCTGCGGCAGATTCTCTTCAACCTCACAGGTAATGCCGTCAAGTTCACCAGCGGCGTGGAAGGTCAGCCGGGCGAGGTCTTGATCCGGGCGCACTGCGTGGAAAAAACCGACAACGGAAAACTGGCTGTCCGTTTCGATGTTCGCGATTCCGGCATCGGCATGTCGGAGGAGGCGGTGGCGCAGCTATTCCAACCGTTCACGCAGGCTGAAAGTTCGACGACCAGGCGGTTTGGAGGAACCGGCCTGGGTCTGTCGATCTGCAAGAACCTCACCGACATCATGGGCGGGACGATTGAAGTCTCCAGCCGGCAAGGCGTTGGATCGACTTTCTCGGTGACGTTGCCTTTGGGAATTGCGGACGGTGATCCCGTCGAGGCTGACGAACCGGGTTTGGAAGGTCTCAAGGTCGTGGTTGTCGCCAAGGAGGGCAAAGGAGGGGATTTCATCGAAGCCTACCTCGCCTCTCGGGGTGCGGAATTCGTTCGGCGGGAGGAACTGGATGGATTGGCGGAAACGCTGAGCGGCGAAGCCGGGTCCGGTGGGGCGGCCGAAATTGTCGTCTTTGCTTCCGTCTGGCCGGCCGATGAGGTCGGCAAAGTCATGGATGCAGTGCGCGTGGTGCGGCCCGGAGGAGATGTCAGATTCGTCATCCTAACCCGCGACCGCAGCCGCAAACGGGGAATGATACCCCCTGACATGGTGGTTATCGAAGACGATCCGTTGCGGCGGTCTTCGTTTCTCCGTGGTGTGGCAATGGCGGCCGGCCGCGCCAGCCCCGAGGTCGACGAACGTGATCCCGGCACGATCGAGGCCGTGCGGGAGGCGCCGACCGTGGCCGAGGCGGAAGCCCGGGGCGAACTCATTCTCATCGCCGAGGACAATCTCACAAATCAGGATGTCATCAGCCGGCAACTCAAACTGCTTGGCTATACGGCCGAAATTGCCGACGACGGCGAGCAGGGTCTTGCGGCCTGGGAAACAGGCAGATACGGCCTGATCCTGACGGATTGCCACATGCCGGAAATGGATGGTTACGAAATGACCCAGGCCATCCGCGCGGCAGAGGCCGACGGCGGTCAGCGGATTCCGATCATCGCCATTACCGCCAATGCGCTTCAAGGCGAAGCCGAGAGATGTCTGGCCGCGGGCATGGACGACTATCTCTCCAAGCCGCTGGAAATGACCAAGCTGAAACGCGCCCTCGCCAAGTGGTTGGGAGGCAGCATAAAGGCGACGCTCGCGGCGGAAGAAGAAGAACTGGCTGACGAAGCGTTTTCGGATCTTCCGGAAGAAATCGCCACCGAGGACGTTGCTGAAGTTTCGTCTTCCTCAGTCCCGATCGATGCGCAGGCGTTGAAAAGCGTCTTTGGGGACGACGAGGAAACCTTCCGGGAAATTCTGGGGGACTTCATCGAGCCCGCCACGGCCAACGTGCAGGAAATCACCGATGCGGCTGACGCCGGTGACGCCGCCGCCGTCGGCGCCGCCGCCCATAAACTGAAGTCGTCGTCCAGGTCCGTCGGCGCCTATGAGTTGGGCGACCTGTGCTTTGAACTGGAAAAGGCGGGTAAGGAGGGTAATGCAGACGAAATCGTTGTATTGGCGCCAAAAATTCCCGATGTGCTGAAAAAGGTGGTCGATTACATCAACACGCTGTAGTCAATGAGTTGAGTTTACTATGATGCCCGTCTTTGGGCGGCCGCCCGGCGATCGGCCACTTCTGCTTCTTCAAGGACAGTCTGCGCGACACCCTGTGGGCCGAAACGGCGGACTGGCTGGCGAAAATCTAGGCCTGTTGCTGCGCTGACGGCAGTTCGAACCAGAATGTGCTGCCCTCACCAACGGTGCTGTCGACGCCCAGACGGCCGCCCATGGCTTCGACGATGGTGCGGGCGATGGAAAGGCCGATGCCCGAGCCCTTGACCTCCGACGTTGCCGCATCGAGGCGGTTGAAGGGTTCGAACAGTTCGTCGTGGCGCTCGGCGGGAATGCCCGCGCCGGTATCGGCAATTTCGAAGCGCACGAAATCCTCGGCATTCATGACCGCAACGCGAATGCGGCCGTTTTTCCGGTTGTACTTGACGGCGTTGCTGAGCAGGTTCAGCAGCACCTGCTTGGCCCGCACGGGATCGGCGTAGGCCACCGGCGCGGGCTCCGGCACGGTTGCTTCGATGCTGATACCGCGCGCCTCGGC
>CAYOAD010000048.1:0-21415 GCA_964401845.1 uncultured Rhodospirillaceae bacterium | reverse complement strand
CCTTCGGTTTGTTTGCCGTTACCTTGACATGGACCGAAATCGGCCCTTGGGGCGGCGCCTTATCGGCCGCCCTGGCGGTCACAGCGCTCAGCCTGGCTGGGGTGCTTCTCTGGGGTGAAATCGATCCAACCTCCAAAGTAGAAGATGGCTCAGGTCAGTCGTCCGCTCACAGGGGTAGAGCACAGCTGCAAAACACCGCCGGGGCACGGGATCCGGGCATGAGCGGAATGACTGCCGACGCCCGCTCCAGCGGCGCAAAGCTCCGCGATTTCGTTGACGGCAGTCCGCTGGGATTGGCCGAGCTCGATCCCAGCGGGCGGTTTGTCTTCGTCAACCAGGTGCTGGCCGACTGGCTCGGGCGCGATCCGCGGGAACTCGTCGACAACCGGCAAAAACTGGCGAGTTTCATGGCTCAGCCCTATGCCGAGGGGGCGGTCCAACTCTCCGGCGACGTCGAGCTGTTCGGCCTCAACGGCGACGCCTTCCCGGCCCATCTCAGCCGCCGAGACGTGCCGGAAGCCGATGGCGGCGGCGTCCGGCTGGCGGTGAGGGAACTGGCCGGCGAACGCGAGCTGGAGGAAACGCTGCGGCGGGCGGAAGAGGGCTTCCGGCGGTTTTTCGACTATGCGCCGGTCGGCATCATTATGGTCGACCGCAACGGCGTGGCCGTCGAAACGAACTCCGCGTTTCAAATCATGACCGGCTTGGAAAGCGAGGAGGGCGCGGCCGACTTCATCAAACTGGTCAGCGAAAGCGACCGCAACGGCGTCGAAATCAGGCTCGAAGCCGCGCGCCGCGGCGAACACGCCGACGCGCCTCTGGAGGTGCGCCTGGCCGGTACGGAACAGCGCATCGTCCAGCTTTACGCCCGGCGCGCCGGCGGCGGTGCGGGGGAGGGCGGCGGCGCGCCCTCTGACCTCATCGTCTATATCGTCGACACGACGGAACTGAAAAGTCTGGAAACCCAGGTGGCGCAGAGCCAGAAGATGCAGGCGGTCGGCCAGCTGGCGGGCGGCATCGCCCATGACTTCAACAACTTGCTGACGGCCATGATCGGCTACAGCGATCTCCTGCTGCAGCGTTATTCGCCGGGCGACCAGTCCTTCGCCGACATCATGCAGATCAAGCAAAACGCCAATCGGGCGGCCAATCTGGTGCGCCAATTGCTGGCATTTTCGCGCCGCCAGACCCTGCAGCCCAAGGTGCTGAACCTGACCGACGTGCTGGCCGAGCTTTCCAACCTCCTGCGCCGCCTGATCGGCGAGAACATCGAACTCGACATCGTGCACGGCCGTGACGTCGGCCTGATCCGGGTCGACCAGGGCCAGCTCGAGCAGGTCGTCATCAACCTCGCCGTCAACGCCCGGGACGCCATGCGCGACGGCGGCGCGCTGACCATCCGCTCGGGCAATATCGCCTTCAGCGCACCGACGCCGACCGCCCACGAGACCATCCCGCCCGGCGATTACGTGATGATCGAGGTGGCCGACACCGGCACAGGCATTTCGGCCGACGACATGGCCAAGATCTTCGAGCCCTTCTTCACCACCAAGGAAGTGGGCGCCGGCACCGGTCTGGGCCTCAGCACGGTCTACGGCATCATCAAGCAGACCGGCGGTTTCGTGATGGCCGAAAGCACGCCGGGCGAGGGCGCGGTGTTCCGTATCTATCTGCCGGAATACTCGGCCGAGGCCGCGGCGGCGGAAATCGCGGCCGAGGAAGAGGCCTCATCGGCGCTGCCGGTCGACCTCACGGGCAAGGAGACTATCCTGCTCGTCGAGGACGAGGATCCCGTGCGCCTGTTTGCCGCGCGGGCGCTGGAGAACAAGGGCTACACCGTGTTGCCGGCCGACTGCGCCGAGGAAGCCATGGAACTGGTGGAGGAATTCGACGGCAAGATCGACCTCGCCATCACCGATGTCGTGATGCCCCAGATGGACGGCCCCACCTTCATCTCCTGGATGGTCGAGCGCGCGCCCGACATCAAGGTGATTTACATCTCCGGCTACGCCGAGGACGCCTTCCGCAACACCATCGCCGGCAACCGCCCCTACGACTTCCTGCCCAAACCCTTCAGCCTCAAGGAACTCGCCGTGAAGGTTAAGACGGTGATGGATGCATAACAGAGTGGGCCGGTTGTCGCTTCGCAACCCGCCTCAAAACAAGCCGCGGAGAATCATTTCCCGTCTTCGGAACTCTCGCCGTTCCGGACCTCCGGGCTGATCCCGAATATCTCTTCCGAAGTTGCCACGTAAGCGCGGCGGAATTGATCGAAAAGGACAGGGCCGATTTCAGGTGTTTCAAGCCAGTTTGTGCTGGCGTCGAAGACGGGCTTGCATACTCCAGGCCCGGTATTCAGGCAATAAAATCCCCGGCACTGACCGCGGCCAATTTCCTCCAGCCGGTCCCAGGCCTTGCATTGAAATTCGTCATCCAAGAATTCGCAACGAACGTCCTGATCTTTTTGCGCATCGGGCCAATCGATTTTGAGGGCTACGCAGCACATGGATTGGCAATGGCTGCAATCGTGTTTGAGCTCTTCCGGAAGCCGGTCGTAGATATCGTTTTCGCTTGTCATCGATTGCCGGTCGCTCCAACTGGACGTGAATTATTGCCTTTTTTGTTGTTGCTTTAGCCTACCCCGCCGGCCCTCAATACTTCGTAAAAGGGTTGTCACGGAGACCAAGTGTCCAACTATCGGGGAGGTTTTCGGGGGATTTTCGGATCTTCTGGGACAGTTTACCCAAGTTCCGGAAGTCCGTGGATATTTTACCTAATTTACGAATTCTTACCCGCCCCTTTTGGTCCCGGCTTCCGCTTTTTCAGCCTCCGGCCAAGATCGGCATCCAGGCGGTCGACAAATGGTTCGTCGCAGAGCGGACGGCCGGTGCGTTCGCGAGCCCGCAGCGCTGCGTGATTGACGCTTGACAAGCCGCCCGACAGGAAATTGGGTTAGTCTCCGACAATCTCCAGCAGAGGCAGGAAAGGTGGCGTCATTTAAGTATGGTGTCCCCGAAATAGACTTATTTTTGTCCCACCAAATTGCTTGGTTGGAGGAGAACAAAGTTCGAATACGGTTTGAAAAATCGTTTTATATCAATTGCCTAACAATTTTTGTTGCGCATGAGAACAAAACCGGTACATTGAGGTGCATTGCAACCGGGGACACCCTGTGAAATAAGAGGGAAGCACGTTATGGCAGATACCGCGTTACGCCTTGTCGAGAAGGACAATATGGACAAAGAGAAAGCATTGGACGCCGCCCTGGCGCAGATCGAGCGGGCCTTCGGCAAGGGTTCGGTGATGAAACTCGGCCAGCGCGAGGCGCTGGACATCGAGGGCATCTCGACGGGCTCCCTCGGCCTCGACATCGCGCTCGGCATCGGCGGCCTGCCCAAGGGCCGCATCATCGAGATCTACGGGCCGGAAAGTTCGGGCAAGACGACGTTGGCGCTGCACGTCGCGGCCGAAGCGCAGAAGAAGGGCGGGGTCTGCGCCTTTGTGGATGCCGAACACGCGCTCGATCCGAGCTACGCCCGCAAGCTCGGCGTCGATATCGAGGAATTGCTGATCTCCCAGCCCGACACCGGCGAACAGGCGCTGGAAATCGCCGACACCCTGGTGCGTTCCGGCGCCGTCGACGTGCTGGTGGTCGATTCGGTGGCCGCCCTGGTGCCGCGGGCCGAACTGGAAGGCGAAATGGGCGACACCCACGTCGGTTTGCAGGCGCGGTTGATGAGCCAGGCCTTGCGCAAACTGACGGCCTCGGTCGCCAAGTCCAACTGCATGGTCATCTTCATCAACCAGATCCGCATGAAGATCGGCGTCATGTTCGGCAGCCCGGAAACCACCTCGGGCGGCAACGCGCTCAAGTTCTACGCCTCCGTTCGCCTCGACATTCGCCGCATCGGCGCCATCAAGGACAAGGACGAGGTCGTCGGCAACCAGACCCGGGTCAAGGTGGTCAAGAACAAGGTGGCGCCGCCCTTCAAGGTGGTCGAGTTCGACATCATGTACGGCGAGGGCATCTCCAAGCGTGGCGAACTGATCGATCTCGGCGTCAAGGCTGGCATCGTCGAGAAGTCGGGTTCCTGGTTCTCCTATGACGGCCAGCGCATCGGCCAGGGCCGGGAGAACGTCAAGAACTTCCTCCTGGAAAACCCCGAGATCGCCGACGGCATCGAGACCAAGATCCGCCAGAACGCCGGTCTCATCGCCGACGAAATGCTCGACGATCCCAGTCCCGACAAGGACGAGGACGACGAGGACGGTTTCGCCGAGGTGGCGGGCGAATAACCCTCTCTACGCATTTACAAAATCACCGGGGACGCATCGCAAGGTGCGTCCCCGTTTTCTTGAACTGGACAGCGCCAATACCAGGGGCTACAAGCAATCCCTTGCCAAATGGAAATTATTTCCACAAGGAATGGAAATTATTTCCATTTGGCCTACACAATTTTGGTTATTAGCCCATCGCCCAGCCGGACGGAAACATGCAGACCGCCAACGACATTCGCCAGACCTTTCTCGACTACTTCGCCGCCAACGGACACGAGGTGGTGTCGTCGAGCCCGCTGGTGCCGCACAACGACCCCACGCTGCTGTTCACCAACGCCGGCATGGTGCAGTTCAAGAACGTCTTCACGGGCTCCGAGAAGCGCGACTATTCCCGCGCCGTGACCAGCCAGAAATGCCTGCGCGCGGGCGGCAAGCACAACGATCTGGACAACGTCGGCTACACGGCCCGCCACCACACTTTCTTCGAGATGCTGGGCAACTTCTCCTTCGGCGATTACTTCAAGGAAAACGCCATCGAGCTCGCCTGGAAGCTGCTGACCGGCGATTACGGCCTGGACGCCAGCCGCATGCTCGTCACCGTCTACCATGACGACGACGTGGCCTTCGACCTCTGGCGCAAAATCGCCGGCCTGCCGGACGAGCGCATCATCCGCATCGCCACCTCCGACAACTTCTGGAGCATGGGCGACACCGGCCCCTGCGGTCCCTGTTCGGAGATCTTCTACGACCACGGCGAACACATCCCGGGCGGCCCGCCGGGCAGTCCGGACGAGGACGGCGACCGCTTTATCGAGATTTGGAACCTCGTCTTCATGCAGTTCGAGCAGGTCACGCCGGACGAGCGCATCGACCTGCCCAAGCCCTCCATCGATACGGGCATGGGCCTGGAGCGATTGGCGGCGCTCTTGCAGGGCAAGCACGACAACTATGACACCGACCTGATGCGGGCGCTGATCGAGGACTCGGCCGACGCCAGCGACCAGCCGGCCGACGGCGACCATGCCGTCTCCCACCGCGTCATCGCCGATCACCTGCGGGCCACGAGCTTCCTGATGGCCGATGGTGTACTGCCCTCCAACGAGGGCCGGGGCTACGTGCTCAGGCGCATCATGCGCCGCGGCATGCGACACGCCCACATGATGGGCTGCAAGGACCCGCTGATGTGGCGGTTGGTGCCGGCGCTGGTGCGCGAAATGGGCCAGGCCTTCGGCGAGCTCGTGCGCGCCGAGGCGCTGATCACCGAAACCCTCAAGCTTGAGGAGACCCGCTTCAAGCAGATGCTCGACCGGGGCCTGCGCATGCTCGACGACGAGGTCGGAAAGCTGGGCGACGGCCAGGACCTGCCCGGCGAGGTGGCCTTTAAGCTTTACGATACCTACGGCTTCCCCCTTGATCTCACGCAGGATGCGCTGCGCTCCCAGGGTCGGGCGGTGGAAACCGCCGGCTTCGACGCCGCCATGGAACGCCAGCGCGCCGACGCCCGCAAGGCCTGGGCCGGGTCGGGCGATGCCGGAACGGATGCCCTGTGGTTCGAGCTCCGCGAAAACGTCGGCGCCAGCGAATTCCTCGGCT
Source organism: uncultured Rhodospirillaceae bacterium (assembly GCA_964401845.1). Classification (GTDB taxonomy): domain Bacteria; phylum Pseudomonadota; class Alphaproteobacteria; order UBA2966; family UBA2966; genus CAYFKJ01. The sequence goes on along the minus strand of CAYOAD010000048.1, from coordinate 15,544 downwards.
ACGAGACCGAAGTCGCCGAGGCCCAAGTCGAAGCCCTGGTCTCGGGCGGCGAGCAGGTCGAAAGCGCCGAGCAGGGCGCGGACGTCCAGGTCATCGTCAACCAGACGCCGTTCTACGGCGAATCGGGCGGCCAGGTCGGAGACGCCGGCGTCATGTTCACGCCCGACGGGGCGGAAGTTTCCGTCCAGGACACGGCCAAGAAGCTGGGCGACATGCACGTACACGGCGGCAAATTGGCCAAGGGCACGCTGAAGGTCGGCGACGTGGTCGAACTGCGCGTCGAAGGTGGGCGGCGCAATCAGGTGCGCGCCAACCACTCGGCTACCCACCTCCTGCACGAAGCCCTGCGCCGCCGCCTCGGCGACCACGTGACGCAGAAAGGCTCCCTGGTGGCGCCCGACCGCCTGCGCTTCGACATCAGCCAGCCGACCGCGCTGACGGACGAGGACATCGCGGCGGTCGAGACCGAGGTCAACGACCGCATCCGCGAAAATTCCAGCGTCGGCACTGTTCTAATGAGCCCGGACGAGGCCGTCGAGGCCGGCGCTATGGCGCTGTTTGGTGAAAAATACGGCGACGAGGTGCGCGTGGTCTCGATGGGCGGCGAGGAAGAAACGCGCTATTCCGTGGAGCTTTGCGGCGGCACGCACGTGCGCCGCACCGGCGATATCGGCTTTTTCAAGATCATCAGCGAAAGCGCGGTGGCGGCCGGTGTCAGGCGCATCGAGGCGCTGACCGGTGCGGCCGCCATTTCTTACGTCAACGAACAGGAACGGGCCTTGCGCGAGGCGGCCGAGGTCCTCAAGGCGGCGCCCGCCGATGTGGCGGCCCGTGTTACGGCGCTCACCGAAGAACGCCGGCGTCTGGAAAAGGAACTCTCCGAAGTGCGCCGCCAGCTCGCTACCGGCGGAGGCGGCGGTGCCGCGTCCGGACCGGAGGTCAAGGATATCGGCGGCGTCGGTTTCGTCGGCCAGAGCCTGGACGGCATTCCGGCCAAGGAACTGAAATCCATGGTCGACGACCTCAAGGCCAAGGGGCCGGGTATCTACGCCCTGGTGGCGGCCAACGACGGCAAGGCGTCCATCGTGGTCGGCGTTACCGATGATCTGACGGCACGCTTCAGCGCGGTCGACCTAGTGCGCGTCGGCGTCGAAAAACTGGGCGGCAAGGGCGGCGGCGGCCGGCCAGACATGGCCCAGGGCGGGGGCCCCGACGCCGCTGCCGCAGGCGATGCCCTGGCGGCTATTGAAGGGGTGCTTGCCGGCTGAAACCGGCGGGAGGCGGCGGTGGCGAGTGATACCGGCAACCAACTTCTGACGCCCGACTTTGTAAGTTATCCGGCGAAGCCCGGCATCGTCTCCGCGCAGATTATAGATAATACCGTTCAGGTAACTTGGGGCGACGGCGCCGCGGACCGCTTCCACCATTTCTGGCTGCGCGATCATTGCCCCTGCCGGACCTGCGTCAACCCGGTGACGCGGGAGCAGGTGTTCGAGATCGACAGCGTGCCGTTGAGCGTCACGCCGGCCGAGGTTGGGACCACGGAACTGGGCGGTTTGTCCATCGTCTGGGCGGACGATGGACACGTCAGCCACTACCATCCCGGCTGGCTGCGGGAGAACCGGTATTTCGACGTCCCGACCGCTCCCGCCAAACGGCGGCAAACGACCTGGGGCGGCAATTTCGAGATACCATCCCACGACGCCAATGCCGTCCTGACCGACGATAAGGCGCTTTATGCCTGGCTCTCCGACCTCCATGAGTACGGCACGGCTTTTCTCAGGAATTTGCCGCTGGAGGAAGGCATGGTGGGGAAGGTGGCGGAGCGCATTTCCTTCATGCGCCAAACCAACTTCGGCGTCATATTCGACGTCCAGTCGCTGCCGGAGACCAACACCAACGCCAACACCTCGTTGGAGCTGCCGCCGCACACCGACCTGCCGACCCGGGAGCAGGAACCCGGCCTCCAGTTCCTGCACTGCATGACCAACGACGCCGAGGGCGGCGCTTCCGTGCTGGTGGACGGGTTCCGTCTGGGCGAAGCCATTCGGAACCGCTCGCCCGAGATGTTCGCGGCTCTGACGCAATTGAAGATCGAATGGCGCAACACCGACCGCGATACCGATTACCGTTGCGCCGCGCCCGTGATCGGTCTGGATGAGGACGGGGATTTTTGGGAGGTCCGCTTCGGCAATTTTCTCAAAGGCCCGCTTCGCGTGCCCGCCGACCGGATGGAAGGGTTATACCGGGCCTACCGCGCCTTCACGCAGGAGAGCAAAAAGCCCGAACACCAGGTCACGTTTTCACTGCAGCCCGGCGACCTGATGGCCTTCGACAACCGGCGCGTCCTGCACGGCCGGACGGAGTTTTTTCCCGAAACCGGCGCGCGCCGCCTGCAGGGCTGCTACCTCGACCGCGACGAACTGCTCTCCAGGCTGAGGGTACTCGAGCGGCCGCGGGCATAGAAAAAGGGACGCGCCCCGAGGCGCGTCCCTTCTCAATCGTCCTTTAGTCGGCTTAGGCCGCGGCCATCGCGTCCTGCAGCCGTTCGTCCAGCTTGTCGAGGAACTGGGTGGTCGTGAGCCACGACTGATCGCTGCCGACAAGCAGCGCCAGATCCTTGGTCATGAAACCTGCCTCGACGGTGCCGACGCAGACCTTCTCGAGGGTTTCGGCGAAGGTGCCGAGGGCATCGTTACCGTCGAGCTTGGCCCTGTGCTTCAAGCCGCCGGTCCAGGCGAAAATAGAAGCGATGGGGTTGGTCGACGTCTCGTTGCCTTTCTGGTGTTCGCGGTAGTGGCGCGTCACCGTGCCGTGGGCTGCTTCGGCCTCGACCGTCTTTCCGTCCGGCGTCATTAGTGCCGAGGTCATCAGGCCGAGCGAGCCGAAGCCCTGGGCCACCGTGTCGGACTGCACGTCGCCATCGTAGTTCTTGCAGGCCCAGACGAACTTGCCCGACCATTTCAGCGCACAGGCCACCATGTCGTCGATCAGGCGGTGTTCGTAGGTAATACCGGCGTCGGCGAATTTGTCGGCGAACTCCGCGTCGAAGACCTCCTGGAAGAGATCCATGAAACGGCCGTCGTAGGCCTTCATGATGGTGTTCTTGGTCGACAGGTAAACCGGCCAATTGCGCACCAGGCCGTAGTTCATACAGGCCCGGGCGAAGCCTTTGATGGAATCGTCGAGATTGTACATGCTCATGGCGACGCCGCCGGCGGGAAAATCGAAGACCTCGTGCTCGACGGGCTCGCCGCCGTCGGCGGGCGTGTAGGTCATGGTCAGCTTGCCAGGGCCGGGCACCACCATGTCGGTGGCGCGGTACTGATCGCCGAAGGCGTGACGGCCGATCACGATGGGATCGGTCCAGCCCGGCACCAGGCGCGGCACGTTGCTGCAGATGATGGGTTCGCGGAAGACGGTGCCGCCGAGGATGTTACGGATGGTGCCGTTGGGCGAGCGCCACATCTTTTTCAGGCCGAACTCCTCCACCCGCGCCTCGTCCGGCGTGATGGTGGCGCATTTGACGCCGACGCCGTGCTCCTGGATGGCATGGGCTGCGTCGATGGTGATCTGGTCATCCGTCTCGTCGCGGGCCTCGATGCCCAAATCGTAGTATTTCAGGTCGACGTCCAAATAGGGCAGGATCAGCTTGTTCTTGATGAAATCCCAGATAATCCGGGTCATTTCATCGCCGTCGAGTTCCACGACGGGATTATCAACTTTGATTTTACTCATCAGGGTGTCCTTCTCGGGGGGGAGGCCTTATTTCGCTGCGGCGCACAATAGCATCGCGCGCCAGTGGGTCAAGCAGTACGCAAGCCACGAAAAACGAGAGATCGAACCACGTCAGAATATGTCGGAAAGCGCCTTTTCCTGCGGTTCGGGGGCGGCTTCGATGGCGGGAATGACATCGTCGATGCCGTCGACGACGGTGAACAGGTCGGCGGCCGACTTGCGGGCGAAACCATGATCGATAATGTGCTGGATCAGGTTGGTGAAGGGCTGCCAGTAGCCTTCGTTGTCGACCAGGATCACGGGCTTGTCATGAAGGTGTAACTGCCGCCAAGTGATAATCTCGAACGTCTCGTCCATCGTGCCGAGACCGCCCGGCAGGACGACGAAGGCGTCCGACAGGTCGAACATCTTTTGTTTTCGCGTATGCATGGAGTCGACGACGTGCAATTCGGTAAGACCATCGTGACCTACCTCGATTTCGTGGAGATGATCGGGGATGACGCCGATAACCTCGCCGCCGCCGGCCATGACGGCATTGGCGATCACGCCCATCAGGCCGACGCGGCCGCCGCCGAAAACCAGTTGGACGCCGCGTTCCGCCATCATTTGGCCCAGCCGTTCGGCGGCAGCGCGGTGTTCCGGATCGCCGCCGAATTTCGATCCACAATAAACGCAAAGTGAGGAGAGGTTAGCCATGCAACGTGCCTTGAATTTCCTGCTGGTGTGCCTTTTGGCGGTAACGATTGGGGCGCCCAGCGAAGGGTTCGCCGGTGAAGCCGATGTTATAGACGTGAAGGCGGTGAAGGCCAAGCCGGGTGTCTTTTCTTTTCGCGTCACCGTCCGCCACGGCGACACCGGTTGGAAGCATTACGCCAACCGCTGGGAGGTTCTTGACGCCAACGGTAACGTTTTGGGGACCCGGGTCCTGCTTCACCCGCATGTGAACGAACAGCCTTTTACCCGAAGCCTGGCCGGGGTCAAGGTGCCATCGGGCACCAAGCGCGTCACGCTGCGGGCCCACGATCTGGTGCATGGCCACGGTGGGGCGGAGTTCGCGGTGGATTTGCCCCGTTAGTAAAAAAGTATAGCTCTTTGTTGAGGTGAGACCATGTTGAAGTCCGTTGTATACGCTTGTGCGGCGCTGCTTGCTCTGATCTCCGGGGCGGCCCAGGGGGCGTCGCCGGAGATGGTGGAGAAAGGCCGCTATCTGGTGCGCACCGCCGGTTGTGTCGGTTGCCACACCGACGTTAAGGGCAAGGGACCGGAGTTTGCCGGCGACCGGGCCCTGAAGACGCCGTTCGGCACGTTTTATTCGCCCAATATCACCCCCGATCCGGAATCCGGCATCGGCAAGTGGTCGGACGACGATTTCATACGCTCCCTGCGGGAAGGCCTCAATCCCCAAGGCGAACATTACTATCCGGTTTTCCCGTTTCCGACCTACACCAAGATGCGCGACGAGGACATGCTGGCGATCAAGGCTTATCTTTTCAGCCTCAAGCCGATCGTCCGCAGGTCACGCGAGCACGACGTCGGGCCGCCGTTCGGCTGGCGCTTCCTGCAGGCCGGCTGGAAGGCGATGAATTTCGACGCTGGCGTCATGAAGGACGATCCGGCCAAATCGGTTCAACTCAATCGCGGCGCCTATCTCGTCGAGGCCGTGGCCCATTGCGGCGAGTGCCACACGCCGCGCGGCAAAACCGGCGCCATGGACAAATCCATGTTTTTAGCCGGCACCAACGACGGACCGGACAACGAACTGGTGCCCAACATCACGCCGGACAACGAAACCGGGGTCGGCAAGTGGGCGGTGGATGAACTGGTGGATGTCATGAAACACGGCCGTAAGCCGGACTGGGACGATGTGCAAGGCGGCATGGAAGAAGCCGTGGAGTACGGTCTGAAATACATGACGGACGAAGATCTTTTGGCCATGGCGCTTTACCTGAAATCGATCCCCGCCATCCGGAACAAGGTTGTGAGCAAGAAGAAAAAATAATCCCCGAGGGTGCCCTAGTGGCGCTTGCGACAGCTTCGCATTGATCCGCGCCACCAAGTAGTGCGGCAGCCCCGTCTGATGGGACGGGGGTGAGTATTTGGCCGACCACATCAAATGGATTCAAATTGTCAGAGTTATGCTCTAGGGTAGCGAAACTTTTGCACGTACCTTGGATCGATCCTTGCGTCTAACCGTTATCATCAGCGTTCTCGTCGCCATCGGGGTAATTGCCGCACTCGTGTTGCGTCCCGGCGATGAAGCTCCCTCCGAGCCGCCCAGCGCCGCAAGTTCTCCGTCCAGCAGCCAATCCACCGAAGGGGCGAGCGCCCCGCCGAGCCAGGACTCCGCGCCCGCCGCCTCCGTCGCTTCCGCGCCTGCGGCTTCGGCAAACACGGACGTTGCCAAAGCGCCGGCAACCGCCGGTCCCACACCGAAAAAAACCGATCTTCGCGCGCCCAAGAAAGTGCCTGATCTCGTGGCGCCCAGTTTTGATGTGGTACGGGTCAACCGCCAGGGCGATGCCGTTATCGCGGGCCGCGCCGCACCGGGCGCGAAGGTGAGCGTCCGGGCCGGGGATATGTTGGTCGGCACGGTCAAGGCCGATGAACGGGGGGAATGGGTGTTGGTTCCGCTGAAGCCTCTTGAAGCCGGTTCCCGCGAATTATCACTGGAGGCTGTCGGCCCGGACAAGAAACTGCTCAAATCCAGCGACGTCGTGGTAGTCGCCGTCCCGGAACGGGATAAGGAGGGCGAAAGTATTGCCGTCCTCACCCCGCGGCAGGGCGGCGGCGCGAGCAAGGTATTACAGGCGCCGAAACCGAAGGCGGGTCAAGGGCAAACGACCTCCCAATCGTCGTCTGCGCAATCTTCAACCCAAAAGACGCCGTCATCGCCATCGACCTCAGTTCAAACATCCACGACACGGCAAACGGCGGCGACATCGTCCGCAACCAAGGCGACCGGACAATCGCCCGCTCCCGAGCCGCTTTCACTGGACACCGTCGACTACAATGACGAAGGCGAACTGATTTTGTCCGGCAAGGCGCCGGCCGGCTCCAAAGTCCAACTCTATGTGGATAACCGGCCCATCGGCGGCGCCGAGGTCATGGATGGCGGCTCCTGGAAACTCACGCCAAAAGCCAGCGTTGAACCGGGCGACCATAAATTGCGCGTCGATCAGGTCGATACGGCGGGCAAGGTCGTCCGCCGGGTCGAGCTGCCGTTCACGCGCGCCGAGCCTGAAAAGACGAAACTGGCGGTGGGTCAGGTTATCGTTCAGCCGGGCAACAGTTTGTGGCGGATCGCGCGCAGGAATTATGGCCGGGGCGTGCTTTACACGGTTATCTACGAGGCGAACCGCGGTCAAATCCGCGATCCTGACCTGATCTATCCCGGTCAGATATTCACCATGCCGGATTCCACCGCTTCGGGCGGTTGACCGGCCCGGGGGCAGCCGGGGCTTGATCCCGCCGGTCTCCGACCTCACTTATATGCCATGAGCCCGCCTTCCTCTGCCGCCGCACCCGCGCGCGACAAGCAAAATCACCTGAGAACGCTGCTAACCCTGCTGCCGTACCTGTGGCCGCCGGGTCGGAGCGATCTGCGCTTTCGCGTCGTGGTGGCGCTCGGCCTGCTGGCGTCGGCGAAAATCGTCAATGTCTACATCCCGTTTCTCTACAAGGAGGCCGTCGACGGTCTTTCTGCCGAGGTTGACGGTTTGATCCTCGTGCCCATTGCGGTCATCGTCGGCTACGGCTTGGCGCGCGTGGTGGCCCAGGCGTTCGGCGAATTACGCGATGCCGTATTCGCCAAGGTGGGGCAACACGCGATCCGTAGCGTGGCGCTCAGGACGTTTCAGCACCTTCACGGGCTGGCGCTGCGCTTCCACCTGGACCGCCAGACCGGCGGCTTGTCGCGCACCATCGAACGCGGCACCAAGGGCATTCAGTTCCTGCTGACCTTCACGCTGTTCAATATCCTGCCGACGCTTTTGGAGATCCTGCTGGTCTGCGGCATCCTGCTGGTCAAGTACAATGTCTGGTTCGCTGCCGTGACGTTCCTGACGATCGGCGGATATATCGCCTTCACTCTGGTCGTCACGGAATGGCGATTGAAATTCCGCCGCGCCATGAACGACAGCGATTCGGAAGCCAACACGAAGGCGATCGACAGCCTGCTCAATTTTGAAACCGTCAAGTATTTCGGTAACGAAGAACACGAAGCCCGGCGTTTCGACAGTTCCATGGAGCGCTATCAGATCGCCGCTGTGAAAAGTCAGACGACGCTTTCCTATCTGAACATCGGTCAGGGCGCGATCGTTGCCGTCGGTCTGATCATCGTCATGCTGCTGGCCGCACAAGGGGTGGCCGACGGCTCCATGTCGCTCGGCGACTTCGTGCTGGTCAACACGTTCCTCATCCAGCTCTACCTGCCGCTCAACTTCCTTGGTTTCGTCTATCGCGAGATCAAGCAAGCGCTGGTCGACATGGAGATCATGTTCAAGCTTTTGGATGAACAGACCGAAGTGGCCGATGAACCCGACGCCGTACCGCTCAATTCGAACGGCGGGGAAGTCGTTTTCGAGCACGTCGATTTCGCTTATGAGGCCAACCGCACCATCCTCAAGGACGTGTCATTCACCGTGCCGGCGGGCCACACCGTGGCCATCGTCGGGCCCAGCGGCGCCGGTAAATCGACCATCTCCCGGATCCTCTTCCGCTTCTACGACGTGGCGGGCGGCAGCGTCCGCATCGACGGGCAGGATATCCGCGAGGTCACCCAGAAAAGCCTGCGCCAGGCCATCGGCATAGTACCTCAGGACACCGTCCTGTTTAACGATACCGTGGGCTACAACATACGCTATGGCCGGCCCGACGCCGAGGAATCGGAAGTTACCGATGCCGCCAAATTGGCACGCATCCACGATTTCGTCGACAGCCTGCCGGACGGCTACCGCACGCGCGTCGGCGAACGCGGCCTGAAACTGTCGGGCGGCGAAAAGCAGCGCGTTGCCATCGCCCGCACCATCCTGAAGCAGCCGGAAATCTTGTTGTTTGACGAGGCCACGTCGGCGCTCGATTCCCACACCGAGCGGGAAATCCAGGCCAGCCTCAAGGAGGTATCGGCCGACCGCACCACCCTTGTCATCGCGCATCGGCTGTCGACGGTGATCGACGCCGACGAAATTCTCGTGCTCGACAAGGGAGAGATCGTCGAGCGCGGTAAGCACCAGGACCTGTTGACCGCAGACGGCCAGTATGCCGCCATGTGGGCGCGTCAGCAGGAAGCCGCCGAATACCGCGAGCGTCTGGCGCAAGCCATCGGCGTGGAAGAGCTCGAAACGGTCCCTACCGCAACCACTTAACGTATTCGCCTTGCGGGGGTAGACTGCGCGCCAACGAGGCCGCCTAGGCCCGATGACTGGAGAAAACCCAACGTGCACGCTCTGGAATCAGTTCTGGTACCGATCAACCGCGAGGGCTACCGCTTTATCGCGATCTTCGCGGTCGTAACTTTTTTTCTCTTCCAGTGGATGGAACCGCTCGGTTGGATTGGCGTCGTATTGACGGCCTGGTGCGCCTATTTCTTCCGTGATCCCGAACGCACCACGCCGACGCGTGACGGCTTGGTGATCAGCCCTGCCGACGGCGTCGTACAGATGGTCGAGCGAGCCGTACCGCCGGAGGAACTCGGGATGGGCGACGATGCCCGCATGCGCATCAGCGTCTTCATGAACGTGTTCAATGTCCACGTGAACCGGGCGCCGATGGACGGTACGATCTCCAAGGTCTGCTACCGCCCTGGTAAGTTTCTCAATGCTTCCCTCGACAAAGCCAGCGAGGCCAATGAGCGCCAATCCATCCGCATGACGACGACCGGCGGCAAGGACATCGCTTTCGTTCAGATCGCCGGCCTGGTGGCGCGGCGCATCTTGTGTGAACTGAAGGAGGGCGAGGAAGTCAAAGCCGGCAGCCGCTTCGGTCTGATCCGTTTCGGCAGCCGCGTCGACGTCTACCTGGATGAGGGCATGGCGCCGCTGGTTCTTCCCGGACAATTGACCGTGGCGGGGGAAACCGTCTTGGCGGACGCTGCCTCGGACGAGCCCCAACGTCACGGGGAGGTGCGCTGAGAATGTTACACACCCGTCGGCCCAGGCTCAGGGATTTGCCGGTCAACAGCCTGATCCCCAATATCCTGACGGTATTGGCGGTCTGCGCCGGTTTGACCTCCGTCCGGTTTGCGCTGGCGGAACGTTGGGAAATGGCCGTCATGGCGATCGCCCTGGCGGCGCTGTTGGATGCCCTCGACGGGCGTGTCGCACGTTTGCTGAAGGGAACGTCCAAGTTTGGCGCCGAACTAGACAGTCTGTCGGATTTTGTCTGCTTCGGCGTCGCCCCGGGGCTGCTGCTGTATCGCTGGAGCCTTGAGAATATGGGGGGCGTCGGCTGGATCCTGGTTCTGGCCTATGCCGTCTGCTGTGGCCTGCGCCTGGCCCGCTTCAATACGGCGAGCGAGGATGACAACGTGCCGGATTGGGAGGCCAATTTCTTCACCGGTGTTCCGGCGCCCGCCGCCGCCGGTCTTGTACTCCTGCCGGTGATGATCAGCTTTCAGCTGGGTGACGATGTCTTCCGCCTGCCTTTCGTCGTCGCCATCAACACGGTCTTTGTCGCCTTCATGATGGTGAGCCGCATCCCGACCTACTCCTTCAAGAAGATGCGGGTTAAACGGGAAGCCGTACTGCCGGTCCTGATCGTGGTCGGGCTTTTGGGCGCCGTTATTACCAGCTACCCATGGTTCGTCCTGGCCGCCGCCACAACGCTTTATCTTTTCAGCATTCCGTTTTCGATCCGCGGCCATGCACGCCTCGCCGCGGCGGAGGGCAGCCAGGCGGAATTGGAAGAAGGTTCAAGCGACGGGAAAGCGGAATAAATCTATTCCGCCGGTGCCTCCGCCGACCGCTGTTCCTTGGCCTGCCGTCTGGCCAGACGCTTTGCTTTCCGATTTTCGAAAAACGCGCTGGTATTTGCGCCGATGGCAAGAAGGCTCGGCGTCACAATCAAGGTCAGGATGGTGGCGAAGGCCAAGCCACTGACCACGGCGGTGGAAAGTTGCAGCCACCACTGGGTCGAGGGCGCGCCGGAGGATACCTCCCTCGTGACCAAATCGATGTTGAGCGCCAGTACCATGGGCATCAGGCCGAAGATCGTCGTTACCGCCGTCAACAGCACCGGCCTCAGACGCTGTGCACCGGTCCGCACGATGGCCTCGTGGGCCGGCATGCCGGAATGCCGCAATCGGTCGTAGGTATCGATCAGCACGATATTGTTGTTCACGACGATGCCCGCCAGCGTGATGATGCCAACGCCCGTCATGACGATACCGAAGGTTTGGCCCGTGACGATAAGTCCGATCACGACGCCGACGGTCGACATGATGACCGCCGTCAGGATCAGGAAGGCCTGGTAGAAGCTGTTGAACTGCGTGACCAGGATGATCGCCATGACGAAGAGGGCGACCATGAAGGCGCGCGTCAGGAACTGTTCCGCCTTCTTCTGTTCCTCATCCTCGCCTTTGAAGGCGATGTAGACTTCGGGATCGAGGTCCTGCGTCGCCAGCCAGTCCTTGATTTCCGTGACCTTGTCGTCGGCCAGGACGCCATCGGCGACTTCCGCCTTGATGTTCATGACGCGCATGGCGTCGGTGCGTTTGACCGTGCCGACCTTGGGCATGGGCTTGCGCGAGACGAAGTTGCTGATGGGCACCAGGCCGTGGTTGGTCATCACCCGGATCTGGTCGAGTTGGTTGATGTTGCGCTCGTCTTCGGGATAGCGCACACGGATTTCGATTTCCTCGTCGGCGTCGTCGGGGCGGTATTCGCCGACCTTGATTCCGTTCGTGACGAGCTTGATCATCTGCCCGACGGTCGTGACGTCGGCGCCGAAGCGTCCGGCCTGGGCGCGGTCGACGTCGATCTGCCACTCGATGCCCGGTATGGGCCGGCTGTCTTCTATATCAACTAGACCGTCGATCTGGCGCACGCCCTGCAAAACCTTCAGCAGAACCGGTTCGATGGCGCTGGGATCCCGGGAACGGAAGTGGAGTTGCACGGGTTTTCCCGTGGGCGGACCGCTCTCGGGAATCCGGACCTCGACGTCGATGCCGGCCAAATCTCCCGTGCGTTCGCGGGCCTCGGCGAGGATCTCCTTCGCGGGGCGCCGGGTTTGCCAATCACGGAATTCGAACTGGAATGTACCGATTACATCATCCGCGATATCCGCGCCCTCGGAGGGTCGCCCCACTCGGGTATAGACCGCGGAAAGCCCGTCGACGGGCAAGAGGCGTTTCTCGACTTCGCTTACCAGATTGTCGGTTTCGTCGATCGACATGTTGCCGCGGGCGTGGACGTAGGCGATCGCCTTGTCCGGTTCGACCTCGGGGAAGAATTCAACGCCGTTGCCGTTGAAGGCGTAGTAGGTCTGCACACCGATCAATATGCCGACCGCAGCCAGCACCACGAGCACCGGATGGCGCACGGCGCCTGAGACAAGCCGGACGTAGGCGCCGGTAAATCCGGGAACCTTGGTGATATCGCCGGTTTCGGCAGCCGCAAGATGGCTGAGCACCTCGGTGTTACCGCTGCCGGGCTTGCCCATCAAGGCGCCCAGGGTGGGCACAAAGATCAGCGCCACGACCAGCGAACCGGCCAGCGTCGCGATCAGGGTGATGGGCAGGAATTTCATGAACTCGCCGACGATGCCGGGCCAGAACAACAGCGGCATGAAGACGGCCAGCGTCGTCGCGGTCGAGGCGATGATGGGCCAGGCCATGCGCTTTGCCGCCATGGCGTAGGCTTCACGTTTGTGCAAGCCTTCGGCCATCTTGCGGTCAGCGAATTCCGTCACCACGATGGCGCCGTCGACCAGCATGCCGACCGCCAGGATCAGGCTGAACAGCACGACGATATTGAGTGTCAGGTCCATGATCGTGAGCACAAGAATGCCGATCAGGAACGACGACGGAATGGCGATACCGACCAATAGGCCGCTGCGCAGACCCAGGGCGCCGACGACCAATACCATGACAAGGATGATGGCGCTGATTACGTTGTTTTGCAGGTCCTTGAGGATCGTCCGGATGTCTTTGGACTTGTCCTGCATGAACGAGACCTTGACGCCGGCCGGCCAGCTATCCTGACGGTCGGCCACGATGCGGCGCACTTCCTCGATGGTCTCGATGACGTTTTCGCCGAGACGTTTCTTGATCTCCAGGGTGACGGCGGGCTTGCCGTCGATACGCGCCAGGCTCTGCGCGTCCTTGAAGGTGCGGCGCACGCTGGTAATGTCGCCCAGCGTCACGACGCCGTCGCCGCGCACCTTGATGGGCAGATCGAAAACATCCTTGGCGGTCTTGAACAGTCCTGGCACCTTGACCGAGAACCGGCCGGTGCCCGAATTCAGCGCACCGGCGGCGACCAACCGGTTGTTTAGCGACACCGCATTGATCAGTTCGGTGTGCGAGATCTGGTAGCTTTCGAGCCGCAATGGATCGACAACGATCTCCAGCAGTTCCTCGCGGTTGCCGGCGATATCGGCTTCCAGCACGCCGGGTAGCGCTTCGACGTCGTCTCTGAGATTTCGCGCCAGTTTCATCAGCGCGCGCTCCGGTACGTCACCGGACAACGCAACGACGAGCACGGGGAAGAGGCCGACATTGACCTCGTTGACCGTGGGATCTTCTGTATCGCCCGGCAGTTCGCCCTTGGCCCGGTCGACGCCCTCGCGCACGTCCACCATGGCCTGATCGGCATTAAATCCCGCTTCGAATTCCAACAGCACCGAGGCAAAACCCTCGCCGGCGGTGGAGCGCATCTCCTTAACGCCTTCGATGGACCGCAGTTCTTTCTCCATGGGCCGCACGAGAAGACGCTCGGCGTCCTCGGGCGAAATACCCTCGTGGCTCATCGACACGTAGAGGATGGGGATGTCGACGTCGGGATCGGATTCTTTGGGAATCGTGACGTAGGCAACCGATCCCGTTATCAGGATTAGCACCAGCGTGGCGAGAACCGTCCGGGAACGGTTGATGGCGGCGGAGATGACGCCGTTCATGAGGTCGGTCCCGCTTCGATCACGGGATCGACCTTGTCGCCGTCACGCACGAACTCCTGGCCGACCGTGATAACGCCGACGGTTTCCGGCAAGCCTGCGAGCCAGACACCTTTCTGACTATCGGCGACGATCACCGCGGGAACGAAGTGGACGATGCCGTCGAGATCGACAACCTTGACGCCGATCAGACCTTCGTCGTTCAGGGTCATGACGGCATGGGACACCAGGTGGGCCTGGACCTCGGCAACCGGGATACGGATCTGCGCTGTCACGCCGTCCCTGAGGTTGCGTTTTTTGTTGGGCACCTGGACTTCTACATGAAAGGTGCGGGTCTGCGGATCTGCGGTTTTGGCGATGAAGCGAATTTTGCCGGAAACCTCCTGGCCGGTAATCAAGGTCGCTTCGGCCGTCTGCCCGATCTTCAGGTAGCTGACTTCGCGCTCGGAAACCTCGCCGACCACCAAATAGGGTTCTTGATCGACGATCGTGGCGACCGGATTGCCGACCTTCAGATAATCGCCGATTTCGATGGGGCGCGAATCGACGATGCCGGCGAAGGGTGCACGTAAATCGGTGTGCTCGATCTCGATCTCGATTCGGGTCACCAGCGCCTTGGCGGAATCCAATTGCGTCATGGCGGCAGCGAGCTTGGTCTCCGCCCGATAGCCCTTTTTCGAAAGCGCCTCCGCGGCCTTGTACTCAAGCTGGCGCTGACGGGCCAAAGCTTTGGCTTCCACCAGGCGTTCCGCCCGGTCCTGCATGTCGATCTTGGCGATCAAGTCGCCCGCTTTGACGCGCGCACCCTTCTTGACCGCGATCTTGGTGATCACGCCGGGGATCTCGGCCTTGACGGCCACCGAGCGAACGGCCTCCGTGCGGCCGCGCAACACGATTTCGCGGCGGTGCGCCTGGGCTTTGAGCACGCGTACCCGGACGGAAACCAGTTCCTCGGGCGCCGATGTTTCAGCCTGCGCGTCCGCTGTCTGACCGTCCGCCGATGTCGTACCGGTGGGGTCGTCATTGGCGCCGACCTGGCCCGATAAAATCCAACCGGCGACGGCGGCGGCGAAAACGAAGGCGATAAGGTATGACTTGTTCATCATGCGGTCTCCGCCGCGACGAGGAGGCTTTCGCCGACGATCTCGTGGCGGTGCGTTTCAAGGTATTCGACGGCGGCGCCGTAAATCGCTTTGCCGAAGCCGCAAACAAACACCCCGCCGGGGGTGTCGGTTTCGACGTCGCATTCCAACTGGCTAAGGGATTCCCGATAGGCCGAAATACGGTCCAGTATCATGTCGTCGATTTTGGCGGGGGGCAGGATGTCCGCGAACAACATGGTGGCCAGGAAATCGGACCGGATCCTGTCCGGCGTAACCGGTTTGGCAAGGCTGTCGAAAAGCGCCAACCTTCCCGCGGTGGTGATGCTGTAAACTTTCTTATCGGGCTTCTTGTCTTGGGCAAGGTCGGTCCGTTCGACCAAGCCCTCCTCACTCAGTTTTTTGAGCGCCGGATAGATCGAGCCGAAGCTGGCATCAAAAAAATGGCCGAATGGCCCTTCCAGCTTCTTCTTGATTTCATAACCGGTAGAGTCGCCAATCGACAATTTGCCCAGGCAAAATGTTTTGACGTCCATGGATTGGGGATCCTGACATTTACGATGTCAGGCTTATATTGGATCGAGATATATCAATTCAAT
>CAYOAD010000047.1:0-21447 GCA_964401845.1 uncultured Rhodospirillaceae bacterium | reverse complement strand
TCCGGCAGTTCCTTCTCGTTGTTGGAGGTGATGATGACGATGGGCCGGTGCTCGGCCTTGATGGTTTTCTTGGTTTCGTAGACGAAGAACTCCATGCGGTCGAGTTCCAGCAATAGATCGTTGGGGAATTCGATGTCGGCCTTGTCGATCTCGTCGATCAGCAAAACGGGACGTTCGTCGGACTCGAAGGCTTCCCACAGCTTGCCGCGCACGATGTAGTTGCCGATGTCGTGGACGCGCTCGTCGCCCAACTGGGAATCCCTGAGACGGGAAACGGCGTCGTACTCGTAAAGACCCTGCTGGGCCTTGGTGGTCGATTTGACGTGCCATTCGATCAGCGGCGTGCCGAGCGCCTTGGCCACCTCGATCGCCAGCATGGTCTTGCCCGTGCCTGGCTCGCCCTTGATCAGCAGCGGGCGCTCCAGCGCCACGGCGGCGTTGACGGCGACCATCAGGTCCTCGGTGGCGACGTAACTATCAGTACCTTCGAACTTCATTGCGGACACAACCTTGCAAACGGGGGTGGGGAGTGCGGGAAATTGCGGAAGGCGCGAATTTAAGCCCCCATGCGGCGGCTGGCAAGGGGGCTGGGCGCATAGCCGCTATGACAACTCCGCCTTGCCCCGCATCGCGAAGCCCTCTAACGTTTCCAGTCATGAGCATGCCGACTTCAGTACCAGAAGCCAATGCGGCGCCCGAAGGCGCTTTGGTGGTGGAGGATATCTACAAACGGTTCGGATCACTCGAAGTGCTGAAAGGCGTCTCGGTGACGGCCCGGGAAGGCGACGTGATCGCCATGATCGGGGCCAGCGGATCGGGCAAGAGCACGCTGCTGCGCTGCCTGAACCTGCTGGAAGTCCCCGATTCCGGCCAGGTCTGGGTGTGCGGCGAACTGATCCGCATGCGCCCCGGCAAGGGCGGCACGGCGGAGCCCGAAGACCGGGCCCAGGTCGACCGCATCCGCACCAAGCTCGGCATGGTGTTTCAAAGCTTCAACCTGTGGTCCCACATGACGGTGCTGGAGAACGTGATCGAAGCGCCCATCCATGTTCTGGGCATGCCGCGCGCCGAGGCAGTGGCACGCGGGGAGGCGTTGCTGGCCAAGGTCGGTATCGCCGACAAACGCGGCCATTACCCGGCCCACCTTTCCGGGGGACAACAGCAGCGCGCGGCGATCGCCCGGGCGCTGGCCATGGAACCCGAGGTCATGCTGTTCGACGAGGCCACCTCGGCGCTCGATCCCGAACTGGTGGGCGAGGTTCTCAAAGTGATCCACGACCTGGCGGACGAGGGCCGCACCATGCTGTTGGTGACGCACGAGATGGGCTTCGCCAAGGAGGTCGCCAGCGAGGTGATTTTCCTGCACGAGGGCCGCATCGAAGAGAAGGGACCGCCGGCGCAGGTCTTCGAAAATCCCGCGTCGGAGCGCTGCCGCCAGTTCCTGGCCTCCCATCTCTCTTGAGTTTGGCTCATTCTGCGAGCCAATATCATCTTGACGTTTCGGTTGCGGCGCGGGAACTTATCCTCTAAGCAAAAAATCGCGGGCGGTAAGCCCTGATAATCAATAACCTCAACGGGGAAGACACATGAAAAAGCTCTTTATCGCCGCTGTATCAGCAGCGGTTTTCGCCATCGCGGCCGGTCCGGTGGCGGCCAAGGATTGGAAGAACATCCGCGTCGCCACGGAGGGCGCCTACCCGCCGTTCAACTTCGTCGACAAAAGCGGCAAACTGCAGGGCTTCGACGTCGATATTGCCAATGCACTCTGCGCCCAAATGAAGGCCAACTGCACCATCGTGGCGCAGGATTGGGACGGCATCATTCCGGCGCTGATCGCCAAGAAGTACGACGCCATCATCGCCTCCATGTCGATCACGGAAGAGCGCAAGAAAAAAGTCTCGTTCTCCAAGAAATATTACACCACGCCGGCGAAGTTCGTGCGCAAGAAGGGCTCCGGCATCGAAATCAACGAAGCCGGCCTCAAAGGCAAGACCGTGGGCGTGCAGCGCGCCACCATCCACGCCAACTTCGTCGAGGATAACTACGGCAAGATCATGACCGTGAAGTCATACGCCACGCAGGATGAAGCTTATCTCGACTTCGCCGCCGGCCGTCTCGATTTGCTGCTGGCCGACTCGGTTGCGCTGATGAAAGGCTTCCTGGCTACCGACAAGGGCAAGGGCGCCGAATTCGTCGGCCCCGACTTCACCGATCCCAAGTGGTTCGGCGACGGCGCCGGCATCGCCACGCGCAAGGGCGACCAGGACCTCGCCAACATGTTCACGGCCGCAATCGCCGCCATTCGGGCGAACGGCACCTACGCCAAAATCAACGCCAAGTATTTTGATTTCGACGTCTACGGCAAATAAACGCCGGGCTTGAGATCAATGGGTTTACCGCCGTCGACTTCCTGTGAGGTCGGCGGCGGTTTGCTTTTGGGATAGACGAAATGGATCTGCAGGGCTTCGGCTGGCAATTGGGCGTCGGATTGCAAATGACCCTTCAGGTCGCTGTGGTCTCGGTGATCGTCGGCCTTATCCTCGGCATGATCGGCGCGACGGCGAAGCTCTCGGCCTCCGTCGTCGCCCGGAAAATAGCCGACGGTTACACCACGTTCGTGCGCGGCGTTCCTGAACTGATCCTGCTGTTGATCCTGTTTTTCGGTGGCACCATGCTGGTGCAACGCGTCGCCGAGGCGTTGGGCAGCGAGGAATACATCGAAATCGACGCCTTCACCGCCGGCGTCCTCACCCTGGGTTTCGTCTTCGGCGCCTACGCCACGGAGGTCTTCCGGGGCGCCATCCAGGCCGTGCCGAAAGGCCAGATCGAAGCCGCCCGCGCCGTCGGCATGAACCGCGTATTGGTCTTCCGCCGCATCATGCTACCGCAGGTCTGGCGCTTTGCGTTGCCGGGGCTGGGGAACCTCTGGTTGGTGTTGCTCAAGGACACCGCCCTGATCAGCGTCATCGGCCTTGACGAACTGATGCGCAAGGCCGCCATCGGCGCCGGCGCGACCCAGGAGCCTTTCACTTTCTACGCCGCCGCTGCCCTGATCTATCTGGGCCTCACCGTCGTCTCCATGGCATTCCTTCAATATGCCGAAAAGCATGTCACCCGCGGCGTCAGGAGGGCCTGAGAATGGACGTGCAACTGATGATCGACAGCCTGCCTAAGCTCATGGAGGGAGCATGGCTGACGATGGAACTGGTGCTGCTGTCGCTGGCCATCGGTTTCGTGCTGGCGGTGCCCCTGGCGATCGCCCGGACGGCCAAATCGCCGCTTCTGTGGATGCCGGTCTACGGTTACATCTTCTATTTCCGCGGAACGCCGCTCTTGGTGCAGATCTTCCTCACCTACTACGGGCTGGGCCAGTTTGAAATCGTCCGGGAAAGCATCTTTTGGCCACTGTTCCGTGAAGCCTACTGGTGCGCCATCATCGCCTTCAGTCTGAATACAGCGGCCTACACGGCGGAGATCTTCCGCGGCGCCATCCAGGCCGTGCCGGCCGGCGAGATCGAGGCGGCCCGCGCCGTCGGCATGTCGAAAATGCTGCAGTACCGCCGCATCATCCTGCCCACCGCGTTCCGCATGGCCCTGCCGGCCTATTCCAACGAATTCATCCTGATGCTGAAGGGCAGCGCATTGGCCAGCACGGTAACGCTGCTCGATCTGACGGGCGTGGCACGGGTGATCGTTTCGCGCACGTTCGCGCCCTACGAACTCTTCATCACGGCGGCGGTGTTTTATCTGATCATGACTTATGCCGTCACTCGGGCGTTCAAGTACGTCGAATGGCGGCTGAGCCCGCATATGAGACCGCCCCCTGAACCGGTGCTCTGACCGGAAAACGGCGATGAAAAAGTGGTTGGCGGTTGTCGGAGTTTTATTCACGGGAGCCTGCGCGCCGGTCGTGATGGGGGCGGGGCCGGCAATTACGGCGCCGGAGATATCCGAAGCAAAGCACGGTGACTACACGCACGCCCTGACCGCTGCCGACGGCGAAGAAATACCCTTGCGCATTTGGCGCCCCGCCGCGGATATGACGACCAGGGCCGTTGTCTTGGCGCTGCACGGTTATGGCGATTATTCCAAGGCGTTCGAGACCCCGGCGGTCTGGTGGGCGGACCAGGGCATCACGACTTATGCCTACGATCAAAGGGGGTTCGGTGCGAACCGCCATCGCGGGCTCTGGCCCGGCAACGCGACGCTGGTGAGCGATCTCGGAGATGCGGTCACGGCAATCAAGGCCGAGCACGGTGACGTGCCGCTCTATCTGATGGGATCGAGCATGGGCGGCGCGGTGATCCTGGCGGCACTGGATCGGCGGCATAGAGATACCCATGCCCTAGAGGGCCGGGTCGACGGCGTCATTCTTGCGGCGCCCGCGGTCTGGGGCTGGTCGGCGATGAACCCTTTCTACAAGGCTATGCTCTGGCTTTCCGCCCATACCACGCCGTGGAACGAACTTTCGGGACGGGGCCTGGGTATCCGGCCCTCGGACAATGTCGACATGCTGCGGGCGCTGGGCCGCGATCCGCTGATCATCAAACGCAGCCGGACCGACGCCATCTACGGCCTGGTCGGCATGATGGACGACGGCTTGGCGGGCGCCGGGGGGCTCGACGTGCCGGCGCTGATCCTCTATGGCGAGCACGACGACCTGGTGCCGCCCCATGCCACGCAGGCGATGCTGGAGCGATTGGAGGCCGAGTACCGCTACGTCCACTATCCCGACGGCTGGCACATGCTGCTGAGGGACCTGCAAGGCGAAACGGTCTGGCGCGATATCGCCGCCTGGATGCGCGACCGCGGGGCCGAACTACCCTCCGGGGCCGAACGGCCTGTCGCCGTTGCCGATTAGGGAAATCGGCCTACTTCATACAAGTGACCAAGTCATCATCAGGGGGCGGTTCAGTGGATTCATATTCGGATCTATCCGGCGTGGGCGACAAGATGGAAGCCTATCCGATCGAGATTTCCGTGGCCGATCTCGAAATGCGTTTCAGGGATCAGGTCGTCGGCCAGGCGACGACGTTGACCGTGCTGGACGTGCGCGAAGAGGTCGAGGTTCAGACCTGCATGATTGCAGGCTCCGTCCACATTCCCATGATGGATATACCCTCGAGGATTGCCAAGTTGCCGGTCGATCACGCGCTTGTCGTGCTTTGCCACCACGGCATGCGAAGCGCTCAGGCCGTCGGATTTCTGCGCGAGCAGGGATTTGACAACGCGATCAATCTGAAGGGCGGCATCGACGCCTGGGCGCGGGAAATAGACCACACCATGGCGACCTATTAGTATTTGTCCCGATCAATCAAGAAGGGAAAATCCAGATGGGTCGCTTTAGCCTTGCCGACGCCCGGTCTTTATTAAAGGAGGGATTTGCCCCCTGGATTCAGGACCTGGACATTTCCTTCGACAGTATCAATGACGGCATCGCCACGCTGCGCGTGCCGCCGTCGCCGAAGCTGAACCGCTTGGGCGGCATGGTCTGTGGGCAGGTAATCATGTCGCTGGCCGATACGGCGATGGTGTTTGCCATCGCATCCTCGGTCGGCAAGCTGGTGCCGATGACGACCGTCAGCCAAACGTCGGCATTTCTCCGTCCCGCCACCGACGACGATCTGGTCGCCGTCGCGCGTGTGATCAAACGTGGCCGGCAGATCGTCTACGGCGAGATCAACCTCTACACCGGCGATCCCGACAAACCCGTGGCGCATGTGACCAACACCAACATGCTGCTGTAACGCGTCTGCGGGATGGGTCGCTAGACGTTGCCGCCGGCCTCGGCGTAGGCCATCGACAGTTCGGCGTCGTCGTCCTCTTCGAAGATATGTTCGAGCGCCGGCAGGAAACCCATGGTCTCCTTTTGGATGTGAAAGACCTCACGCTCGACCAATTCCAGTGCGTCGGCATGGAACTTCGCCCAGCTGGCTTCGTCAAATCCGTTTTCCAGCGCCGCCCGGGCGCTTTCGACCAGCGCGGTCGCCAAGGGCCGGATGATTTCATGTTCGCCCGCCAGCATATTGGTAATGGCGGGGTCGATGTGCTCGGCAAAGCGCGGAAAAAGGTGCTCCTCCTCGAACGCGAAGTGGCCTTTGACTTCGGCCTCCAGGATGGTTTTCACGTCGGTGAGCAGCGCCCGCATGGCGGCGTCGTCTTGGGCGGGAGGCGAGGCCGCGCCAATGCGGCTGAGATCGGATTCCAAACGCTCCAGCAGTGCCAGCGTATTCTGGTGATCGCGGTGGAGGGCTTTGGTGATGCTTAATTCAAACTCGAACATTTCGGTGATCCGTAAAGGTTAGGTGTTGGGAAGAGTATCGGGTGAGGCTTGGTAGGAAAGATAGCTGCGCGCGACGCTCAGCGTGAACAGCGCGAAGAAGACGGCGCCGACGACGCCGAAGGCCGCGCCGATGAATACCGCCACGGCCATTTCGAGGCCGATGCCGATCAGGCACATGAACAGCGCGGTGACGTGGCAGGTGGCATGGATCTGCAATGTCCAGTCTTTGGCAAGTTCCGACAGGCGCGGCGGCTTGACGCTGCGCTTGGACATGTTCATGGCGGCCAGGAAAGGGATAATGCGCTGCAGCACGCCGGTCACGAAGGTTAGCAGCCAGCCGTACAGCAGGACGAAGCCAAAGAGGGCCGGCCCGCGCTCCCCCAGCCAGCCCAAGGCGAGCGCCCCGGCCAGCAGCAGGCTGACAACCAGCATGGCCCAGCCCATTTTTATGATGATGAACGACAGCCCCAGTTTCTTGCGCATGCCGTTGGCCAGGGACCAGCGCATGCCGTGAAGGTGGAAGCCGGCGGCCGCCAGGCCGAGGACGACGGCGGCCAGAACCAGAATTTGGCCGGAGAACGATAATCCAACCATTGCGGTCAGCAGCGCCGCCAGCGACAGTCCAAAGGATATCCAGCCGGGGCGGGATGGCGGGCTCGGTGACAGGGCGAACATCGGCACCAGGATGTTGGCGACACCGAACGCCAGCATGCCCATAAAGCCGTAGGCCGCGATGATCATGTGCATGACCCCGGCGGCTTGGTGATCGCCGAAAAAAGCCTGTTCGAAATCCACTATCAGGCCCAGGCCGAGGACGATCAGGGCGGCCAGGGAGACCAACGCCAGCCAGATGAAGGCGACGGCGATGCGCAGCGAAGAGGCGCGGCGCAATATATCGCCGACGACGACGCCGAAGATCACCAGCGCCAAAGCTGCGGGGAAAGCGCCCACCATCATGATATTGGTGGCGGATAGGTAAAAACCGACGATCAGGACGACCAGGCCGGGGACGAAAAACCACCAGGCGACGCGGGCCGGCATCAGGCTTTTATGGCCGACGCCGGTCGCCACGGGCAGCAATTGGAGGGCCGCCCCCATGGCCGTCATGGCGAGCACACCAAGTGTCAATACATGAATTGCCGCCAAAACCGGTCCCGGTCCGCCGGTATAATCAGGGACGTCCTCGGCTGCCAGCGCCAGCATGGCCCAGGCGGCCAAATGAAACAGCACCCCACCCGCCATAAACATGAACGGCAGCAACGGCGGCAAAAGGCGCGATTGGGCGCCCATCAAAATGGCGCCGGGGAGGAGCGGCGGTTTTTTCATTTACGTACTTGAAGGCGCTGGTTTGCGTTCTGCCGATCGGGAAATTTTGGGTTTCAGGAGGCTTTGAGTTGAGGCGATAGTGCCTCGGGTAACGGCGGAAAGGCTTGATTTTAGTCAACCTGATCAAAAATACTTGAGAATTTCGCTCGGATTAATCCTGATTGGCCGTCAGGCGCAGAACGACCTCGTCGGATGCCTCGGTAAGATACTCCCAGCGCCAGTTTCGCTCGGTCAGCTCGGGAAACAGGTAAACCGGGTCGCGGGACAAATGAACGACCACCTCACCACGGCACTCGGGTCCTTCGATCCAGCGTAATATCGTCACGAACGGACCGGGTGGTTCCATCCCCCTGACATCGATATGGTCGGTCCCGTCTTCCTGCCAATAACGCGGTTCGCTCATTAGATCATTCCAAATTTGCGGCAGGTCGCCCCGCCGTTCCTGACATACAGGAATTAATTGTAAAATGCCAATGGCGGAAGGGACTTGATCCTGGTTCAGCCAAAGCTATTTGCCGGAACCGGCCAAAAATCCCTTTGTTTCCGGCGGCGAGTGCACATATCTTTGCCGCGCGGGGGACGATGCCGACTATCAAGAGCGAAGCCGATGACCCAAGAGAACAAGGAAACCCCGGAAACCGCACCCTTTGCCGCGGCGGTCTACACGCCGCACGTCGAGAACCGTGACGCTTTGGCGGAATTTGCCAAAGAGCTTATAGCCCAGGATATCCGCGTGGGCGGCTTGGTACAGGAGGTCATGTTTGATCCCGTGGGACGCAAGATCGGCATTGATATCGTGGAAATCGACACAGGCTTGCGCATTCCCATCAACCGGCCGACCAAGGAAAACCTGGAAGGCCACACCTGTTCGCTCAACTCCGAAAAGCTCGCCGATTCGACGGAAGCCCTGCGCCGGGCGGTGCGGGAGCGATTCGATCTCATCGTGCTGGAGAAATTCGGTGAGCAGGAGCAGAAGGGAGGCGGCCTGATCGACGAAATCTTCATGGCCATTTCAGAGGAAATACCGCTGCTGATCGCGGTTCCCGAACCGGCGTTGGAACTCTGGAAGGATAAAAGCGGCGACCTCGGCGATACCCTGAAATTCGACCTCGACGCCTTCCGACTGTGGTGGTCGTCAGTCCGGCACTGATCTAGCCAAGATCCCGGATGATCTCGCGGGCCGCATTGTGGCCCGGTGCGCCCGTCACGCCGCCGCCGGGGTGGGCACCCGAGCCGCAGAGGTAAAGGCCCTTGATGGGCATGCGGTAATCGGCATGGCCCAGGGTTGGCCGCAGGCTGAACAATTGGTTCAGGTCCATGGCGCCGTGGAAGATATCGCCGCCCAGGAGGCCGAATTCGCGCTCGAGATCCAGCGGCGACAGGATCTGCCGGGCGATAATCGACGACTTGAAGTTCGGAGCGAAGCGGGTGACCGTATCGATGATCGTGTCGGCGGCTTCCCCGCGCGCCTCGTCCCACGACCGGCCGTCCGGCAATTCAGGCTTGAACTGCTGGCAAAACAGGCTGGCGACGTGCCGGCCTTGGGGCGCAAGGGTATCGTCGACGGTGCTGGGGATCAGCACCTCGACCACCGGCGCACGTGACCAGCCCAGGCGCTTGGCATCGTAAAAGGCCGTATCCATGTATTCGACCGAGGGGGCGATGACGATGCCGGCGGTATGATGTTCCGCCTGCTCGGTTCCCGGCAGGCAGGTAAAATTGGGAAGTTCGCTGAGGGCAACGTTCATGCGGAAGGTGCCGGACTCGCAGCGCCAGTTTTTCACGCGGCGCAGGAAGACGGGCTCCACTTCTTCGGGATCGATCAGTTTTTCGAACAACAGTCTGGGGTTGATACCGGCGGCGACGGCCCGGCCCCTGATCTCGCGTCCGTCCGCCAGCCTGACGCCCGTCGCCTTGCCGTCTTCCACCAATACCCGGTCGACGGCGGCGGCTGTTTCGATATCGACGCCGGCCCCTTCCGCCGCGCGGGCCATGGCCTGCGTGATGGCGCCCATGCCGCCCACCGCATGCCCCCAGGCGCCCGGCGTTTCCATGATCTCGCCGAAACAATGGTGCAGCAGAACGTAGGCCGTGCCCGGCGTTTGCGGACTGGCGAACGTGCCGACGATGCCGTCGAAGGCGAACAAGGCTTTGACGGCATCGCTCTCAAACCAGCGGGCGAGGAAATCGGCGGCGCTCATCGTCATGATGTCGGCCAGGTCGCGCTGATCCTCCAACGTCAGCCCGCGCAAGCGGTTGCCTGCTCTCAGCAGGGCCCAGAAATCGCGCCAGCCGCCGCCGGCGTTGGGCGGCGTTTCCAGGACGAGGGCGCGCAGGACATCGGCGAGGCGCGAAATTGTCGCCTCGTAGTCGTCGAGCCGTGCCGCATCGGCGGCCGAATGCCGGGTGACTTCGTCATGCATTTTTCGCCTGTCGGCGAAAGACTTGAGATAGCCGCCCTCAGCCGTCGGCAGGAAATTCGATAGCGGTCGTTCGATGATCCTGAGGCCGTGATCGTAGAGCCCGAGATCGGCGACGATCTTCGGGTTAAGCAGGCTGACGGCGTAGGCGCAGATGGAATTGCGGTAACCGGGGTGAAACTCCTCCGTCACGGCGGCGCCGCCGACCGTACCGCGGCGTTCGACGATCTTGACCTTCAGTCCCTTCAGGCCGAGATAAGCGCCGGTCACCAGGCCGTTGTGCCCCGCGCCGACAATGACAGCATCGAATTTTTCGTCCCTAACCATTCGTTTGTCCGCGACCTCCCCGGCGACACGCGGTTAGAATATGTCCCATCTTGCCTGCGCGTGCCAATGTTGAGGGGAGGGGCGTCGATATGCCCATCGAAGAAAGTCAGCGCGACGACCGCCTGAAGGGGCCCTTGGCCGGCGTCCGCGTCATCGAAATGGGCCAACTCCTGGCCGGCCCCTTCACGGCGGCGCGGCTGGCCGAATTCGGCGCCGAAGTAATCAAGGTGGAGCCGCCGGAGGGCGGCGATCCCATGCGCAACTGGGGGCATCACCGTTTCAACGACCGCAGCCTGTGGTGGCCGACCCTGGCGCGCAACAAAAAGTCGGTGACGGCGAACCTGCGCACCGACGGCGGCCGGGACATGATTAAGAAGCTCGTCGCCCACGCCGATGCTCTGATTGAAAACTTCAAGCCCGGCACCCTGGAAAAATGGGGCCTGGGGCCTGAGGACCTGCAAGAGATCAATCCCGGGCTGATCATCGTGCGCATCTCGGGCTACGGCCAAACCGGCCCGTACGCCCCGCGCCCCGGTTTCGCAAGCGTGGGAGAGGCCATGGGGGGCCTGCGCCACATCAACGGTTTCCCAGGCGAAGCGCCGCCGCGCATGCACATATCGCTGGGCGATACGCTGACCGGCATGTTCGCCGCGCAGGGCCTGCTGATGGCGCTTTACCAACGCGATGCGCTGGGCGGCGGTAAGGGACAGGTGGTGGACGCCTCGATCCTCGAAAGCTGTTTCGCCCTGATGGAGGGCGCGCTTTCCGAATTCGACAAAACGGGCGAAATCCGCCCGCCCAGCGGCACCGGACTGGCAAACGTCTCGCCCTCCAACCTCTTTCCCACCAAGGACGGCAAATGGGTGATCATCGCCGCCAATTTCGATCCCATGTTCGTGCGGCTCTGCGAGGCGATGGAGCAGCCGGAACTGGCGGAGGACGAGCGTTACTACACCCATCTGGAGCGCGGCAAGCATGCCACCGAGCTAGACAACCTGATTGCCGAGTGGACCAAGACCAAAACGATGGATGAACTGGGTGAAATTCTCGACGCCCACGATGTCGTCACGGGACCCATCTACACCATCGAGGACATCGCCAACGATCCCCACTTTGCCGCCCGCGGCATGGTCCGCCGCGTCGACTCCGAACTATTCGGCGATATGGCGGTGCCCGGCTTCACGCCCCAGTTCAGCGAAACCCCGCCCGACATCGCCTGGCTCGGGCCCGATACGGCCGGCGAGCACAATGCCGAGATCTACGGCGGTCTGCTCGGCATGTCCGATGACGAAATCACGGATCTGAAGGCGCAGGGCATCATCTAGGCGCGAACCCGCCGAGGCCAATCCGGCGTAATT
This sequence comes from uncultured Rhodospirillaceae bacterium, assembly GCA_964401845.1. Taxonomy (GTDB): domain Bacteria; phylum Pseudomonadota; class Alphaproteobacteria; order UBA2966; family UBA2966; genus CAYFKJ01. The sequence goes on along the minus strand of CAYOAD010000047.1, from coordinate 9,733 downwards.
TCCGGGTGTGGTGCGTCTATTTATTGACAAAATTGAATTTTATTTGTGAAATAGCGGTATAAACAATTATGCCGTCGCGTAGCCGTGGGCAATTGCAGGCCAATATGGCGAAGGAGTGAGCATGCCGGTTCAGGAAATTTTCGATGCGGTGATGGACTATGATGAGGAAGAGGTTGCCGAACTCGTGCAGGCCGAAGTCGACTGTGGTACCGACGTTCAGGTGATCCTCGGCGAGGGACTTGTCTCGGCGCTAGACGATATCGGCGAGAAGTTCAGCGCCGGCACCTTGTTCGTACCGGAGATGCTGATGGCGGCCGAAGCCGTGCAGGCCGGCCTGGATATTCTCCGGCCTTTGCTGGCCGATACCGGCGTCAAACCCATCGGCACCGTTATCCTCGGCACCGTCAAGGGTGATCTGCATGACATCGGCAAGAACTTGGTCGGTATGCTGCTTGAAGGGGCGGGTTTCCGCGTCGTCGATCTCGGCACCGACGTGGACGCCGAACAGTTTATCGCCTCGGCCCAGGAGAACGATGCCGATCTCATCGCGCTTTCAGGGTTGCTCACGACGTCAATGCCTGAAATGGAAAAGGCGGTGTCGGTCCTCAGAGACGCCAACGAGTCGCGCAATCTGAACGTCAAGGTGATGGTGGGTGGACCGCCGGTCAACGAGGACTTCGCCCAGCGGATCGGCGCCGATGCCTACGGCATGGATGCGCCGGCCGCCGTCGAACAGGCACGCGGTTTTGTCGCTGCCTGATCGGCGCCCAGCGAAACCGCCGAAATTGAAGAGAGAACGAAAATGACCTGGACATCGAGAGACCGTGTTCTTGCCGCCATCAACCACGAGCAAGCCGACCGCGTGGCCATTGATCTGGGCGGGACCGGCGCCAGCACCATCGTCATTGACGCCTACGACAGGCTGAAAGAGCACATGGGCTTCGATCATGAAACCGTAATACGATCCAAACTCAATCATCTGGCGGAACCGGATCCGGCCGTGATGAACCGCCTTGGCGTCGATACCCGGGCGATCAACGCCGGCGCCTATGAAGGAGCGGGCGAATGGGTCGACGACTTGACGTTCATCGATCATTTCGGCGTCACCTTCAAAAGCACGTCGGGCACGGACGACAAGCACTTCCTCTACAAGGACGGTCCGTTGTGCAGCGGCAAGCTCACCATCGACCGGATTGACGAAATGGCCTGGCCCGATCCCGACAATCCGGGCCTGGTGCGCGGAATCAAGGAAAAGGTCGGGCAATTCAAGCAGGACGGCGATTTCTGTCTCGTCCTCAACGTGCCCGACCAGGTGATCCATCGCGCCTATGCACTGCGAGGTATGGTCGATTTCCTCAAGGATCTATATCGGGCCAAGGAAGCGGCCTGCTATCTGATGGACAGGCTGGCCGATTACAACATCCGCGCCGCGCAGAACATGATCCGCGAGGCCGGCGCCGAAAACGTCGACGTCATCTTCTTCGGCGAGGACCTCGGCACCCAGGACGGCTGCATGTTCGACCCGGACAATACTTACGGCACCCTCATCAAGCCTCGCCACGAGAAGATCATCCAGACGCTGAAATCGGAAACCGGCGGCAAGTCGCTGTTCCACTGCTGCGGGTCGGCCTATCTTTTCATTCCGCACTTGATCGACATCGGCGTCGATGTCCTCAATCCGGTGCAGGTCACGGCCAAGAATATGGAGCCCGACCGCCTGAAGGATGAGTTCGGCGACCGCATGGCTTTTTGGGGCGGCATCAACACGCAGGATATCCTGCCCTATCAGTCCGCCGATGCGGTCAAGGCGGAGACCAAACGCTGCATCGAAATCTTCGGCAAGCAGGGCGGCTACGTGCTCAACTCCGTTCACAACATCCAGTTCGAGGTGCCGCCGGAGAACATCGTCGCGATGTTCGAGACCGGCCTGAACCACCGCTATTGATCGGTTCGCCGATCGGGGCTAAACCCGTGGTCTAGATACGCGCCACCAGGGGAATATCCGCCCGATGACCAACGCCATATCCGCCGTCGATCCCGACGGCCTGCTCGAGTATTCCGTGGTTTTCACGGATCGCTCGTTGAACCATATGTCGCGCTCCTTCCAGGACGTGATGAAAGACATCTCGGCGACCCTCAAAAAGGTCTACAACGCCCACGCGGTGGCCATCGTGTCGGGCGGCGGCACCTACGCCATGGAAGCCGTGGCCCGCCAGTTCGCCACGGATAAGAAAACGCTGGTCGTGCGCAACGGCTGGTTCAGCTTCCGCTGGACGCAGATTTTCGAGGCGGGAAACATCCCGGCCAGTTCAACGGTGCTAAAAGCCCGGCCCGTCACCAGAGGACCGCAGGCCGCTTTCGCGCCGGCACCCATCGATGAGGTGGTCGCGGCCATCGCGTCGGAAAAGCCCGATGTGATGTTCGCGGCCCACGTCGAAACCGCCTCCGGCATCATGTTGCCGGACGACTACATGCGCGCGGTCGCCGACGCCGTCCACGAGGCCGGCGGTCTGTTCGTGCTCGACTGCATCGCCTCCGGCGCCATGTGGGTCGATATGCAGGATATCGGCGTCGACATCCTGATCAGCGCGCCGCAAAAGGGCTGGAGCGCCTCGCCCTGTGGCGGACTGGTGATGCTGAACGAGGCTGCCCGCTCGGCCATTGACGATACCACCAGCAGCAGTTTCGCCTGCGACCTAAAAAAATGGCTGGATATCATGGCGGCCTACGAAGGCGGCGGTCACGCCTATCACGCGACCATGCCGACCGATGCTCTGGTCAAGTTCCACGCCGCCATGAAGGAGACCGAGGCCTACGGCCTGGAAAAGATCCGCGCCCAGCAGCAGGAGCTCGGGACCAAAGTGCGCAACTTGTTGGCGCAGAAGCAGTTCCGCAGCGTTGCCGCGGAAGGCTTTGAAGCGCCCGGGGTGGTTGTCTTCCACACCGATGACGGAGATATCAAGAGCGGCAAGAAGTTCGCGGCGCTCGGCATGCAAATCGCCGCCGGCGTGCCGCTGCAGTGCGACGAGGGGGATGATTTTCAGACCTTCCGCATGGGGCTTTTTGGCCTCGACAAGCTGCAGAACATCGACCGCACGGTCGAAAATCTCGACCAGGTGTTGAGCGAGATTACCTGAGCAAGCCTGTGAAGATCGCCGACGTCCAAACCCACATCCTCGAAGCGCCGCTGTCGGAACCATTCCATTGGGCCATCGGCGAGGCGGTCACGCGCGCCTCCTGCGTGGTCGAGCTGAAGGCCGATAATGGTTTGGTCGGCTGGGGAGAGTGCTTCGGTCCCGCCCGTCCGGCGGCAGCCATGGTCGAGGCCTATATACCCTGGCTCATCGGCGCCGACGCCCTTGCGACGGAGAAGATCTGGCAGGATTTGTACGCGGCGTTCCGCGATCAGGGCCAGAAAGGGGTGCCCATCTGTGCAATTAGCGGCATCGACATTGCGCTCTGGGACATCAAGGGCAAACATTTCGGTGCGCCCATCCACCAGTTGATGGGCGGCCCGCTGCGGACGGAGGTTAAAGCCTACGCCACCGGCACATACCGCAAGCGGGATGGCGACCCCATGGACTACATTGCCGAGGAAGTGGCGGGTTACAAGGCGGAGGGGTTTTCCGCCGTGAAATTGAAGATCGGTTTCGCGGTCGATGAGGACGCGGCGCTGATCGAAAAGGTGCGGCAGACCATCGGCCCGGATATGGGTTTGATGCTCGACGCCAACCATGGGTACGATGCCGTTGACGCCAGCCGTCTGGCGCAGCGGGTCGAGCATTTGAACATCGGCTGGTTCGAGGAGCCGGTACCGCCGGAGGATTTGGCTGGCTACTTGGCCGTCAAGGCGTCGACGTCGATCCCCATGGCCGGCGGCGAGTGCGAATACACGCGCTTCGGATTTCGCGAAATCCTCAGGCGCGGCGCCATCGATTATCTCCAGCCCGACACCTGCGCCGCCGGCGGTTTGAGCGAGTGCAAGAAGATCGCCGATATGGCCAGTGCTTTCGGCGTGCGTCTGGTTCCTCACGTCTGGGGCACCGGTATTGGATTATCGGCGGCGCTGCACCTTTTGGCCGTGCTGCCTCATAACCCGCCGGGTCGCCGTCCCTGGGAGCCGATGCTGGAGTTCGACCGCTCAGAGCATCCGGCCCGCCAGGCCATTATGGAACGGCCGATCGAGCATAAGAACGGCGTTGTCCAAGTTCCCGGCGGTCCCGGTTTGGGCATCGAAATCGACCGCGACGGACTTTCCTCGTTCACCGTCGATTGAGCGATTTCACCCAGGACGTCCCGGCTTGCAGGGCGGTTTGGATCGCGGCCTCAATTTTCCTGCGACAGGCCAAAATTAATTGCATCTATCCGTCGGCCGTATACCGCTGATTTTCCTGTTTGGAATAAGAATAAAACCTGCGGCAAGCGCCTGATTCTTCGGTTTATTACATTTGAAATCTTCTGAAACCCAGAGCTGAAGCGACGTTTGGAGGGCAACACTTCGTAATTACCAGGCATTTTTCCCGTAAAATGTCTTTTCATGTATGAAAATATATTTCATACTCGTTTATATGGGCGGCTCCATCCATACGCGGAGGAAATTCAAAGAGATCAATAAACCGGGCATTTTCGCGTGACAGATTTAGACGGGAGAAGATCATGAAGTTCAATTCGATTAGAAAACTGAGTACTGCTGTCGCGACGGCGGCGGCGGTTAGCCTTGCCGCATCTGCCGTGTCGGCTGCGGAACATACCTGGAAAGTACAATCCCTTTGGCAACCGGGAACGGTGAACCAGAAGGTCTTCGAGAGATTCGCTAAAAACGTCAAGAGCATGACCAGCGGCCGGGTTGAAATCATTACCCTGCCGATCAAGGCGGTGGTCGGCCACACCGAAACGCTCGAGGCCGTCGGCGCCGGCATTCTCCAGGGGCAGCATTCAGGCGGCGCTTATTTCGCCGGTAAGGAGCCCGGACTGCAGATTTGCACGGAACTCAACGGCGCTTTCGAAAACACCTATCAGTCCCAACTTTGGTTCGAATACGGCGGCGGCCTGGAGCTTTGCCGGGAAGCCTATGCCAAATTCGGCGCCTATTACGTCGGCCCGGTCTGGTTCGGCCAGGAATCCATGCCGGCCAAGAAACCGCTGCCCAACGTCGAAGCCTTTAAGGGTGTCAAAATGCGCGCACCCGAGGGCATGGGCGCCGCCATTTGGCGCCGTATCGGCGCCGGCGTGGTGACCTTGCCGGGTAGTGAGGTCTACACCGCTCTGGAACGCGGCGTCATCGACGCCACCGATTGGGGCACGCTGGGTATGAACCAGGATCTGGGTTACCACAAGATCGCAAAGTATCCGCTATATCCGGGCTTCCATTCGGCTCCGGCCGCGGATTTTGCCGTCAACATGGGCGCATGGAACAAGCTTTCCGCAGAAGACAAAGCCATTATCACGACGGCGACCAAAGAGTTCGCCCGCGATATGGTGCAAAGCATCCAGATGGTCGATATCGCCGCGGCGGAAGCCGCTGCCTCCCAAGGCGTGACCCTGGTGAATTGGAGCGCCGCCGAGCGCACCAAGTTCCGCAAGATCGCGATGATCGAGTGGGAAGCCTTCGGCAATAAAAGTCCGTTGGCCCGGAAGCTGGTCGATTCCCAGGTTGCCTTCCTGAAAAAGTTGAAGTTGCTCGACTAGAAGCTTCGACGAACGATGAACGCTTAGTTGTTTGGTCCGGGTAGGGGCGTTATGCCCCTACCCTTTTTTTAACCCCCGGCGCCGAGGGAGCCATGTCCCCAACCGAACCGGCAAAACTAAACATGATCGACCGTTTGTCGATCCTGATCGGCGAGAAAACGAGCATCGTTTTTCTCGTTAGCGTCATCCTGACGGCCTATGAGGTGATCATGCGCTACGTCTTCAACGCGCCGACCATCTGGGTTCACGACAGCGCTACGGCGCTGAGCGCGACGGGTTTCCTGCTGGCGGGCACCTACGCCCAGCAAGCGGACAGGCACATGCGCATCAGCGCCGTTTACGAAATCATGCCGCCCAAAATTCAGCGCATCATGGATCTACTCCAGCACGCCGTCATCATCGGTTTCATGGGGCTTCTGACCTACGCCGCTTGGCAGCAGGCGGTGCCCTCGGTGCAAATGATGGAAACCAGCGCCCACGCCTGGGACGTCCCCATTCCCGCCTACCTTAAGTCCCTGCTGGTGCTGGCGGCCGGCATCATGACGGTGCAGGCGATGTCCCAGTTCTGGGACGACATACGCCGTTTGCGCTGAGGGCCCGTTATGAGTATCGAACTTCTCACTCTGATCATGCTGGCGGCCATGATGGGCCTCATGATCATCGGCGTGCCGCTGGTGTTCGTGACCGGCGCCGTCTCCTTCGCATTTGCCCTGGCGCTCTACGGACCGATGAGCCTGCCGTTGATCGCCAGCCGTGTTTACTCCTTCGTCAGCGTCTACGCCCTGGTTGCCGTGCCGATGTTCGTGTTGATGGCGTCCATCCTGGAGCGATCAGGCGTGGCGCGGGATTTGTTCAAGGCCATGCACATCTTCGCCGGCGGATTGCGTGGCGGGCTCGCCGTGCAAACCATGGCGGTGGCGGTCCTGATGGCCGCCATGACCGGTATTATCGGCGGCGAGATCGTTCTTCTGGGCCTGGTCGCCCTGCCGCAGATGTTGCGCCTGAAGTACGACCGCAAACTGGCCATCGGCACGATCTGCGCCGGCGGATCGCTGGGCACCATGATCCCGCCCAGCATCGTCCTTATCTTCTTCGGCCTGACGGCAGGCGTCTCGATCGGCGATCTGTTCATGGCCACCATTATTCCGGGGCTTCTGCTCGCTTGCCTTTACGTTGCCTACATCCTGATCCGCTGCACCCTCAATCCCGAACTTGGCCCACCCGCCCCGGCCGACGAGAGGGACATGCCGTTGGCCGAAAAGCTCAAACTGGTCCGGGATGTCGCTCTGCCGCTGGCCGTTGCCGGCATGGTGCTCGGCAGCATCTACGGCGGCATCGCCTCGGTCAGCGAGGCGGCCGGCATGGGCGTGGTCGGCGTTATTCTGTCGGCCTGGATCCGCAAGGAACTTAGCTGGGAGATGATGCGCGGCGCCCTGCACCAGACCATGATGACCTGCGGCGTCATCCTTTGGCTGACCTTCGGCGCCAACGCGCTGATCGGCGTTTACAATCTGATGGGCGGTATCGAATTCGTCAAAGGGCTGATCTCCGGCCTGCCGTTCGCGCCGATGGTCATCATCCTGATCATGATGGCCATCCTGATCGTGCTCGGGTTCTTCATTGACTGGATCGGTATCATGCTGCTGACCATGCCGATCTTCGTGCCGATCATCATCAGCATGGGCTACAGCCCGATCTGGTTCGGCATCCTGTTCTGCATGAACATGCAGATTTCGTATCTCTCGCCGCCGTTCGGGCCGGCGGCCTTCTACCTGAAAGGGGTGGCGCCGCCGGATATCAGCCTGCAGGACATCTATGCCTCGCTGTGGCCGTTTATGATCTTGCAAGTCATCGGCATCGGCATCGTCATGGCTTATCCACAACTGGCGCTATGGCTGCCAAGCATCGTCTACGGCAACTGAGGAGATGCCCTAAAGGGCGGCGATGTCGCCGTGCCAGCCGATTTGGCGGGAAATCTCGAATGCCGCTTCCTTAACCTCGGGAAGATATTTGGTGACGGCGGATTTTGCCGTCACGTTTTGCACGATCGGCACACTAACCGTGGCGACGGCGTTGCCGGTGTGATCGAAGATGGGGCAGGCGAGTTCGCTAACCCCGCGCGTCATCTTGCTCGATTGCTGGAAGTAACCGTTCTTCAGCACCGACGGATAGGCTTTCCTCAAATAATTCAATTCAGCGCTGGTGACTGCTGCTTCGGACAGCCAGTGCGCCCGTTCTTCAGGCGTCTGATAGGACAGAAGAACAATGCCGGATACCGCGCTCTGGATAGGCACCATGGCGCCTAGGCTAACGGTGAAAAACAATTCCTCGGGCGAGTTCTGCTGGGCAACGACCAGTACGTTGCTCCCGGAGCGGATCGCCACATGACAAGATTGCCGGATCGATTTCGACAGCCCGAGCAATGCCGGCGCTGCCGCGCTCACAAGCCGTTTGGTCGGTGGATTGCGCAAGCCCAGTTCGAACAGTTTAAGCGAAAGCTTGAAGGTGTCGTTGGAGTCGGCACGGGAAATGTACTCGCGCTCCTCCAGGCAAATCAGCATGCGGAAGATCTCGTTCACGCTGCGGCCCAGTTTGGCCGAGATTTCCTTTTGACTAAGCCCGTCCGTTTCGCGCGATAGCAGTTCCAGGATGTCTAGACCTTTTTCAAGCGCCGGCGCCTGATAGCGCCGCCCGCCCGCGGGCTTGGCTTCCCGGGTTTTTTTGGCTATCGCGGTTTTTTTCGGCATATTCGTCATTCTTTCGTTTGTAAAAATTGATTTTGTATATAAGATTAGAGTAATTACAAAATTGCAAGCGGCCCGTGGCTTCGCCATCGATTGTAGCCCAATTCGGTGGCGACGTATGCAAAACCGGAAACTCGCCAGTAAAATTTGGTATGGCGAAAAATTGGGATCGGAGAGTCATGGAAAACGAAGATTACGCGCGTCAGGGGTACCTCAGTCCGCTGCGTGTTCTATCCGAAGCGGAAGCCGGGAGATACGCAGGCAAGGTGATGGAGATCCGCGACCGGCAGGCCCGGGACAGCGCCAACTATCTCGGCACCAACGCCCATTTTCTCTTTCCCGATTTTTATGACCTGGTGCAGCGGGCGGAAATACTGGATCAGGTGGAAAAGGTCATCGGTCCGGACATCCTTTGCTGGAACGCCGCTTTCTTCAACAAGGAGCCCAAGGACGGCAATATCGTGACCTGGCACCAGGACCTGACATACTGGGGGTTGGAGCCGGCAGACATCGTCACCGCCTGGATCGCCCTGACGCCGAGCACACGCGAAAACGGCTGTATGCGGGTGGTGCCGGGCAGTCATGCGAACGGCCAGATCGATCATGCCGACACCTTCGCCGATGACAATCTCTTGAGCCGCGGCCAGGAAGTCCAGGTCGAGGTCGCCGACGGTGATGCCGCCGACATCGAACTGCAGCCTGGTGAAATGTCGCTTCACCACGTACTCATCGTCCATGGCTCGGAAGCCAACCTTTCCGACATTCCACGTTACGGATTTGTCGTGCGCTACATTCCGACCTACTGCCGTCAAATCGGCGGCCGCACGGCTTCGATGCTGGTGCGGGGTGAAGACCGCCACGGCCATTTCGATCCGGTTCCCAGGCCGCAATCCGATCTGCACCCCGATGCTCTGGCCTTTCACCGCCAAGCCAACGAAACGTTGAACGACATCCTGTTCGCCACGGCCGAGGAACGGAATTCGGCCTGACGATTTTCCTCGAATTCACCAGGCCGCGGCCAAAGCGAATTAATTTGTGCCTTATCCGCAGCGGGTGCGGGAGCAAAAAACTGCCGTGTCCGGCGGTTGTGGTGAATTACGCGTGGTAATAACGGTCAAGGGGCATTAGGGTTCCCTTATCGCTCAATAGTTGACCCAACGAGGAGTCTCGAAGATGGCCAAAGCCGCAAAGAAAACTGCCGCCAAGAAAAAGAAAAAGGCGCCCGCGAAAAAAGCCGCCCCCGCCCCCGCGAAGCGCTACAAGGCGACGCCGGCAGGCAGCACCGACAAAGAACATCTGAT
>CAYOAD010000046.1:0-21823 GCA_964401845.1 uncultured Rhodospirillaceae bacterium | reverse complement strand
AACGCCGGGCGCGTCCGGAACGGCCTCGAGCGAAATAAGGTCGTGACCCTCCTCAACGACCGAGCGTGGCACGTTTTCCAACGGCTCGCCGTCCCCTAGGCGGACCTCCGCGACCTCGCCGCTCGCCATGCGCTCGATCAGCAGTTTGGTTTTAACAAACGTAATGGGGCAAACATCGCCTGTAATGTCGAGGTAATGGTCTGTAGAAGTGTTCACGCGCTTAGCTTTCGCTAGTCGAGGGGTATTCAATAATCATTGAAATAATCATCTAAAGCCAATATAAAAAGCAAAGTCTTTAGAACATAGGGTCGAATTAAATGTCAGAACAAATAGAAACAAACGAACTTCTTGCATTGACCACCGATATTGTTGCTTCGCACGTCTCCAACAATGACGTCCCCGTCGCCGAATTACCGCAACTCATTCAGCAGGTGTTCGACGCATTGGCGAAACTCGGTGGTGTCGCCCCCGCCGTTCAGGAAAAACCCACACCCGCCGTTTCCGTGAAGAAATCGGTCACACCAGACTATATTGTCTGTCTTGAAGACGGAAAAAAGCTCAAAATGCTGAAACGTCATATCAAGACGCGCTATAACCTGAGCCCGGACGAATACCGCGAGCGCTGGGGGCTGCCGGCCGATTACCCCATGGTGGCGCCCAATTACGCCGCGCAGCGCAGTGATCTGGCCAAGAAAATCGGTCTTGGCACCAAACGCCGGCGTAGCGCATAGTCTTGAGGAACGCCGCGCGCCGACCGTCGGCGCAAAAGGTGGGCAGGGAGAAGAAGTTTGAGTGAGTTGTCGCGCCTTGAACGGCTGTGCGTCGAAAAAGGCATGAAGATGACCGGCCAGCGCCGGGTCATCGCCCAGGTCCTGTCGGAATCGGAAGACCACCCCGATGTGGAAGAGGTTTACGCCCGGGCCAGCAGGATCGATCCGAAAATCAGCATCGCCACGGTCTACCGCACGGTGCGGCTGTTCGAGGAAGCCGAAATTCTCGACCGTCATGATTTCGGTGACGGCCGCGCCAGGTACGAAGAAGTTTCGGAAGAACACCACGATCACCTGATCGACGTTCGCACGCGCCAGGTGCTGGAATTTCAGGATCCCGAAATTGAACGCCTGCAGAGCGAAATCGCCCGCCGCATGGGCTATCGCCTCATCGATCACCGCCTGGAACTCTATGGCGTGGCGATTGACGAGGACGAGTCCTAGCGCCGACGACCGCCCCAATTGAAGATGTCCGTGCTGCCGGGTGCCTGTCGCGCCGCGTTGGCGCTGTTGTGGACCGGCGCGCTGTTGCCGGTGCAGCTGCTGGCGCTGCGGTTGAGCCCGAAAACGGCGCAACGCGTGCCGCAGATTTACCACAAGGGCGCGGCCCGGATTCTCGGTCTCACGCTGGAAATTGACGGCGCGCCGGAGGCCGGGGCGCCCGTCCTGTTCGTCGTGAACCATGTTTCCTGGCTCGATATCGTCGTGCTCGGCAGCGTGCTCAAGGCGGGATTTGTGGCCAAGAGCGAAGTCAAGGGCTGGCCCGGCGTGGGCCTGTTGGCCCGGCTGCAGCAAACCGTTTTCGTCGAACGCCGCCGGCACAAGATCCGGAGCCAGGCCGATCAGGTTACCCAGGCCCTGCGTTCGGGCCGTCGCCTCATTTTGTTTCCCGAGGGTACCAGCAACGACGGCAACCGCGTATTACCCTTCAGAAGCGGCTTTTTTTCCGTTGCCGAGCGCTGGGACGGGGCGGCGGACCTGCCGGTTCAGCCGGTCAGCCTGAGCTATGTCCGCCACAGGGGTTTGCCGTTGGTGCGCGCCCGCCGCCCGGAGGTCGCCTGGTACGGCGACATGGAACTGGCCCCGCATCTGTGGGCGATGCTGTGCCGCGGCGGCGGTTTGGCGGCCCGCCTGGAATTTCATCCCGCCGTGACGGCGGTGGCCTTTCCGAGCCGCAAAGCGATGGCCGAACACTGCCGGAAAGTGGTCATGGATGGCGTGTCAGGCGCGGATTCCGGTCGTTCCGAGGCGCTTGCGAAGCTTGACATAGGCATGACGAGTGCGCATGTTTCTAAGGCGTAACTGTTGTGGCGCACGCGCATTGGCGGCGCCGGCATTGGGACTAAAGCAACCGACCTTGACTAAGCAGGCTCTGAGCCCAAAGAAGCTGCACATCCGGACATACGGGTGTCAGATGAACGTGTACGATTCCGGGCGGATGGCGGATTTGCTCAAACCGCTGGGATTCGTCGCCTCCGACGATGCCTCGGACGCCGACATGGTGATCCTAAACACCTGTCACATCCGCGAAAAAGCGGCGGAAAAGATCTACTCCGAGCTCGGCCGACTGAAAACCATCAAAAAGAAATTGGCGGAAGAAGGCCGGCACATGGTCATCGCCGTGGCCGGCTGCGTGGCCCAGGCCGAAGGTGAGGAAGTGACGCGCCGGGCGCCATGGGTCGACATGGTGTTCGGACCCCAGGCCTATCACCATTTGCCCGACATGGTGCAGGCGGCGGCGCGCCAAGGCGGCATCATCGACACGGAATTTCCGGCAAAACCGAAATTTGACGGATTGCCGGAAACCGTCGAGGTGACCGGCTCCAGCGCTTTCCTGACGGTCCAGGAGGGTTGCGACAAATTCTGTACGTTCTGTGTCGTGCCCTACACCCGGGGCGCCGAATATTCCCGGCCCGCCCGCGACGTGATCGACGAGGCCGCCCGCCTGGTCGACGCCGGTGCGAAGGAAATCACGCTGCTGGGCCAGAACGTCAATGCCTACCACGGTGCCGCCGCCCACGGGACCGCCTGGTCGCTGGGCCGGCTGATGGCGGGACTGGCGGAGGTGCCCGGCTTGCGGCGCTTGCGCTATACGACCTCCCATCCGCTCGACATGGACGGCGAACTGGTGGCGGCGCATCGCGACAACGAAATTCTGATGCCCTACCTGCATTTGCCGGTGCAGTCCGGATCGGATCGGGTCTTGGCCGGCATGAACCGGCGCCACAACGCGGCGGACTATCTTAAGGTCATCGAAGCCTTGCGCGGGGTCCGGCCGGATATCGCTATTTCCGGCGACTTCATCGTCGGCTTTCCCGGCGAGACGGAGGCGGAATTCGAGGCGACGCTGGGTTTGGTCCGCGAGGTTGGTTACGCCAGCGCCTATTCCTTCAAGTACAGTCCAAGGCCCGGAACGCCGGCGGCGGCGTTCGACGATCAGGTTCCGGAAGAGGCCAAGGCGGAGCGCCTGGCGATTCTGCAGGACCTTCTGGACGCCCAACAGCTTGAATTCAACCAGTCGACAGTGGGACTTCAGACGGACGTCCTGCTGGAACGCGCGGGCAAGCGGGCCGGCCAGCTTGTCGGGCGCAGCCCCTACATGCAGGCCGTGCACGTCGATGGCGCGGAGGCGGCGGGACTCGAGGCGGGCGCGATTGCGGCGGTTTACATCGAGGAGGCCCACCCCAACAGCGTCCGCGCGGTACCCGCGAGGGCCAAGGCGGACGCCGCATAAACCGGCTATGGAGGGACGGAAGACAGTTTGAAAGCAGCACAGAACGCAGGGTCCGGCGATCAGGGCAACCCGCCAATGGTGATGGATTTCGACGACAATCGTTTGCTCCTGGAACTTTTCGGCGAACATGACCGCAACCTTGCACGCATCGAGCAACGCTTGAACGTTTCACTGTCTTCGCGCGGCAACCGAGTTTCCATTCAGGGCAGCCCGAGCTCCAGGGCGGCCACGAAAACGGTGCTCGAAGATCTTTACGCCCGCCTCAAGAAAGGCCTCGCCCTGGACAAGGGGGAGGTCGACGGCGCCATCCGCATGGCCGAAGCCGCGGCGCTGGGCAATGGACCCAATCTCTCCATCGCGTCCGAGGAAATCATGATCCGCACGCCCAAGCGGGTGATCACGCCGCGCACGCCGGTGCAGGCCGAATATGTCGCCCAGCTGCGCAAACGGGAACTGGCCTTCGGCATTGGCCCGGCCGGTACGGGCAAAACATTTCTGGCCGTGGCGATCGCGGTGGAAATGCTGATGGACGGTACGGTCGAGCGCATCGTGCTCTCGCGCCCGGCGGTCGAAGCCGGAGAGCGCCTTGGTTTCCTGCCCGGTGACATGCGGGAGAAAATCGACCCCTACCTGCGCCCGCTCTACGATGCCCTGCACTACATGATGCCCGGCGACCAGGTGATGCGGCGGCTGGAAAACGACGAAATCGAGGTTGCGCCGGTAGCTTTCATGCGCGGTCGCACCCTGACCAACGCCTTCATCATCGTCGACGAGGCGCAAAACACCACGCCGGTGCAGATGAAGATGCTGCTGACGCGGCTCGGCGAGGGCAGCCGGATGGTGGTGAACGGCGACCTCAGCCAGGTCGATCTGCCGCGCGGCACGCGGTCCGGTCTGGCGGACGCCGCCGAAGCCCTGGCCGGCGTCGACGAAGTCAACATCGTGCGCTTTTCGGATGTCGATGTCGTTCGTCACGACCTGGTGACCCGCATCGTCAGGGCCTATGAGAAGCATGAGCGGAACGACAACCAGGGGAAGGGGGACAAAGGCTAGGGTATGCCGGCTGATTCTTACGGCGAGAAAGCCGTTCGTCCAACGATTGACGTCACGGTCACGTGTCCGGACTGGGACGGCGCGCTGCCCGATGCCGTGCCGGCCTGTTCCCGGGCCGCGGCCGCGGCGCTGGAGGCGGCGGTTCGCCAGACCCCGGACGGCGCGGAAATATCCCTCCTGCTGACCGACGACGCCATGATGAGGACGCTCAACCGCGATTACCGGGGCCAGGACAAGGCCACCAATGTGCTGTCGTTCGCCCTGGCGGATGATGCGCCGCACGGGCAGGGCGAGGCGGTGGACGCCATGCTGGGCGACGTCGTACTGGCGTTCGAGACGATTTCACGCGAGGCCGCGGAGCAGGGTAAATCCCTGGCGGACCATACGGCGCACATGATCGTCCACGGCGTGCTGCACCTGCTTGGTTTCGATCACCAAACGGACGACGAGGCGGCTGACATGGAAACGCTGGAAAAATCGATCCTGGCGGAGCTCGGGATCGCGGACCCATACCAGGCGGCGGCGCAAGAGATGAGGCAGGGCGCGGGATGAGCAACCAAACGGGCAGCCTCGGCACCGGGCCGGGCAATCTCGACGGCGACAGGGGCCAGCGCGGCGCCTTGGACTGGCTGCGAAATCTGCTCAGAGGCCGCAACGGTGACGCCAACCTGCGCGAAACTCTGGAAGAACTGATCGAGGAAAGCGATCTCGACGCCAAGTCGGCGGAACCGATCAACGCCGAAGAACGCCTCATGCTCATGAACATCCTCGACCTCGCCGAGCTCAGGGTTGACGACGTCATGGTGCCGCGCGCCGATATCATCGCCCTCGAAGCCTCGACGGGATTGGATGCCATGGTCGAGGTCTTCCATGCCGAGCTGCACTCCCGCATGCCGGTCTATCGCGAAAATCTCGATGACGTTTTCGGCATGGTCCATATCAAGGATCTGTTGAGCTTTTGGGACCGGCGGCAGGATTTCAGCCTGCGCCGCATGGCGCGCGACGTCCTGTTCGTGCCGCCGACCATGCCGGTTCTGGACCTTCTGCTGAAAATGCGGGCAACGCGGATCCACATGGCCGTCGTGGTCGACGAATACGGCGGCACCGACGGGCTGGTGACGATCGAGGACCTGGTCGAGGAGATCGTCGGTGAGATCGAGGACGAACACGACCAGGTCGAAGGCCCATTGATGGTCGCCGGGCCCGACGGCGCCATCGACGCCGACGCCCGGGCCCCGATCGACGAGTTTGAGAACGAAGTCGAGCTGGACCTGTTGCCCGACGAGCGCGATGAGGACGTCGATACCCTTGGCGGGCTGATCTTTTCTTTGCTGGGGCGTGTCCCCCAGCGCGGCGAACTGGTGACGCACCCCGCCGGATTGGAGTTCGAAATTCTCGATGCCGATCCCCGGCGGGTGAAACGCGTGCGTGTTCGGCGCCTACCCTCGGTCGATAACGACCCGGAAACGGTGCGATCCGGCAAATGACGGCTTGGGCCGTCGCCTTGGGCCGCTTGTCCGGTTGGCGGCGACTGGCCGTCTCGTTCGTGCTGGGCGCCGCCGCGACCTTGGCGATGGCGCCGTTGCATATCGTCCCAGCCCTGGTGGTTTCGTTTTCCGGCCTGGTTTGGTTGCTGGCGGCGGCCGGACGTCACCGCACGGCCTTTGCCGTCGGCTGGTGGTTCGGCTTCGGCTATTTCGTCACCGGGCTCTATTGGATGGGCTCGGCATTTCTGGTGGAAGCTGACAAGTTTGCCTGGATGCTGCCGTTCGCGGTGATGGGATTGCCGGCAATCCTGGGTTTTTTCACCGGCGCCGCGGCGGTGGCCGCCCGTTACCTCACGAGATTCGGCATCGGCGAGATCACCGCCCTCGCCCTGGCGTGGACGGCGTTCGAATGGATCCGCGGGCATATCTTCACCGGCTTCCCTTGGAATTTGACCGGTTACGCCTGGGCCGGTTCCGACGCGGTCCTGCAAAGCGTCGCCTATATCGGCATCTACGGCCTGAGCTTGCTCACCGTTGCCGCCGCGGCGTCGCCGGCCACCCTGGGATTACGGAAAGAAGCGCCGGCCGGGTCCAGCGGATCCTGGTTACCGAGCGCATTTGCAGTCTTGTGTTTTGCACTGCTGTGGGGGGCGGGCAGCCTGAGGCTTTCCGGCACCCCGAACGGCGATGTCGAAGGCGTCCGGCTGCGTCTGGTGCAGGCGGCTATACCCCAGCATCTCAAATGGCTACCGGAACTGCGCCGAAGCCACCTGGAACGCCAGTTGCAAATGACCTCCGAACCCGGCATCGAGGCCGTCAGCCACGTCATCTGGCCGGAAACGGCGACGCCGTTCTTTATTGGCCGTGATGCCGTGTTGCGAGAAATGCTCGGCGGTGCCGTCAGGTCCGGGGGACTTTTGATCACCGGTGCGCCCCGAACCACGGCGCAACGCGAAACGCCGTTCCGGGTCTGGAACAGCGTCGTGGCCGTTGATGCGGCGGGCCGGCTTCAAGCGAGCTACGATAAATTTCACCTTGTACCGTTCGGCGAATATGTACCTTTCAGGGGAATATTGGCGAAACTCGGCGTCGAACGCCTGGCGGCGGGGCGCGGCGATTTTCAGTCCGGCCCTGGTCCGAGCACGCTGCAATGGCCGGGATTGCCGCCGGTCAGCCCGTTGATCTGTTACGAGGTTATATTCCCGGGAGAGGTGGCGGACCGTGGCAGCCGGCCGGATTGGCTGTTGAACCTGACCAACGACGGCTGGTTTGGCCGAACCGCCGGACCCTACCAGCATTTCGCCGCGGCGCGAACGCGGGCGGTCGAGGAAGGCATCGCCCTGGTCAGATCGGCAAATACCGGCATATCGGCCATCGTCGGGCCCATGGGGCGGGTCCGCGCATCGCTTGGCCTCGGTGAGGCGGGAACGTTGGACGGCGCGTTGCCCAGGCCTTTAAGTGGGGCAACGGTTTATGTTCGATTTGGCGATGGGCCGCTGATCGGTCTCGGTCTACTGATCATCCTGTTTTCGGCGATGCTCAATCGCCGCCGCGGCGCCACCGCCGATTAGCCCCTTAGGAGGCTGTTCCCCGCCCTTGCACCCGCTTCGGTTCTCACATACACATGTATGTATTGAGATGACCGGGACTATTGTATTGGGGAGGTCCGATTGGCCAAAAAGCCTAATCCCGTCGACGTTCACGTCGGTGGTCGTATGCGTTTGCGTCGCACCCTATTGGGTTACAGTCAGGATAAGCTTGGCAAAGCCGTCGGCTTGACGTTTCAGCAGATTCAAAAATATGAGCGCGGCGCCAACCGCATCGGCGCCAGCCGCCTTTATCAATTCTCAAAAATTCTCGACGTGCCGGTTGCCTTTTTCTACGACGACATGCCGGCGGAAGTCGACGACGCCCAGCCCGGGCTCGCCGAGGACGATAGCGTACCCTTCGATCAACAGCAGTTCACGCGGCGAGAAACGCTAAAACTGGTTCGCGCCTACTACGCCATCGCCGATCCCGCCATCCGACACCGCATTTACGAGCTGACGCGCTCCGTCGCATTGATGGATGAAAACGCCGAGCTTGATATGGATGACGATTAGGACGTTGCGTTCGAGATGCCTGAACGGCCTTTAGCCGTCCGATGACGGCCACTGATCTATCAAAAAGCTAAGCATCGCCCCGCGAACCTTGGCGGTTAAGGAATGTTCCGGACGTGTGGGGTCGTTGGCCACGTTCGAGCAGTACTCGTCGAATGTCAGGTCCTCGCTTTCGCAGATCCGGCACAATGCTTCCCGCTCGATGCCGAACAAACGGAGAGATGTGCGCCGGTTGTTGACGTAAACGGACAACGGCTTGTTGGACCTGAGCAACGGCCTTATTTTGTCGATTTTGTTCATGCCCTTGTGGTCCCCGGGGCGGTCTCTTGGGGATCGGATTTCAACACGGGCTTGTCTGTGCTCATGCGGCGGATGTCTCCGCGGCTTCGGTATTCAGGCGGAGGATTTCCCTCTCAACGAGAGCCATGATCTCCTCGGGACCCATCCAAAGAAGATGAAAGTGCAGGGTGGTTTCAAAACCTTCCGGCTTCCAGTAGTAGCCGAGGGGATCGACGTTCTGCTCGGCCTCGTAGGCGAAGCAGGACACCTCTCTGCCATGCTCGAGATGCTGCGCCGTCGTACCGCCCAGATGCCAGTCGATAAGCCAGCGTGACAGGCATTCGGCGCGGGCCATTACCACCAAATCCCGGATCAAACCGCGCCGGCGGTAATCCGCCCGGGTCCAGCCCCGTCCGGTGATGGAAATGGTGCCCTCCAGCCCGTCGGGAAACTTCGTGTCGACGATCATCTGGTCCGCCGGCAGGGCCTTGGTCTCGTCGTCGTAGTGCATGCGCAGAGAGCCCCATCGGCTGCCCAGGTCATAGAGCATGTCGAATTTCTTGGCGGCCACGGTGGATACCGGCTCACCGATTTCGGTTTCCAATCCGAGCCAGAAACAGCGATCCGGCGTCATGCGGTTGTACTTGGGCGAGAACATCGGATTGGGTCCGGGCGGAAAATCCGCCGCCGCATGTTCGGTCAACACCGCATCCATGCGCTCGAAGTCCTGATCCAGGATCATCCTCAGGCCCAGGCCCTGGAATTTCCTGTCGAGCGAGACCTGATAGTCCGAAATCAACTGCTTAATCAATCTGTTGCTCCAATAGGAAATTTCCTCAAACAGCTGGCCAAATTGCACCCGGGAGTGGCAAGCTTGGATTTGTGTCTTTTGGACACGTATGGAGCTTGGGGAGAGCAGCACTTGGCTGACCGGCAGCGGCAGATACTGGTATCCGACCTCGATCATCGGCTGCAGGAAATCATGCCCGCGGATCTCAGCCAGCGGGCACTGAAGCTGTTCAAGTTCGTCTGGCGTTCGGAACTGGCCGAGCGGCAAACCGACGTCACCGCCGCGATCGTTTTTTTGGCTACCAGCCGGCGGCCGGCCTATAACGCCATTTATGAACTGGAAAGCTGCGGATTTGTCCGCCGCGTCACCGATGCGCAGCTTCGCCGCCGCAAACTGCTGCGCGTGACGCGCTTTGGCTGGGACACACTCGCAAAGGCCTCCGCGAGATACTCAGATGTCATTGTTGATCACGCCCGCCGGCTTGGCGAACTGCGGACGAACTGGATAGATTTTCACGAGACTGAGGCAATCGGGGGAAATCAGCTGTCACCAATCGTTCGGGCTATGCATAAATGGTCCGAGCAACGGAGCAGCGAGCCGATTCCGACCCAGTTCCTGGATCGCATCTTTGTTCTGGACATCGCCGACGCCAACCCGGAGGCTTTCAAGGTGTCCTACTGGGGTCGGGGTTTACAATTGATGGCCGGTCATGATTTTGCCGGCCAGCAGTTGGTGGATTTGCGGAAGTTCTCTTCAAAAGCCTACTGGCGACAAGGCGCTGGCGCCATTGTGGAGGGTCTGAAAGGCAACGGAAAACCAGTCACGCACGAGGTCCGGTTGAATTTCGGCGACGAGGACCGCTGCCTCCAGCGCATCGTCATCCCCGACCGGTCGAATTGCCGGGCGATCGTCGGCACCTGGTTTGTCGACCTGTGTCGTCCCGCCGGTCGTCAAGCAAACGAATCCCGCACACCAGGCGACACAGGGATAAAAAACTAACCCCGCCTCATTCCATGTTGCGCGGATTCGCGCGGTCGATATGGAGACGAATTTGACCGCCAGTATCCCCTGGCATTCTTGAGATTAAATATCTAGCATACCTCCGTATTCGTCGGGTTGTATAAGGGGAGGTGGGTTTGACCAAGACGCCTAATCCGGTCGACGTTCACGTCGGCGGTCGCATGCGACTGCGCCGTACATTGCTGGGGTATAGTCAGGAAAAACTCGGCGATGCCGTTGGTCTGACCTTTCAGCAAATCCAAAAATACGAACGTGGCGCAAACCGCGTCAGCGCCAGCAGGCTCTACCAGTTTTCGAAGATCCTGAACGTTCCCGTCGCCTTTTTTTTCGACGCCATGCCGCCGGCGGTCGATGCCGACCAGCCGGGGTCGACGGCTGGCGAGGAGGAGACCTTCGACCAGCAGCAGCTTGCGCAGCGCGAAACCGCCAAGCTGGTGCGCGCCTACTACGCCATCGCGGACCCCGCCGTTCGCCATCGTATCTACCAGCTGACGCGCTCCGTCGCCCTGATGTACGAAAACACCGGCCTTGAATTGGATGAAGACTGAAACGGCGTCCGGCCGATGGAAAACGGGCACCCTTCGTGGCGCACAAGCCCGCCCTGAATTGACTTGACCACGCCGTCAAAGCTTGTCAAAAGGTCTGCGCCGTTAAATTTCGGCCGTGGATGATTTGGATCGCTTGCCGCCACGCAAAACATTGTCGCTAAGTGGTGCGGACCGGCGTTCTGCCGCAGACGCTCCTGATCCATCAGTTTTGACCATGTTGATCGGAGGAGTTCCCCGTGCCGAGATCCGAATATTTGTTCACCAGCGAATCCGTTTCCGAAGGCCATCCCGACAAGGTTTGCGACCGTATTTCGGACGCCGTCGTCGATACCTTTCTGGCTGCCGAGGCGCAGGCCCGCGTCGCCGTTGAAACGCTGGTTACGACCAACCGCATCGTGTTGGCCGGTGAAGTACGGGGTCCCGATTCCATCACCAACGACCACCTTGAGGAGGTCGCCCGCGCCGCCGTCAAGGACATCGGTTACGAGCAGGACGGCTTCCATTGGAAGAACTCGGAAGTCGCGGTGCACGTCCACTCTCAATCCTCCGATATCGCCCAGGGCGTCGATGCAGCCGGCAACAAAGACGAAGGCGCCGGCGACCAGGGCATCATGTTCGGCTATGCCTGCCGCGAAACCGAGGTGTTGATGCCGGCCCCGATCCATCTTTCGCACAGCATCCTGCGATCCATGGCGGAGGCCCGCCATTCCGGCGCACAGCCGGGCCTGCTGCCGGATTCGAAAAGTCAGGTGACGCTGAGATACGAGAACGGCAAGCCGGTGGGTGCGACTTCGGTGGTTGTTTCGACCCAGCACACCGCCGACCTCGATCAGGCCCAGGTCAAGGAAATCGTCCGACCCTACGTCGAGGAAGTCCTGCCGAGCGGCTGGATGTGCGGCGAGGACGAATTCTATGTCAATCCCACCGGCCGCTTCGTCATCGGCGGGCCCGACGGCGACGCCGGGCTGACCGGGCGCAAGATAATTGTCGACACTTACGGCGGCGCCGCGCCCCACGGCGGCGGCGCTTTTTCGGGCAAGGATCCGACCAAGGTCGACCGCTCGGCCGCCTACGCCGCGCGTTACCTCGCCAAGAACGTGGTCGGCGCGGAACTGGCCGAGCGCTGCACCATTCAGCTGGCCTACGCCATCGGCGTATCCAAGCCGCTTTCGGTCTATGTCGATACCCACGGTACCGGCAAGGTCGACGAGGCCAAGCTCGAGGGCGCGCTGGGCGAGGCCTTCGACCTCAGCCCGCGCGGCATTCGCGAACACCTGCAGCTCAGCCGGCCGATCTACGCCCGCACCAGCGCTTACGGACATTTCGGCCGTTCGCCCGATCCGGACGGTGGCTTCTCCTGGGAGAAACTCGATCTCGTCGACGCCCTCCATGGAGCGCTTTCCTAATCGCCCAAGCATCCGCGCCGGGTCGGCATGACGCCTGACCCCGGTCCGGAAAAGCGCATCCTCTACGGCCGGCGCCGCGGTCACAAGCTGCGGCCCGGCCGGCAAGAGCTCGTCGACCAGCTCCTGCCCCACCTCGCTATCGCTCCGCCGGACGCGGATGGGCTTGACCCCGCCGAGCTCTTTGCCGCCATGGAGCTGGGAGAGGCTGTGCCGCTCTGGCTGGAAATCGGCTTCGGCGGCGGCGAGCATCTGGCGGCCCAGGCGGAGGCCCACCGCGACACCGCCTTCATCGGCTGCGAGCCGTTTGTCAACGGCATCGCCAGCCTGCTCAGCCTGATCGAAAAGGCAAACCTCGGGAATGTGCGGATTTGGGCTGACGATGCGCGCGGCCTCATCGAACACCTCCCCGACGCCAGTGTGGACCGGGCGTTTCTGCTCTACCCCGATCCCTGGCCCAAGGCGCGCCACGCCAAACGCCGGTTTGTCGCCTCCGGCAATCTCGATCAGCTGGCGCGGGTGCTGAAGGACGGCGCCCAACTGCGCATCGCCAGCGATCACCCGGTCTACCAGCGGTGGACGCTTTGCCGTATGCAGGGGCGGGACGATTTCGCCTGGTCGGCGGAACGGGCGGACGACTGGCGGCAGCGCCCCGACGACTGGCCCGAGACGCGCTATGAACAAAAAGCCGTCCGCGAAGGCCGCACCCCGATGTACCTTGAATTCACGCGCCGGCCGCGTGTGGTGGGCTAAACCGATTCATCACTTGAAATTCCCGGGCGATCGGCGCATATTCCCCCCCGTTAGCGTTTGCTGTATCCGCAGTAACCCGGTCTTGAGGTGATCGGGACCAGGAAAACCCGACAACAAGACAATAGGTGGGTCGCGACCCGCCTTTTTTATTGTCGCCGAAATCTGTCGTGGGATTCGCGGTGATCTGGGGCTGAAGGGCGAACGATAATCCGAACCTTGTGTTGATCCGGGATGGCCATGGAGCCGACTGCTCGAATAGAAGAATTGCTGGCGCCGACGCTAGAGGCCATGGGTTTCGACGTCGTCCGCGTGCGCTTCAGCGGCGGCGAAAAGCCCACCCTGCAGGTCATGGCGGAGCCCCTCGACGGGGCCGAGATGACGGTCGAGCATTGCGCCGATATCAGCCGGGCGGCGTCGGCCATTTTGGATGTCGAAGATCCCATCCCCGGGGCCTACGATTTGGAAGTTTCTTCGCCCGGTATGGATCGGCCGCTGGTCAAACTACGCGATTTTGAGACCTACGCCGGGCATGTCGCGAAGATCGAACTCAAGAAACTGCGCGACGGCCGCAAGCGCCACCGCGGCCGCCTGCTCGGCGTTGACGACGGCATGGTCCGGCTGGACCAGGAAAGCGGGGGTGTTGCCGCCCTGCCATTTGACGAGATCGCCGACGCCAAGTTGGTGGTTACGGATGAACTGATCGCCGAGGCCCTGCGCAAGCAGGCGGGCTCGGATGGGAACCAGGAAGAAGAGTTGAGCGAAAACGCATGACTGCCATGGAAACGGATACCGCCACCGGTTGGAACCGGATGGAGCTTTTGCAGATCGCCGATTCGGTGGCCCGCGAAAAGAACATCGATCCCCAGACTGTGTTGGAGGCAATGGAGGAAGCGGTGCAAAAGGCCGCTCGCTCCAAATACGGCCACGAGAACGATATTCGGGCCGAGATCGATCCCAAAACCGGCCAAATCAGCCTTTACCGCTGTCTCGAGGTCGTCGAGGAGGTCGAGGACGATTATGTTCAGATCGCCTTGTCGTCGGCCCGCCGGCGCAATCCGGACGCCCAGATCGGCGACGTGATCGCCGACAGTCTGCCGCCCATCGATTTCGGCCGCATTGCCGCCCAGACGGCCAAGCAGGTCATCGTGCAGAAAGTGCGCGAGGCCGAACGCGAGCGTCAGTACGAGGAATACAAGGACCGCATCGGCGAGATCATCAACGGTCTCGTCAAGCGCATGGAATACGGCAACGTCACCGTCGATCTCGGCCGCGGCGAGGCCGTGGTGCGACGCGACGAATTGCAGCCGCGCGAAAGTTTCCGCCAGGGCGACCGTATCCGGGCCTACATCTACGACGTCCGCCGCGAACAGCGCGGGCCCCAGATTTTTCTCTCGCGCACCCACCCGCAGTTCATGGCCAAGCTGTTCTCCCAGGAGGTGCCCGAGATCTACGACGGCATCATCGAGATCAAGTCGGTGGCGCGCGATCCCGGCAGCCGGGCCAAGATCGCCGTGCTCTCCAACGATTCGGCCATCGATCCCGTCGGCGCCTGCGTCGGCATGCGCGGCAGCCGCGTTCAGGCCGTGGTCAACGAACTGCAGGGCGAGAAGATCGACATTATTCAGTGGTCGCCCGATCCCGCGACCTTCATCGTCAACGCCCTGGCGCCCGCCGAGGTGGCCAAGGTGGTGCTGGATGAAGACGCCATGCGCATCGAAGTCGTGGTGCCGGACGACCAGCTCAGCCTGGCGATCGGACGGCGTGGTCAAAATGTCCGCCTGGCCTCGCAATTGACCGGCTGGGATATCGACATCATGACGGAAGCCGAGGAATCGGAGCGCCGCCAGGAAGAGTTCCGCGCGCGCAGCCAGATGTTCATGGACTGCCTCGATGTCGACGAGGTGATCGCCCAACTGCTGGTGACCGAAGGATTTTCCTCCGTCGAGGAAGTGGCCTTCGTGCCCATCGAGGAGCTTTGCGAGATCGAAGGTTTCGATGAGGAAATCGCCGAGGAACTGCGCAACCGGGCCAACGAATACCTCTCGGTCCTGGAAGCGGCACAGATCGAGCGCCGCAAGGAGCTTGGCGTTGCCGACGACGTGGCGGAAATCAAGGGCCTCAACGCGGCCATGCTGGTCGTGCTCGGCGAGGCCGAGGTCAAAACACTGGACGATCTCGGTGATCTGGCCAGCGACGAACTGACGGAAACGCTGGCGGATTTCGGCCTGAACGCCGAGGAAGCCGACGAGATCATCATGGCGGCGCGGGCGCACTGGTTCGATGATCTGGAGGAGCCGGAAGCCGCCGCCGAGGACGCCGACGGTGAAGCAGCGGAGGGTGATGCCGAGGAGGCTTAAACGGAACCGGATGTCGTCATGAGGCCCGAAGAGGTTCGCCCCCAAGGCCCTGAGAGACGTTGTATCGTCTCCGGCGAGACCAAGCCCATCGGCAGCCTGATCCGCTTCGCGGTGTCGCCCGATGGCCAGGTGTTGCCGGATTTGGCCCAGGATCTGCCGGGCCGCGGATTGTGGGTGACGGCGAGACGCGAGGAACTGGACGCGGCGGTAAAGGCGCGAAAGTTCGCCCGGGCCGCTAAAGCCCGCGTCACGGCGGATGCGGGTCTAAGTGATCTGGTCGAGCGGTCTTTGAGTGAGCGGTGCCTTAATTTGCTTGGGTTGGCGCGGCGGGCCGGAGAATTGACGGCTGGATTTGAGAAGGTTAAGGCCCTTGCCAAGGGCGGCGAAATTGCCGTTCTGATCGGCGCCGCGGACGCCGCGGCGGACGGAAGACAGAAGTTGGCGCGCCTCGCACCCGGCGTGCCGCTGGTGACGATTTTTCGGGGTGCGGAATTGAGTTTGGCGTTGGGACGGGAAAATGTGGTACATGCAGCCCTGACGTCCGGTGGATTGGCATCGCGTTTTACCGCCGAGGCGGCTCGACTCGCCGGGTTTCGACCCGCAAACCGGGCGCCCGGATCCTGAGAAATCGGGAACTTGGGTAATACCGGCCGATGGGATTTGACGGCTTTGCCGTTGTTTGGCGCGACTGTGCGCAAGGAAGCTGAAAGCAAGCGTTGGAATGAGTGAAACCGAAGAGCCCAAAGACACGAAGAAGAAGTCTCTGAGCCTGTCGAAGCCGAGACGGTTGGAATTGAAGAAAACCGTCGAGTCGGGACAGGTCCGCCAGAGCTTCTCGCATGGCCGTTCGAAGGCCGTGACGGTCGAGGTCAAGAAAAAGCGGACATTCACGCGCGACGGCGCCAAATTCAAGGAAAGCGCCGACAAGGCCGCCCCGGCGGAAGCCGCCGCGGCGCCTGCCGCCGAACCGGCGCCCGTTGCGGAAACACCGCCCGCTCCGGCCGAGGTCGATACCGCCGTCACGCCGCCGCCAGCCGGTGATGCCGACGATCACGGCGCGCGCGGACGCGTCGTTCTCAAATCCCTGACGGCCGACGAAAAGGAAGCCCGCGCGAAGGCTCTTGAAGGGGCCAAGAAGGCCGATGAGGAAGCCCGCCGCCGGGCTGACGAACTGGCCGACCGCCGGGTCCAGGAAGAAGGCCGCCGCGCCCGCGAACGCGAGGAAGCGGAAGTCAGGGCGCGCGAAGAAGAAGAACGCAAAGCCACCGAGGAAGACGCGCGCAAGAAGGCCGAGGAAGCTGCGGCCAAACGTCTGGAGGAGGAAGCCGCCCAGGCTGATGCCCCGGACGCCCAGGAGGACGCCAAGGGCGCCAAACCGGCAGCCCGCTTGGCCAAGCCCAAACGGCCTCGCGCGACACCGCCCCGCTCCGGCGCTGGTGGCCAACGCCGCCGCGGCGGCAAACTGACGATTACCGACGCGCTTTCCGACCGCGATCCCCGAACACGCAGTCTGGCGGCCGTCAAACGCGCCCGGGAAAAGGAAAAGCGGGCGATGGAAGGCGAGGAGCGGCAGAAGATCGTCCGCGAAGTCGTCGTTCCGGAAATGATCTCCGTCCAGGAGCTTGCCAACCGCATGGCCGAACGCGGCGTCGACGTCATCAAATCGCTGATGAACATGGGCGTCATGGCGACGATCAACGAATCGATCGACGCCGACACCGCGGAATTGGTGGTTAGCGAATTCGGCCACACGCTCAAGCGGGTATCCGAAGCCGATGTCGAGGTCGGCGTTGTCGGCGACGTTGACGATGAGGCCGATCTCTCGCCACGCGCGCCCGTCGTCACCGTCATGGGTCACGTCGATCACGGTAAAACCTCCCTGCTGGATGCCTTGCGCGCCACCGATGTGGCGGCCGGCGAGGCGGGCGGCATTACCCAGCACATCGGCGCCTACCAGGTGCACCTCGAATCCGGCAACGCCATTACTTTCCTGGACACGCCGGGCCACGAGGCCTTCAGCGCCATGCGCGCGCGCGGCGCCGAGGCGACGGACATCGTCGTCCTCGTCGTGGCTGCCGATGACGGCATCATGCCGCAGACGGTCGAAGCCATCCGCCACGCCAAGGCGGCCGAAGTGCCGATCATCGTGGCGATCAACAAGATGGACAAGCCGGATGCCAATCCGGACCGCGTGCGCCAGGAATTGCTGAACCACGAGATTCTGCTCGAATCGGTCGGCGGCGATGTCCTTTCGGTCGAGGTCTCGGCCAAGGAACGCAGCAACCTCGACAAACTGGAAGAAGCTATTCTGCTGCAGTCAGAGGTTCTGGAATTGCAGGCCAATCCCGACCGCTCCGCCGAGGGCATCGTGGTTGAAGCGAAAATCGATCAGGGCCGCGGACCGGTGGCGACGATTATCGTCCAGCGCGGCACCCTGCGCGTCGGCGATATTTTCGTGACCGGCCAGGAATGGGGCCGCGTGCGTGCGCTAGTGGACGATCACGGCCACAAGATCAAGGAAGCCGGGCCGGCCATGCCGGTCGAGGTTCTCGGCCTCAACGGCGCGCCCGAGGCGGGCGATGATTTCGCCGTGGTCGACTCCGAGGCCAAGGCCCGCGAGGTATCCGAATTCCGCACCCGCCGCAGCCGGGCGCAATCGGTCTCGGCATCCGCCCACGGCTCGCTGGAGGAATTGTTCTCCGAGATCAAGCAGGGCAAGGCCAGCGAGTTCCCCGTCGTGGTCAAGGCCGACGTCCAGGGCTCTCTCGAGGCTATCCTGGGTTCGCTGGGCAAGATGTCGACCGACGAGGTCGCCATCCGCGTGCTCCATGGCGCGGTCGGCGGTATCAACGAATCCGATGTCACCCTGGCCCAGGCCTCGAAAGCCATGATCATCGGCTTTAACGTTCGCGCCAATGCCCAGGCGCGTGATCTGGCCAGGCAGGAAAAAACCGAAATCCGCTATTACTCGGTCATTTACGACGTCACCGACGACATGAAGGACGTCTTGTCCGGCATGCTGGAGCCGACCCGTCAGGAGAGTTTCATCGGCAACGCCACGGTCAAGGAAGTCTTCGGCGTTTCCAAGGTCGGCAAGGTGGCCGGTTGTCTGGTGACCGACGGCGTTGTCAAGCGCGGCGCCGGCGTCCGTCTGTTGCGCGACGACGTGGTCGTGCACGAAGGCACGCTCGGCACCCTCAAGCGCTTCAAGGATGACGTCAACGAAGTCCGGGCCGGCACCGAATGCGGCATGAGCTTCGAGAATTACCAGGATATCCAGCCCGGCGACGTGATCGAGGCCTTCGAGGTCGAAATCGTCGCCCGCACGCTGGAATAGTAGCCGCCCGGCGCGGCTGAGGCCGCCGGAACGGCGAGGAACATATCATGGCAGGACGCCAAAAGCGGGCGGGGCGCGACCGCGCCCCCAGTCAACGCCAGTTGCGTGTCGGCGAGGAATTGCGCCACGCCATAGCGGAGGTGTTGTCGCGCGATGAAATCCGCGACCCCGACGTCGAAGGCGAGGTCATCAGCGTCACCGAAGTACGGGCCAGCCCGGATCTCAAACAGGCCACCGTCTTCGTCTTTCCCTTGGGACTCCACGGGGCCGAGGACGCGGCGGCGGCGAATGCGGTGGTCGAGGGCCTGAAGCGCTCGGCGGCCTTCGTCCGCGGCCGGGTGGCGCGCAAGGTTCACCTGCGCCATACGCCCCAGTTGAGTTTTGAGCTCGACACCTCGTTCAACAACGCCAGCCACATCGACGACCTGCTGCACCGTCCGGATGTCGCCCGCGATATCGACCAAGCGGCAGGCGACGCCGCGGACGAGGGCTAACGCACGGCGATGGCGCGGCGGCGCAAGGGCAAGGCCATTCACGGCTGGCTCAATATCGACAAACCCCTGGGGTTGTCCTCGGCCAAGGCGGTGGCGGAGGTCAAGCGCCTCACCGGGGCCGCCAAGGCCGGCCATGGCGGCACGCTGGACCCCCTGGCCACCGGCGTGTTGCCGATCGCGCTGGGGGAGGCGACCAAAACCGCCGCCTGGTCGATGGACGGCCGCAAGGCCTACCGCTTCGTCGTGCGCTGGGGCATCGAGACGGCCACGGATGACCGCGAGGGTGAGGAACTGCGCACCAGTAACGTCCGCCCCGACGAGACCGCAATAAAAAAAGTCCTGCCTGACTTCACCGGTAAAATCGAACAAATCCCGCCCGCCTATTCCGCGATCAAGGTCGACGGCCGGCGGGCGTACCGGCGTGCACGCGACGGTGAAATCGTCGAACTGGCACCACGCATTGTGCAAGTCTTTGATTTACAACTAATTTCCATGCCCGACTCCGACCACGCCGAGTTCGAGGTGGTTTGCGGCAAAGGAACCTACGTGCGTTCTTTGGGCCGCGATATCGCCGCTCGGTTGGGCACCGCCGGACATATCGCCGGTCTGCGCCGAACGGCCGTCGGACCATTTGAAATCGAACAGTCGATTTCGCTGGATATATTGGCGGACATGGGGCATAACTCGCCGCTTAATTCGTACCTATTACCGGTCGAGACCGCGCTGGACGACATCCCGGCGTTGGCTTTGACCCTCCCGCAGGCTGAAAGATTACGTCACGGGCAAATGGTCCGGGTGCTCAACGCGCCGCCAGGACCCTGCGTTGCGATGGCGGATGGAAAGCCGGTGGCTCTTGCCGAAGTCGAAGACGATGAGGTGCGGCCCGTGCGGGTGTTCAACATCCAGACGTCATAGGAGAGACGATGTCGATTACTGCTGAGCGTAAGCAGGCTTTGCTGAGCGAGTTCGCCACCAAATCCGCCGATACCGGTTCCCCCGAGGTTCAAGTCGCGATTCTCACCGAACGCATCGTCAACCTCACGGAACACTTCAAAACCCATAAGAAAGACGTGCATTCGCGCCGCGGCCTGATCCGCATGATCAACCGCCGCCGCAGTCTGCTCGACTACCTCAAGCGCAAGGATCAGGGCCGTTACGAAGCCGTGATCAAAGCGCTCGGCATACGTAAGTAAGCCGCGCATACGCCGCAGCCAAGGGCTGCGGTTTTGCCGTTCCGGACCAGGGTGGACATGAGGAATTTCAGGCAGCAGGGGCAAAAGCCCGGCCGGCCGGATGCTCGTGGTTCAATACCCCTCCCGAACGGCTCCTCCCGTCACATCTGACGGAGGACCACCGCCCGGCGCATAGAGGCGTCGCGGCGGCGACCGGCGGCAAGTTGAGAAAAGGAATTGCCGCGTCGGAGGAGCCATTGGGGCTCCGGATAAAGCAGGGGCCGTTCGGGCCCCAGGAAGATCGGCCGCCATGGGGGCGGTCCGGTCTCAGAGGTAAGGAAATACAGATGTTCACAAACCATCGCAAAGAAATCATGTGGGGCGGCCGCAAGCTGGTCATGGAGACCGGCAAGATCGCCCGCCAGGCCAACGGCGCCGTCATGGTGACCTACGGCGACACCGTCGTTCTGGCCACCGCCGTCGCGGAAAGCTCCCCCCGTCCGGGTCTCGACTTTTTCCCGCTGACGGTCAACTACCAGGAAAAAACCTTCGCCGCCGGCAAAATTCCCGGCGGCTTTTTCAAGCGCGAAGGCCGTCCCTCCGAGAAGGAGACGTTGACCTCGCGCCTGATCGACCGGCCCATCCGGCCGCTGTTCGTCAAGGGCTTCAAGAACGAAACCCAGGTCATTCTCACCGTTCTCAGCCACGATCTTGAGAACGACCCCGACATCGTCGCCCTGGTCGGCGCATCCGCCGCCCTGACGATCTCGGGCCTGCCTTTCATGGGTCCCATCGGCGCCGCGCGCGTCGGCATGATCGACGGCGAATACGTACTCAACCCGGTGCAGGACGATATGCCGAACACCGATCTCGACCTGGTGGTTGCCGGCACGCGCGACCACGTCATGATGGTCGAATCGGAAGCCAACGAGCTTTCCGAGGAACAAATGCTGGGCGCCGTCAACTTCGGCCATGAGCATTTCCGCCCGGTCATCGACGCCATCGTCGAACTGGCCGAGCAGGCCGCGGCCGAGCCCTGGGAAATGCCCGAGGAGGAGGACTTCTCCGAACTGGCGGCCGCGCTGGCCGACGGTTACGAGGCCGATCTTCGCGAGGCTTATGCCGAGAGCGACAAGACCGAGCGCCAGGCCAAGGTTAGCGCTGTCCGCAAGGCGGCCGTCGAGGCGCTGGCCACCGATGAGGTCGACGCCGGTGTCGTCGGCGGACAGTTCAAAAATCTCGAGAAGAAGATCGTGCGCGGTCAGATCCTCGATACCGGTACGCGCATCGATGGCCGGGACACCAGCACGGTCCGCCAGATCGAGGCGGAGGTCAATCTTCTGCCGCGCTCGCACGGTTCGGCCCTGTTCACCCGGGGCGAGACCCAGGCCATGGTGGTGACCACGCTGGGCACCGGCCGGGACGAGCAGATTATCGATGCGCTGGAGGGCGAATACCGCGAACCCTTCATGCTGCACTACAACTTCCCGCCCTACTCGGTCGGTGAAACCTCCTTCCGCCTTGGCC
>CAYOAD010000045.1:0-21929 GCA_964401845.1 uncultured Rhodospirillaceae bacterium | reverse complement strand
CACGATGATACTTTGGCAAGCTGATCCGACACCAGACAGTTAACGTGACAATGCCTTGAGGACATGGTCGCCGAAATCAAAAACGGAAAAACTATCGCAAGCGATGGGCTGCCTGCAATTTTCTTCGATCCTTCAGAGGATCTAATTTTTGATTACGGTCCACCTCTGCCGGGGCATGCCAACGGAATGATATTTGCCGCATTTAATACTGGAGGCGAAATTATTGCCGAGCAAACCTATTACTCAATCGGCGGCGGATTTGTT
Organism: uncultured Rhodospirillaceae bacterium; assembly: GCA_964401845.1. Lineage (GTDB taxonomy): Bacteria > Pseudomonadota > Alphaproteobacteria > UBA2966 > UBA2966 > CAYFKJ01. The sequence continues at coordinate 21,665 of CAYOAD010000045.1, read as the reverse complement.
GTAACCGCCGATGAACTTGTTCAATCGCGAAATGAAGATAATTCGGAACCAACGCCGCCTGGATGTTTTCCAGCGGCAGGTCGTAGACATCCGCCGATGCGGCCCTTGGGGTCGACGTTGCCGACGTGGCCGTAGGCGACATGGCTTTGTATGGAGAGAATATTCAAGCAATTGGCTCCGACGGAATCTCGGAAACGGATAAATAGGTGATTCTTTATAGCGCGGCGGGCGGGATTTCGATATTGTGCAGCGCACAATTCATCTCCCCCCCAAACTGTTTCAGCCAGAGCCACCACCCATGACATCGACAGCCAGACCGCGCCGCAGTGTGCTTTACATGCCGGGCTCCAACGCCCGCGCCCTGGAAAAGGCCCAAGGCCTTGCCGCCGACGCCCTGATCCTCGACCTCGAAGACGCCGTCTCCCCCGACGCCAAGGACGTCGCCCGCCAGCAGGTGTGCGAAGCCGCCGCCGCCGGTAATTACGGCCGGCGCGAGATCATCATCCGCTGCAACGGCCTCGACACGGCCTGGGGCGCCGACGACATCGACGCCATCGCCAAATCCGGAGCCGACGCCATCCTGATCCCCAAGGTCGAGAGCCTGGCCATGGTGCGCGAGGTTGAATCCCGGCTCGAGGCTGCCGGCGCACCCGACGATCTTGCCATCTGGTGCATGATAGAAACGCCGTTGGGCATTTTGCATGCCGAGGAGATCGCCTCGGCCAGCCCGCGCCTCGGCTGCTTCGTCATGGGCACCTCGGACCTGGTGAAGGACATCCACGCCCACCACACCACCATGCGCCTGCCGGTGCTGACCAGCCTCAGCCTCGCCGTCCTGGCGGCGCGGGCCTACGGCTTGGCGGTGCTGGACGGCGTCTACCTCGACCTCGCCGACGAGCGCGGCTTCCACGCCGCTTGCCATCAAGGCCTGGAACTCGGGTTCGACGGCAAGACGCTGATCCATCCCAAGCAACTGGCCGACGCCAACGAGGTCTTCGCCCCCTCCCCCGAAGCCATCGAACAGGCCAAACGCAATATCGCCGGTTTCGAGGCCGCCGAGGCCAAGGGCCAGCACGTCGTCCTGGTCGACGGCAAGCTGGTGGAAAACCTGCACGTCGAAATCGCCAAACGCGAGGTCGCCATGGCCGAGGCGATCAAGGCGTTGGAAGCGGACCTCGCCCAATGAGCGGATCGAACGCCAAGACCAGCGCCGGTAATTTTTTTGAAGATTTCCGGCTGGGTCAGGAAATCCACCACGCCACACCGCGCACCATCACCGAGGGCGATGCCTCCCTCTACCTCGCGCTCTACGGCTCGCGTTTTGTCGTCAACTGCTCGACGCCGTTCGCCCAGAGCCTCGGCTTCAAAAGGGCGCCGATCGACGACCTGTTGGCCTTCCACATCGTCTTCGGTAAAACCGTGCCTGACGTCTCGCTCAACGCCGTCGCCAATCTGGGTTATGCCGACTGCCGGTTTCTGCACCACCTTTATCCGGGCGACACCTTGCGCACGACCTCGGAGGTGATTGGCCTCAAAGAGAACTCCAACGGCAAAACCGGTACGGTTTACGTGCGATCCACGGGCTTCAACCAGGACGACGAACCGGTCATCGAATACGTGCGCTGGGTCATGGTGCGCAAAGGCGATCCTGACGCGCCGGCGCCCGAACCTGTCGTTCCCGATCTGCCGGACCGCGTGGCGCCCGAAAACCTGTGGGTGTCCGACACCCTGCGCTGCACCGGATACGACATCGCGGCCGCCGGCTCCCCCCATTACTGGGATGACTTCAACGCAGGCGAACGCATCGACCACGTCGATGGCATGACCATTGAGGAAGCCGAGCACATGACCGCGACGCGGCTTTATCAAAACACGGCCCGCGTCCACTTCAACCAGTTCACGGAGAAGGACGGACGTTTCGGGCGGCGTATCATCTATGGCGGCCACGTCATCAGCCTCGCCCGCGCCATCAGCTTCAATGGTCTCGCCAATGCCTTCGCCATCTCCGCCATCAACGGCGGGCGCCATGTCGCCCCGTGCTTCGCCGGCGATACCGTGTTCGCCTGGTCGGAGGTATTGGAGAAGGTGGAGACCAGCAATTCCACGGCCGGCGCCCTGCGCCTGCGGACTATCGCCACCAAGGACCGTTTCTGCGCCGATTTCCCCGACAAGACGGACGATGGCTACGAAGACGGCGTAATCCTCGACCTGGACTACTGGGTCCTGATGCCGCGAAGGTCGTAAATGTGTTTCGGTTATTTCAGCCCGTGGTCCCGGTCCCGTTGACTGGCAAGCCCCCCGGCCTTAGATTCCCGCCAAAGGGCCACACGACGCTGCGGCCTGAAATCGGAGGTTCAAATCATGGCGCAGGCTGAACGCCCGCTCTCGCCGCACCTGCAGGTTTACCGCCCGCAAATCACCTCGATGTTGTCGATATTGCACCGTCTCACCGGCTTCGGACTGGCGGTCGGTTCGTTGCTGCTGGCCTGGTGGTTGGTCGCCGCGGCCTACGGACCCGGCGCGTTCGGCATCGTCCAGGGCTTCATCGAGAGCTGGTTCGGCCGCATCGTGTTGCTGGGCTTTTCGTTTTCGTTCTTCTACCACCTGGCCAACGGCATCCGGCATCTCTTCTGGGACGTCGGCATGGGATTTGAGGTGCAAACCGCGGAACGCACGGGTTGGCTTTCCCTGGTGGCGGGGGTCGGCCTCACGCTGCTGGCCTGGTTCGCCGGCTATGCCATGCGGGGTGGGTCATGAGTTTACGCACGCCTCTGGGCCAGGTTCGCGGCCTCGGCTCCGCCAAGCATGGCGTCGAACACTGGTGGGTACAGCGCCTGACGGCGGTTGCCCTCATCCCCCTCGGCCTCTGGCTGGTCGGCTCGCTCTTGAGCCAGGTCGGCGCCGAGCACGCCGAATTCAAGGCCTGGATCGGCACCCCGGGACGGGCCGTCGCCATGATCCTCTTTCTCTTTGCCGCCTTCTATCACATGAAGCTCGGCATCCAGGTCATCATCGAGGATTACGTGCACGGCAAGGCCACGGCTTTGGTGCTGCAGATCGCCACCACCTTCATCTCCATCCTGTTGGGAACGGCGTCGGCCTTTTCCGTACTCAAGCTATCGCTGGGAAGCTGAGGCCATTATGAGCGACGCCTACGCAATCACCGACCACTACTATGACGCCATCGTCGTGGGCGCCGGCGGCGCGGGCTTACGCGCCACCTTCGGTATGGCCCACGCCGGCCTCAAGACCGCCTGCCTGACCAAGGTGTTCCCCACCCGCAGCCACACCGTCGCGGCCCAGGGCGGCATGTCGGCGGCGCTCGGTAACATGGGCGACGACGACTGGCGCTGGCACATGTACGACACCGTGAAAGGCTCTGACTGGCTCGGCGACCAGGACGCCATCGAATACATGTGCAAGGAAGGTCCCGCCGCCGTCGTCGAACTGGAACACTACGGCGTGCCGTTCTCGCGCACGCCGGAGGGCAAGATCTACCAGCGCGCCTTCGGCGGCATGACGACCAATTACGGCGAAGGCACCGCCCAGCGCACCTGCGCCGCCGCCGACCGCACGGGCCACGCCATCCTGCACACGCTGTACCAGCAGTCCCTCAAGCACGACGCGGAATTCTTCATCGAATACTTCGCCCTCGACCTGATCATGGACGACGAGGGCGCCTGCCGGGGCGTCATGGCCTGGTGCCTGGAGGATGGCACCATCCACCGTTTCCGCGCCCACACCGTGGTGCTGGCCACCGGCGGCTACGGCCGGGCTTATTTCTCCTGCACCTCGGCCCACACATGTACGGGCGACGGCGGCGGTATGGTCCTGCGCGCCGGTCTGCCGCTGCAGGACATGGAGTTCGTGCAGTTCCACCCCACCGGCATCTACGGCGCTGGCTGCCTGATCACCGAGGGCGTGCGCGGCGAAGGCGGTTATCTGGTTAACTCCGAGGGCGAGCGTTTCATGGAGCGCTATGCGCCGAGCGCCAAGGATCTGGCCTCGCGCGATGTCGTCAGCCGTTCCATGACCGTGGAGATCCGCGAAGGCCGAGGGGTCGGACCCAAGGCCGATCATATCTACCTGCATCTCGACCACCTTGATCCCGAAATGCTGGAGGAGCGCCTGCCGGGCATTTCGGAAAGTGCGGCGATCTTCGCCGGCGTCGACGTCAACAAGGAACCGATCCCGGTGCTGCCGACCGTGCACTACAACATGGGCGGCATTCCAACCAACTACCACGGCGAGGTCGTGACCTTGAAAGACGGCAATCCCGATCACGTCGTACCGGGCCTGATGGCCATCGGCGAAGCGGCCTGCGTCTCGGTACACGGCGCTAACCGCTTGGGCTCAAACTCGCTTCTGGACATCGTCGTGTTCGGCCGGGCCGCTGCACTCCGCGCCGCCGCCACGATAGAGGCCGGCGGCAGCCACAGGACCTTGCCGGCCGACGCCGGGCACGAAGCGCTCGATCTCCTCGACAAGTTCCGCCACGCCAAGGGCGACCGGCCGACGGCGGCTATCCGCGACGACATGCAGCGCACCATGCAGGAGAACTGTGCCGTCTTCCGCACCGGCGACGTGCTGGAGGAAGGCCGCAAGCTGATCGCCGGCGTCAACAAGCAAATGCCGGAGATCAGCGTCAGCGACCGCTCCATGGTGTGGAATTCCGATCTGGTGGAAACCCTGGAACTGAACAATCTGATGAGCCAGGCCATCGTCACGATGGAGGGTGCGGCCAACCGGCTCGAGAGCCGCGGCGCCCACGCCCGCGAGGATTATTCCGAGCGCGACGACGAAAACTGGATGAAGCACACCCTGGCCTGGGCCGATGAAGCCGGCAACGTCAAACTCGATTACCGCCCGGTTCACACCTACACCATGACTAACGACATTGCTTATATCGAACCCAAGGCTCGGGTTTACTAGTTCAGGGTCGCCAGGCCCGTAAGGAAGGACGACACGATGGCTGAGTTTGCGCTCCCCGCCAATTCCAAGGTTGGCAAGGGCAAGACCGTGAAAGCGGCGGACGGCGCCAAACGCGTGAAGCGCTTCAACGTCTATCGCTGGAGTCCCGACGACGAGAGCAATCCCGTGGTCGACACCTACGAGGTCGATCTCGACAACTGCGGCCCGATGGTGCTGGACGCGCTAATCGAGATTAAGAACGACCTCGACCCGACGCTCACCTTCCGCCGTTCCTGCCGCGAGGGCGTTTGCGGCAGTTGCGCCATGAACATCGACGGCACCAACACCCTGGCCTGCACCAAGGCGACGGAGGACGTCAAAGGCGACGTCAACGTCTATCCCCTGCCCCACCTGCCGGTGGTCAAGGACCTGGTACCGGATTTGTCCAATTTCTATGCCCAGTACGCTTCCATCAAACCGTGGATGCAGACCGAGACGCCGCCTCCCGAGGGCCGCGAGCGTTTGCAGAGCCGGGACGACCGGGCCAAGCTCGACGGCCTTTGGGAGTGCATCATGTGCGCTTCATGCTCCACCAGTTGCCCGAGTTACTGGTGGAACTCCGACCGCTATCTCGGCCCGGCCGCCTTGCTGCAGGCCTACCGCTGGATCATCGATTCGCGTGACGAGAACACCGGCGAACGGCTGGACGATCTGGAAGACCCCTTCCGCCTCTACCGCTGCCACACCATCATGAATTGTGCAAAGACCTGCCCCAAGGGCCTGAACCCGGCCCAGGCCATCGGCAGCATCAAACAGATGATGGTGGAGCGCCGCTAGCACATCGTGCTCCCGGGCCGATCATGTACATTCCCGTCGACTTCCTGATTGAGGACCGGCACGAAATTACTTCGCTGATCCGGGCCAATAATTTCGGCCTGATGACATCCGTCGGCGAGGATGGCGCGATCATCGGCAGCCACCTGCCCTTCATGTACGATCTGGAACCCGGACCCTACGGAATCTTGACCGGGCATATGGCCCGCAGCAATCCACATTGGCGCGCCTTCACGGGCGGCCAAGCGTTGACGGTGTTCCAGGGGCCCCACGCCTACATTTCACCAAGCAACTACGTATCCGAAAAAGCCGTGCCGACGTGGAACTACCTCGCCGTCCATACTTACGGCACGCCCCGGATCATCGAAGACACTGCGTCCGTTCGGGCAATGCTCGACCGCCTGATCGAGATCCACGAGGCGGACGCTGAAGAGCCCTGGTTCTATCAGGGACCGGGCGCCTATATCGACAAGCTGGCCCGCGCCATCGTCGCCTTCGAAATCCCGGTCGACCGCATCGAGGCGAAAGCCAAACTAGGCCAGAACAAGCCTGCGGCCGATCGCCGGGGCACCGTCGCCGGATTGCGGGCGAAAGGCGATGACAACGCCGCCGCCCTGGCCGATTTCACCGAGAAGCTGTCGCCCCCGGATGACTGACGGCGAAGGCCCAATCCACACCTACCGGCGGCTCGTCAGGGAAGGCGAGTGGCAGGCCGACCCGGCACAGGAGTTGGCGGCGGAAAAACTGCAATTGCTGCATCTGCGGCTGGCGGGTTACGACCCACATGCCCAGAGCGGCTGGACCCTGCCTTTCACCCGCGGCCGCAATCAGGAAGCGCCGCAAGGCCTCTATCTTTACGGCGACGTCGGGCGCGGCAAGACGGCTGTGATGGATGTGTTCTTCGAGAACGTCGCGGTGGAGCGTAAACGGCGCACCCACTTCCACGCCTTCATGATCGACGTCCACACCCGTATCCACGCCTGGCGGCAGGCGGCCAAGCAGGGCGGCCCGGACGGCGACCCCATTCCCCCCGTGGCCAAGGCGCTGGCGTCGGACGCCTGGCTGCTGTGCTTCGACGAGTTTCAGGTCAGCGATACCGCCGACGCCATGATCCTGGGCCGGTTGTTCCTGTCGCTGTTCGACAACGGCGTCGTGGTCGTGGCGACCTCCAACCGCCCGCCGGACGACCTTTACCTTGGCGGCCTCAACCGCGATCTCTTTCTGCCGTTCATCGACATGCTCAAATCACGCCTCGAACCCCTGGCTTTGGACGGCGACCAGGACTACCGCTTGGCGAGGCTCAAACAGGCGCCGGTTTACTTTTCCCCCATTGGCCCCGAAACGGACGGCTTGATGGACGAGGCCTTCGACCGGCTCACCGACCATGCCGTCCCGTCGAGCGAAACCCTCGACGTTCAGGGCCGGACTCTGACGGTCCCGGCCTGCGCCCATGGGGCGGCCCGGTTCAGTTTCGCCGAACTTTGCGAACAACCGCTCGGCGCCGCCGATTACCTGGAGGTCGCGCTGCAGTTCCACACGGTATTCCTCGACCGCATCCCGAAGATGGGGTTGGAAAAACGCAACGAGGCCCGCCGGCTGATCAACCTGATCGACGTGCTCTACGACCACCGCGTCAATCTGGTTTGCAGCGCGGAGACAGCACCCGGTGAGATTTACGAGGAAGGTGACGGGAAGTTTGAATTTGCCCGCACCGAATCCCGCCTGATCGAGATGCAGTCCGAAGACTACCTCGCCGCCGCCCATCGGGCGTAAGACGCCAGCGGCCCTAACGGGCGGTCAAGAGATATCACCGACCGCCCGTGCCTAAGCCATAGATGACGGCGTGTCTCTCAATGGCAGGGAAAGGAGATGGCGTGCCGGGTATCATGCGCGGCATCGTGCAGGAACGACGTGTTCGCAAAGCCCGTGCCGTAGATCAGGAAAACGCCCAACAGCAGGGCGAGAACCGCCGGCAGCTTTGCAGCTACACGTGCCGTTGCGAGCGATTGTTGGCTGGTGTTTTGATCGAATTGCATTCCTATAACCCTCCGTTACGGAATCAAGTAAATATGACATCGCCGCGGCTATCCGCTGATCGGAGGCCTCTGTCTCCGACGACGACAATTGAAAACGGCAGGTTTCCTGGCTTGCGATTTTTGGATTTCGCCCGGCCTTCCCGGTTTCCCAGTGGCCCTCAATGGGCGAGCCAATCGCTCACAGTTGCGGGGGCAGCCACGGTTTCGGTCCCTACTGGGTACGCCTCACCGTGTTCCCTATTAATCTCCTAGGCGTCCGCCATCGGAGAACCGTCACCGCTGACGATAACGGCGCAGTGGAATTCGTCAACAACAAATCCACCGTTAAACGGTAAATCGGGAGCCGGCGAAATGCCGGCCCCCGACCTTGGCAGATGGTGCGTCGAAGAAATCTAGTACAACGCCACCGGATTGCCGGGCGAGCCGGTCCCACCTTTAATCTTCAGCGGCGACCAGACGAACAGGAACTCATAGGCTTTGTCGGCCACGAGCTGGGTCAAATCCATATTTTCGAGGTTCCAGATGCCGCGCCGGGTTTGCAGCTGCAAATGGCACTCGAACGGCTTGGTCGGATTCTCTCCCGGAACCGCTTCGACGGCCCAGGAATCGGCGCCGGTCAGGATGACTTTCTGTTCGGCCAGGTAGTTACAGGCTGAAATGCCGAAGCCCGGTTCGCCGGCATTAAAGTTGGCCACCCGTTTGGATTTTTCGGCGGCATCGAACTTGTCCCAGTCCTTGGGATGCCAAAGGTCGCCGTGACCGGTATGCAGGAAGACGCAATCGCCTTCGCCGATCGGGGCAATGCCCTGGCGTTTGACCATCTCCTTTACGTCCGCGTCTGTGATGATTCCGGGATCGCCCTTGCCCTTGGGTATAGCCAATGTGCCACCCCGCAGGGCGACCGCATCCAGTAAAACGCCACGGCAGACCTAGCCCTTCTGGGCCACGTGTTCGACGCCAAGCGGACCCATGCCATAGGCGCTGGCACCGCTCTTGAGCAGCATGCGACCGTTGTAGAAGAACATACCCTTGGACGTGATCGCGCCGATATGACCCGGTCCATCGAACTGCGTGCCGATCTGGCCGATCTCGGTGGAGAGGTATTCGTCGTTGTAGACAAGTTTATGAGCGCCGAAAGGCCCGCCGGTGGGCAGGCCGGGAATGGTCATGCGCCAGCCGCGTGTGCCGAAAGCCGGCGCATCGCCGGCGTAAATTTTGCCGAGCGTCGCGGTTTTTCCCTGTTTCACCAGACCGACCGCCTTCAATACCATCGCCGGCGTGGTGCGGTTGACCGCGCCCGCCATGTCGTCCGGTCCCCAAGGCCCAGGGGCCCAATTTTCCGTCAGCGGATCGTCGTTGACCTCTTGCGCAGATAATGGAGCGGTAAGTGAAAATGTTGCCACGGCGGCAACGACGCCAAAATGTCCGAGTGAACGCATATCAAACCCCCCTAATTTCACATCTAAGTTTTTTTGGTGACCGAAAACCATAACAACGTTTCGCTTCGCGAGTCACGCGGGATTTGGCGGAGGACAAGACCGGAGAGGCCTCTGGCAGGGACGGACCCGACCCCGGACGGCCGTCTGGAATCGCTTTATCCGGCAGGCAGGCCTGCTTGTCCCATCAAGTCTGCCCAGTGCTCTATATGCTCCAAAGGTACGGTTCCGAAAGTCGCGACCGTTTTGGCAACCGTCCAATCGGGCTTGCGCTCCAACGCCGCGTCAATGGCCGCCTTTGCCTGTTCCATCTGCCCGAGGCCGCAATACGCCGCAGCCATACATACATATGGCCAAAAAGCGGTCGATCGCAGTCGCGACGCTTCCTCCAGGGTCTCAATTGCCCGGTCGTATTCGCCCAAGCAGGTGAGGGAAAACCCTTTCAGCAGATAGAAGTTCCAACGCGCCGGGTCATTCGGGCTCAATCGAATAGCCCTGTCATAGCTTTCGACGCTCTCTTCCAAGCGGCCGGCCGTAAACAAACAGAAAGCAAGTTCATGATGCGCCAGCGCCAGGTTAGGGTTCAGCCTGACGGCTGTTTCACATTCCTGCACGCCCGCACTGTGCTGGCCGTTCAACTGCAGGGTCGGCGCCAACGCCAAGTGCGCCAGCGCGTTGTTATCTTCCAATTGAACGGCGCGCTCGGCGGCCTTCCGAGCATCGGCAATGATTTGTTCCCGCGTGCCCGTGTAACTCGTCTGACCGGAGCGGATCGAATAGATCCCCATCATGGCAATCATGGCGTAGGCATCGGAAAAATTCGGATCGAGTTCGATCGACTGGTTGAACAACCGGCTGCTTTCGGCATGGTTCTCATCGCTGTAGGGCTGGTAATAGTGCGCGAGGCCTTTCTGGTAAGCCGCCCAGGCGTCAAGTTTCGGGTGATTTTCGCGTTGGAAGCGTTCGCGCTCCGCGATGCTCAATGCCGGAACGAGAACACCGGTGATCGCCTGGGTAATCTCGTCCTGCAAGTCAAATAGGTCACCGGTCGGCCGATCGTAATTGTCCGCCCAAACGTGGCGATCATTTACGGCGTCAATAAGCTGCACGGTAACGCGAAGGCGCGACGACGACATGCGCAAGCTGCCTTCGACCATGTAACGGACGCCGAGTTCTTCGGCCACGCGTTTCGCCTGAACATTTTCACCCTTATAGGAAAAGCTTGTATTACGCGAAATAACGAACAACCAGGGAAATCGGGATAATGCCGTTATCAGGTCTTCGACGATGCCGTCGGCAAAAAAGTCTTGTTCCGCGTCATTGGAAAAATTAGCGAACGGAAGAACGGCAATTGACGGTTTGTCCGGCAAAGCCAGTTCTTCGCCGCCGGACTCTCGCGGCTGAACGCTTCCCTTGACCATGCGGAAGACCCGCACCGGCGCGGAGACGTGTTTTACTTCGTGCTCCCCCATGTCCTCGAAATTATGATCGATGCGATTTCGGATCTGATCATAGGCTCCGCCGGATATCGAAATGCCACCGGGATCGGCCAAGGCTTCTATCCGGGCCGCGATATTGACGCCTTCGCCATGGATGTCCTCGCCATCGTCAATAATGTCACCGAGATTGACGCCGATACGAAACTCGAGCGGGCTGGACGCCAATCCGTCCTGCATGGCGACGGCACATTCGACGGCCGACTGAACGGTCGCAAATTCAGCCAAAAAGCCATCACCCGTGTGTTTGACAATGCGCCCTGAGTATTCAGAGATTGAAGGATCGATAACCCCGGACCTGGCGGACTGCCAGGCCGCAACGGTGCCGTCCGAATCTTGCTCCATTAAACGGGTGTAGCCGGCAATGTCAGCCGCCAAAACCGCTGAAAGCCGTTTTTTCACACCGCTACCATCTGCGGACAAACGCATCTCCCCCCCAAAGAAGATCCAACCATGGACTCTAGCTGAACATTATGGCTTAGACCATTCCGGAAACAACTCGTACCGAACCAATTACTCACGATCAAGCCGAAACCGGTAACGGTAAAGCGGGTATTATTGTGTCGCGGCGGTGCGGATTCAATCGGCCGTCACATATTGCTGCGCCTGGGATGGAGTTTTAGTCTTAATTTGGCTCGGCGATCGGGCGGCGATGCTCATTAGGGGAGATAGGGTGATGACGGCGGGTAACCACAACGGGGCGGAAGTGGAAATCACGGCGGAGGAACAGGTCGCCAGGGTCTTCGAGTGGCGGCGCGGCTTCAATGCCATGCACCTGATCGACATCGGCATCCGGCTCGGCCTGTTCAGAGCGTTCGCCGACAAACCGGGTACTACGCCGGATGAGGTTGCCGCCGATCTCGGCTTTCATCCGCCCTACATCGAGACCTGGTGTACCACGGCCTATTCGTTCGGCCTGCTGGAGGGCGAGGAAGACCGCAAATTTCAACTGGCCCCATACATTGACCAGGTGCTGGCGAGCCCAGGCCACCCGCGCTACCTCGGGGGTTTCGTGCGCTTGGGTACCGAGTTCGCGACGGAAGACCACCGTTCCTGCCTGGAGGCATTTGTGACCGGAGATACGGTGCCTTTCCAGGGCCGCAGCGCGGCTTTCTCCGAAGCCGTCGCCGAGGGCACGTTCGGACTGCAGGTCCTGAGCGCCCGGAAACTGATACCGGCGCTGCCAGGACTTCAGGAGAAACTGGACGCCGGCGGCACCGTGCTTGAAGTCGGCTGCGGCGAGGGCCGCCACCTGCTGCAGATGACGAAAGCCTTCGGACAGGCCCGCTGCATCGGTGTCGACATCGATCCCACCGGTCTGAAGGCGGCGCGGGCCGCCGTCGACGCGGCGGGTGTCGGGGACAGGGTCGATCTGATCGAAGGCGACGTCGGCAGCGCGGTTGCCGAGGGCTCAGCCGACGCCGTCGTGATGATCGAGGTGCTGCATGAGATCGCGCCGGCGATCCGCCAACAGGTAATCGACGGATGTCACCGCGCGCTGGCGCCAGGCGGCTGGCTGCTGATCGTCGACGAAACCTACCCGAGCACCCTTGCCGAATCGCGGCAGCCCGAATTCCTCTTCCCCGTACAGACAGGTTTCGAGGAGTTGACTTGGGGTAACGTGCTGCCGACGGCGGAGGAACAGGAAACGCTGCTGCGAAACGCCGGATTCTCAGAAGACATCCAGCGCACCGTCATCGGAGAAGGCTTCACGGTTCTGAGCGTTCGGAGATAGGCCGGTCGCGGTGCCGCAGCGAAGAGAACACGGATAGCCCTATCAAGACGACGCCGACCAGGCCGGTTAGCAATTCCGGAACATGTTCGACGATGGAATAGAGCATGATCAGCCCTAGCGCGCCGATGGCGTAGTGGGCGCCGTGCTCGAGGAAGATGAACTTGGCCAACGTGCCCCGGCGCAGTAGGAAAACCGTCATGGAGCGCACGAACATGGCGCCGATCGCCAGGCCCAGCATGATGATAACCACGTCTCGGGTGATGGCGAAGGCGCCGATGACGCCGTCGAAGGAAAACGAAGCGTCGAGCACCTCGAGATAAAGGAAGCCCATGGCGCCGTTGCGCCGCGCCGTTTCGATCAGGGCCGAACGCCCTTCGCGCGTGTCAAACAGGTCGCCCAGTGCGTGGATGCAGACAAATAGAATGACGCCGGAGACACCAGCCATGAAGACCGTCAGTCGGTCTTCGTCGCTCAGCGGCATGAACCACTGGGCGACCAGCAGGAAGGCCAAGGCGGCGATGGCCTTGAGCGAGCGGTGACGGCCCATGCCGGAAAGCCAGGCCTCCCACGAGCCGAGCCAGTGGTGTTTTTTTCCGGTATCGAACAGGAAGGTGAAAAACACCATCATCAGGAACATGCCGCCGAAGGCCGCGATACCGGTATGGGCGTTCTGCAGATGCCGGGCAAATTCCGCCGGTTCATGAACGGCTTGATAGGCCGTCTGGACGGTGTGGGCGCCAAATCCGTCAACCGTATTCCCCATTGTCGCAATCGCCACGACGAGGATAGGAAAGACCAGGCGCATGCCGAACACGGCGATCAGGATGCCGACGGTGAGGAACAGGCGCTGCCATTTTTCGTCCATTTCGCGCAGCACCGTGGCGTTCACCACCGCATTGTCGAAAGACAGGCTGATCTCCATGACGGCCAGCATAACGGTCACGCCGAGGGCCACCAGCCAGCCCTCGGGCGATCTCATACCCCACCACAAAGCGGCGGCGAGACAGACCACGGTGAAACCCAAAGAAAACCTGAAATGGCGAAGCATTCGTGCAGAATTCCGACAAAAAAATTGGGCTGAATAGCTGTATACCGCCCGGTCTCACGATAGCCCATCGGTCAGAAGACGAACAACACATTCGCTTGGTCGGATACCCAGGCCCGGAGAAGGGATTGACGATGCAGCCGCCACCTGCAAGTTTTCGGGCATATATAATCAGCCGACAAAAATGCGGACTTCTCCCCCCCGCGGAAATTGGTTCCGGAGTACGTTTTTATGAGTGCGATCGACAGAAACCCCAAGGAACTCTATGACGAGCGCCACCAGCGCCTGCAGGACGCCATCGCTTTGAAGGAAACCGACCGGGCCGTATCGGTATTCTATTCCATGTTCTGGTACGCCAAGTACGGCGGCGTCACCTGCCAAGACACCATGTACGACTACGGCATGCTCTCGGACATCGTCCGCCGCATCCTGGGCGAGTTCCAACCGGACTGCTTTTCCCTGCCGCACATCAATATCGCCCTGGGCCCCACCATGGAGGCCATGGACTACAAACAGCTGGAGTGGCCGGGACACGGCACGGCGCCCAACGTTTCCTACCAATTCCTCGACAAGGAATACATGAGCGCCGACGAGTACGAGGATTACATCTTCGACCCGACCGGATTCTACCTCAGCAAATATCTGCCCCGTATTTCGGGTGTCTGCGAGGGCTTCGCCAAATTGCCGGACTTTCCAGGCAATTATTACATCCAATCCGTTTTGGGCACGCGCACGTTTTCTAATCCCGCTGTCGTGGAGTCTTTCCAGGCAATGTCCAAAGCCGGCGAGGCAATGCAGTCCATGTTGCGCCAAGCCATGAACTTTGCCCAGGAAATGGCGGAAGCCGGCTTCCCACTGGTCCAAGGGGCTGCCGCCATCTCGCCCTTCGACTATTTCGCCGATTACTTCCGCGGGTCCAAAGGGGCGATGCTCGACATGTACCGCAACGGCGACCAGTTCCTGGAAGCCATGGACAAAGCGGCGGTCTTCATTGTCCGCGCCGCCGTCGCCCAGGCGCGAAACCACCCCTGCAAGATCGTCTTCATTCCCATCCACTGGGCGTTTGACGGTTTCATGGGCGAGGAGCACTTCAAGAAATTCTTCTGGCCGCCGTTCAGGAAAGTCATCCTGGGACTGATCGAGGCGGGCTTGAACCCCATGCTGCTGTGGGAAGGTGATTGCACGTCCCGCATGGAATTGATCGGCGACATACCGGCCGGGAAGGCGATCTATTGGTTCGAACGGGGCGATCTTTTCAAAGCCAAGGAAATACTTGGCGATGTCACCTGCCTGCGCGGCAATGTTCCGCCCTCGCTGCTCAACACGGGCACTCCCGATGATGTCGACGACTACTGCCGAAAATTGATCGAGGTCGTGGGCAAGGGCGGCGGCTTCATTCTTGACGGCGGTATCGGCGTGCCGGACGAAGCCCAGGCCGAAAACGTCAAAGCCATGCTGGAAGCTCCCGCCAGGTACGCCAACGCCTGAGTAGCTTTGCCGTAAATCGGTCGGGCAAATTGCGCTTGCGCCCGACCCGGCCTTCCCCCACCCTGTCGCGCTCAAGTTTTGCCCAATCGGATTGCGAATAAAGACAACCTTCATGATGACGCGTGACGAATGCGCGGCGCTCGACGCCGCCGATCCCCTCGGCTCCTGCCGGGATGCCTTTCAATTGCCTGACGTCGTCGTTTACCTCGACGGTAATTCGCTCGGCCCACTCACCCATGCCGCCGCCCGGCGTATGGAAACCGTGGTTCGCGAAGAATGGGGAGACGGCCTGATCCGCAGTTGGAACGCCGCCGACTGGATTAACGCCGGCACGCGCATCGGCGACCGCATCGCCAATCTGGTCGGCGCGGGTCCCGGCGAAATCGTGGTGGGCGACAGCACGTCGGTAAACGTCTTCAAGCAGGTCGCCGCCGCCGTCAAAATGCGCCCCGGACGCAAGGTCATCGTCTCGGAGGCCGGCAATTTCCCAACCGATCTCTATATGGTCCAGGGGCTGATCAAGTTTCTCGACGACGGCCATGAGCTGAGGCTGGTGGAGGACGGCGGAGATGTCCTGGCGGCCGTCGACGACAACACCGCCGTCGTCATGTTGACCCAGGTCGACTACCGCACCGGGCGGATGCTCGACATGGCGGCCGTCACCGCGGCCGTCCAGGCCCAAGGAGCGTTGATGCTGTGGGACCTCTGCCATTCGGCGGGCGCGGTCCCGGTCGACCTCAACGGCGCGAATGCCGACCTCGCCATCGGCTGTACCTACAAGTACCTCAATGGCGGGCCGGGTGCGCCAGCCTTTCTCTATGTCCCAAAAAGGCTGCAGGACAACGTCGAACAACCCTTGTCGGGCTGGATGGGCCACGCCGCTCCCTTCGACTTCAGCAATCAGTATCAACCAGCCAGCGGCATCGAAAGGAACCTTTGCGGTTCCCACACCATCCTGGCGCTGTCGGCATTGGACAGTGCCCTGGATGTCTGGGACGGTCTGGAAATGGCCGAACTCCGGACCAAGAGCCTGCGCCAGACAGACCTCTTCATCGAACTGGTGGAAGGCCGCTGCGCCGAATTCGGCTTTGAACTAGACACACCGCGCGAGCATGGTTTGCGCGGCAGTCAGGTGTCCTTCCGTCACGAACACGCCTTTCCCATCATGCAGGCCCTGATCGCCGCCGGCGTGATCGGCGATTATCGCGAGCCCAACGTCCTGCGCTTCGGCTTTACGCCGCTTTACCTGCGCTATACCGACGTTTGGGACGCCGTCGATACGCTGTTCGGAATAATGGATGCAGAGGTTTGGCGGGCGCCGGAATATTCCGTGCGCGGCGCGGTAACTTGAGGGATCACCAGAAGAAGCCCGCAATGGCGGCTGTCGGCATGTGACCGGCCTCGGCGGCGGCGGCTTCTATCCTGGCCGCGTCGGGCGCACCCGACGGCCCGCCCAGCTCCCCGGCGTGAATGCCGGTCAGGACAAACAGCGAATCAATGCCGACCCCACGGGCGCCGGCGATGTCGGTGCGGAAGCTGTCGCCGACCGCCACGATGCGGTCGCGCGGCACATCGCCCAGGCGCTCGAAACAAACCTCGTAGGCGCGGGCATGGGGCTTGCCGTGAAAGCGCACGTTGCCGCCCATGCGCTCGTAAGCCACGGCCAGCGATCCGGCACAGAGCACCATATGATCGCCGCGCATGACCGAGAGATCGGGATTGGCGCAAATCATCGGCAGGTTGCGCGAAAGCGCCTGCTCGAATTCGCTGCGATAATCTTCCTCGGTCTCGGTTTCGTCGTCCCGCAAGCCCGATGTCAGGACGAACTCCGCTGCTTCGAGATCATCCACTTCCGTCACGCCGGTGCCGTCGAGCAGGCCCCAGTCGCGTTCCGGTCCGATGTGATAGAAGCGCTCGCCCAGGGCGGTGTGCCAATCGTCGTCGCGTTGGCTGACGCCCAGTCTGGTGACGTCGCCTGAGGTAACGAGGATGTCGTAGGCCTCGCGCGGCACGCCGAAGCCGGCGACCTGGACGGTCACTTTTTCGCTGGCCCGAGGTGCGTTGGACAGAAGGACGATGCGCTTTCCCGCCCCGTGCAATTTCGCCAGACAATCGAGAACGCCGGGATAGGGTTCGACGCCGTTGTGGACGACGCCCCACAGATCGAGGATCAAAGCGTCGTAGCGCTCGGCGATTTCGCGGATGCCGTTGAGAAGGGGAAGAGTCACGGTGCTCGGTGCTCGATTACGCTAGCAAAGGGGGGTGAGCCATATCGCAGTTACAGGTCGATGTCCACGCCGACGGCATCGTTGACACAGGCAAAACCGTCCGCCGCCAATAACGCCGCCAAATCGGCCTTGATGCGACCGACCAGGGCCGGGCCGGCGTAGACCAGCGCCGTGTAGAGCTGCACCAGCGTGGCTCCGGCCCGGATTTTTGCGTAAGCATCGGCGCCCGAGGCAATGCCCCCGGTGCCGACCAGCATGATGCGGCCAGCCGTCAACTTGTACATCTCCCCCAGCAAAGCCGTCGACGGCGCCATCAGGGGCACGCCGCTGAGGCCGCCGGCCTCGTCCCGGTGGCGGCCTTTCAACGGGGGGCGGGCGATTGTGGTGTTGCTGATGATCATGCCGTCGATGGCGTGGCGCAACGCCGTCTCCGCAATGATTTCGCACCCTTTAGTGTCGAGGTCGGGGGCGATCTTCAACACCAGGGGCACCGGAACCCCGCCGGCGGGGGTGACTTCCGCCCGGGCGGCCTTGGTGCGCTCAAGCAGTTCATCCAGGGCGTCGCGGCCCTGGAGATCGCGCAGCCCGGGCGTGTTGGGCGAGGATATGTTGATCGTCAAAAATTCGGCGAGACCGGCCAGGCGTCTGACGCAGGCGACGTAATCTCCGATGCGGTCGGCGCTGTCCTTGTTAGCGCCGACGTTGGCGCCGACGATGCCGCCCCGGCCTCGGCGTTTGCCGAGGCGGCGTTCGACGGCATCCAGGCCCTCGTTGTTGAAGCCGTTGCGGTTGATGACGGCGCGGTCTTCGGGCAGGCGGAACAGCCTCGGGCGGGGGTTGCCCGGCTGGGCCAACGGCGTGACGCTGCCGACCTCGACGAAGCCGAATCCCAGGCGCAACATGGCGTCGGGAACTTCGGCATTCTTGTCGAAACCGGCGGCGAGGCCGACGGGGTTGGGAAATTCACGCCCCATTGCCTGCGTCTTAAGACGACCGTCATCCGCGCCGGCCCGCCCTGGTGGCAATCCCAGACGCAGGGCGTTGACGGTCAACCGGTGGGCGGTTTCGGGATCAATTAAGCGGAGAACGGGAACAATCAAGGGAAAAAAATCGATCAAAACAGGTTCCCCTGCGCCGGCGGCGGCGCTTCGTCATCCTGGGTGCCGGCGTCATCCTCCTGCGCCTCGTCGAGCGCTTCGATACAGCCGGGATCGTCATTCCTTGGGCTGTTTACGCGTTTGGAGACCGGATACACCTTCAGCCCATCTTCATTGGGCGTGCCCAACACGGCGGCGACCTCCGTCTGATCCGCCCCCGATTCCCCAAGCCAGAGTTCAAACTGCTCCGGCGGAACGATGGCTGGCATGCGATGGTGCAGCGGCGCCGTCATGGGGCCGGCTTCGCGGACGATAATTGAGCACGATTCCACAGTTTCGCCATCCGCCGGGTCCTGCCAGTGCTCCCACAATCCGGCCAGGGCGAACACACCACCGTCTTTGCGGCTAAAACGGTAAGGCTGTTTGCCGCCTCCGACCTTTACCCACTCGTAGTAGCCGTCCGCCGGTATGAGGCAGCGCCGCTTCTTGAAGGCGGCTCGGAAAGACGGTTTTTCAGCCACGGTTTCGGCCCGGGCGTTGATCGTTTTGGCACCGAAATCGCGCTGTTTGGCCCAGGAAGGGATCAATCCCCAGTGCAGCATGGCCAATTCGCGCACGCCGTTCTCGCCCGTGCGGACGACCGGAACGTCCTGTGACGGCGCAATGTTGTAGCGCGGCGCGAGATTGGTCAGCTCACGCAAGCCAAACAGCAAATACATCGCTTCGGGCGGGGAGGTCAGGCTGTAGCGGCCACACATTTCACCGCCATAATAGAATTTTCCGCCCCGATTCGGTAGCTCTAACGCCTTCATAATAAGCATATTTTTAGCTTCGCACCGAAGTCCGTGAGGCGTTAGGTAAAGGCCGCTAAGTCCTTGGAAAATAGAAATTCTTGAAACAAAACTGATACACGCGGGAAACACAATGGCGGATGAAAGTTACACATATCTGTGAGACAATTTAGCCATGCTGACACATGAAACCATCTGGCACGGCATCGACGCCCTGGCCAAAAAATACAACATGACGCCCTCCGGCATGGCTCGGAAGGCAGGGCTCGATCCCACCACGTTCAACAAGAGTAAGCGCATTTCGGCGGATGGCCGGGCGCGCTGGCCCAATACCGAAAGCCTGTCGCGCATCCTGGAAGCGACGGGCGCCGACTTTGCAGATTTCGTTGCGCTGACGGACGGTCATGCAACCGCCGCCCCCGTCTGTCAGGTCCCCATATTGAGCTTCGGTCAGGCCCGCGACAGCGGGAATTTTGATGGCCAAGGCCGGCTTGCCAATGCTGGCTGGGACAGCGTTCCCGTGAATATGCTGCAGCGGCAAAATGCTTTCGCCCTGGAAATCGACGACGACGTCATGGAACCCGTGTACCGCGTCGGGGACATTATTGTCCTGTCACCGGATGCCAGAATAAGCAGGGGTGACCGCGTCGTCATGAAAACCGGGAACGGCGAGATCATGGCCAAACAGATGCTTCGTGAATCGACCAGGCAGGTGGAAGTTCTGCCGATCAACACTTCGATGTCATCCGACATAATTTTCATCCGCGACATCCAGTGGATGAACCGGATCGTCTGGGCCAGTCAGTAAATATATTTCCGAAATTAGGCTTCAAGTCATGTTGGATTGGCGCTGAAACGGCGTTATCCTGCCTGTTCGCGCGCCCATCGCGCGTGCGCATTTTGAACACCGGTCGACATGTGATGACCGGTGTTGTTTGTCGTGAAAGGAACGGGTTCGATGGCTGGCGTATATTATTCGGAAGGCGAGTGGTTTGACGAAAGTCCCAAGCTAACGGGACCGGCCGATCACGCATTTTGGATGTCTTCGGTGGTGTTTGACGGGGCCCGTGCCTTCGGCGGCCTGGTCCCCGATCTCGACCGGCACTGCGAACGCCTGATTAATTCCGCCCGCGCCTTGGGGTTGGAGCCCAAGCTGACCGCCGCCGAGGTGGAGAAGCTGTGCATCGAAGGCGTGCGCAAAATGCCCAAGGAATCGGAACTTTACATTCGCCCGATGTTCTACGGCACCACCGGATTTCTCATGCCCGATCCGGAGGGGACGAAATTCACGCTGGCGGTCTACGACAGCCCAATGCCGGAATTCACGGGTATGAAGGTCTGCTTGTCGTCCCGCCGCCGCCCCGCGCCAGATATGGCGCCGACGGACGCCAAGGCGTCCTGCCTTTATCCCAACACCGGGCGGGCCATCAAGGAAGCGACAGAAAAGGGCTTCGACAACGCCGTCGTCCTTGATTTCGAGGGCAATGTCGCTGAATTCGCCTCGGCCAATATCTGGCTGGTGAAGGACGGTAAGGCCATTACCCCGGCCCAGAACGGTACGTTTCTGGCGGGCGTCACCCGCAAGCGCATCATCCAGCTTTTGGGCGAAGCCGGCATTGAAGTGGAGGAGCGCATCGTCACCTTCGATGAAGTGATGGAAGCGGACGAAATATTCAGCACGGGCAACTACGGCAAGGTCATGCCGGTCACCCGGGTCGAAGACCGCGACCTGCAGCCCGGTCCCGTCTGCACCAAAGCGCGCGAGCTCTACTTCGAATACGCCAAAGGCTGCAGCGTATTTTAAGCGCTTTCAATGAGCCCTGGCTTGTTGAAAGCGCACAATCCCCTGATATTGAGCGGTAACTCACCGGCATGGCGAACCGCTATTTGCGGAAGCCGCGTTAGGCGGCACCCAAGTCCTCGCCGGCCAGGGCGCGGCGGATCAGAGCCACGGATTCGTCGACGCCGTAAAGCGCCAGGAACGATCCCATGCGTGGCCCTTGGGACTGGCCGAGCAGCGTTTCGTAAAGCGCCTTGAACCAATCCCGCAGGTTCTCGTAACCGTGGCGCTTGCCGACTTCGTAGACCTCGAACTGAATGTCCTCGGCGGCCGCGCCTGAGCCGAGTTCCTCGAGCTTCGCGGCGAGCTCCTCAAGCGCCGCCTGCTCCAAATCGACCGGAGCGCGGTAGTGTTTGTTCGGCCGGACGAAATCCCGGTAGTAGGCGATGGCATAACCGGCCAGACGATCCAGGATGGGGTGGTTTTCCGGTCCGGCGCCTTCGACGTAACGGCTGATGAAGCCCCACAACACGGCGGGATCCTCGGTATTGCAGACGCTGGCGAGGTTCAGCAGCATGGCGAAACTGATCGGCACGTCTTCCGCCGGCGGCTGTCCACCGTGGATGTGCCAGGCCGGATTGGCGAAGCGCTTTTCATCCTCCTGACCAGAGAACTTCTCAAGGTGGGTGAGATAGTCGTCAACGGCCCTGGGAATGACATCGAAATAGAGCCGCTTGGCTTTGCGCGGCGATTGAAACATGTAGAGCGACAGGCTTTCGGGCGAGGCG
>CAYOAD010000044.1:13387-22524 GCA_964401845.1 uncultured Rhodospirillaceae bacterium | reverse complement strand
GGCCACGACCGCGAAGCCCTTGCCGGCGTCGCCGGCGCGGGCCGCTTCGATCGTGGCGTTCAGCGCCAGCAGGTTGGTCTGATTGGCGATGTCGTTAATGAGGTCGACAACCTCGCCGATCTTCTGGGCACCTTCGGCCAGATCGCGGATGGTCTGGTTGGTGCCTTCCGCAGCGGCCACGGCCTTGCCGGAAATCTCCGCCGAATGAGAGACCTGGCGGCTGATTTCGCTGATCGAGGACGACAGTTCCTCGGCCGCACTAGCCACCGTCTGAACGCTGGCGGTCGCCTGCTCGGCGGCGGAGGCCACCGTGACACTTTCGTCCTGGGTCTGCTTGGCGATTTCGGACATCGATTGTGCGGAGGATTCCATTTCCGTGGAGCTCGCGGCCACGACGCCGAGGATTTCCTCCACCGTGTCCCCGAAGCCGGAGGTCAGACCGTCCATGCGTTCCTGACGGGCCAGGCGTTCGGCGTTCTCTTCCGTCTCGCGCTGGCGGTCGGCTTCCTCGCGCTGGCGGCGCTCTTCGGCCGCTTTCTTCTCGTCTTCCTCCAGCCGGATCTTCTCGATGGCGTTGTCCTTGAAGACCTGGACGGCTTTGCCCATGTCGCCGAGCTCGTCGGATTTGTCCTGATAGGGAACGTCGACTTCGTTGTTGCCACCCGCCAAGGCTTCCATCACGCCGGTCAACTTGACGATCGGCGTTGAAATTGTGCGGGCCAGGAAGAAGCCGATGACGCCGACAACCAGGACGACGATGGCGCCGATGATCAGGGACATGTTGCGGATGGTGTCAATGCCGGCGAAAGCCTCGGCCGAATCGATCTCCGTCATGATCGCCCACTGCGTGCCATGGAATTCGTAGGGCACGTGCGCCGACATGACCTTGACGCCGCGATAGTCGAGGACTTCCGCCACGCCATCTTTTCCGGCCAAACCGGCCTTGGTGGTCGGGCCTTCGACCTTGGTCTTCAGGATGGTCGATTCCTCGGAGAAGCGGGAATCGCTGCGCATCAGGAAGTCGGTGCCGACGATATAGCTCTCGCCGCTTTCGCCTAAGCCGGCACGCTGCTGCATGATGGCGTTGATGCGCCCGATCGGCATCTGGAAGGCCAGGACGCCCAGCGCCACGCCATCGTCGCCGAACACCGGCGAGGCGATGAAGCTGGCGGCGGCGCCGAAGCTCGGCGCATAGGGCCGGAAATCCGTAAAGGTCAGCTTGCCTGACTTGCCCTCTTTGACCGCACCCCGGAAAACGTTGCCGAGATCGCTGTCTTTCCACTTGCCGGTGTTGAGGTTGGTCGCGTAGTCCAGTTCCTTGAACACGGTGTAGACGACGTTGCCCTGCATATCGATCAGGAAAATGTCGTAGTAGTCACGCTGCTCCAGCATGGTGCGGAACTTCTCGTGCACCAGGCCGTGCTGCATGGTGTATTGCGAATCGTCGCTGGCCGCCGACAGCTTGTGTTTTTCGCCGGTGGGGTGGGGGTTGTTCTTGATGTAGAGATCCTGCAGCTTGGTCGTCACGTCCTTGCCGAATTCGCGGTATGCGCCGGCGAAGGCGGCCAGGGACTGCTGCACCAGGTCGTTGACGACCATGATGCGCATGTCCTGGTCGATGGAACTGAGATAGTTGTCCAACGCGGATTTACGGCTCTCAACGATGCCTGTGAGCTTTTGTTCGGTTTCGTTGTGAATTTCCTGCTGGGCAATTGTGTAGTTGCCGATACCCACGGCCACGCCGCTCAAAAGGGCGGCACCGACGATGAACGCCGGCAGCTTGTGTGAAATTCGTAAACTGATATTCATCTCGGTTACTCCCCTCGGGGTTGTCAAATCAGCATGTAACTGAAGGCGCGGCTCTACATTCCAATGCATCCAATAACCGCAGCTCAACTTGATGCAATGAGATCACCCGGGCGTAACTTGGATGTGTCTTTATTCCTAAAATTTGTTTCCTGACAATTTCGAATGTAACGCGAGTGTTTCAATTTCAGATTGATATATATCAACGCCAACTACCGCGGCATCTTCGAGATGACGAAAAATAGCTTTAATTTCAGAGTGTTGCGGTTGACGAACCGATGGGACGCTACGGATGTCTCGCGAGTGCGCAGAGAAATGTCTGGCGATAGCCGAAGTAGCCGACCAGCAACAGGGCGTCCGAGTTCCGGTCCTGGCGCATCCAATATCGCAGGGGAATATAGGAATCGGAGGCGTCGGCATAAGCGTGCCCCTGGAACAAAGTCAGCGCGTGCTTTTGGGGAAAGCGGACGGCCGCGGCCGTCACACTGAGGCGAGCGTAGGGATTGTGCTTCTTGTGAAAGCTGAAGCGGCCGTCAAAGTGTACGCGGCCGCCCGACCGGCTGATGTAAATGCCGGCATACTGCGGCGCGTCCGGTTCGACCAAGGGGCTGCTGTAATAACAAGTGCCGGAATAGATCCCCGGAATCCGGTCCTTGTCCAATCCCATCGCATTTTGGAAGCGGCCCCAGATTTCGCGCTGCGGCGGTCCGCAGAACTCACCGCTGCAGACGCTGGTCGGCAATCCCTCGTCGAGGGCGGAAGCGCCGGCGGATTGGAGAGGAGCGGCGGCGAGCAGGTATAAACACGCAAGGCCCAATGCAGCCTTTGACGCGAGACCCGTTAGAATCGCCGTCATGTGAAGACAACTTGCCACCTTCTATGCATATCGCTTCCGTCGACCTCAGGCAAATCACGATACTGCGAACCGCAGGGTCGGGAGGGCTATGCCTTGGTGGCACACAGCATGTAATTGACGCCGGCGTCGCCGCTGGGCCGCCAGTCGCCGCTGGCCAGGTCGAGCGAGACGCCCGTCACGTCCTCCAGGCCGAGCCCGCCTTTTCTCAAACCCCGCGCCAGTTCCGAGGGTTTGACGAAACGCCGCCAGTCATGCGTGCCGCGCGGCACCCAACGCAGCAGGTACTCGGCCCCGACGATCGCCAGGGCGAAAGCCTTGGGCGTTCGGTTGAGCGTGGCGCCGAAAAACAGGCCGCCGGGCGCGACCAGGGCCGCCGCCGCCGCCAGAAAACCGTCCAGGTCTCCGACATGTTCGATCACCTCCATCGCCAGCACGATGTCAAAGGTTTCACCGGAATCTGCCAGAGCTTCCGCCGTCGTATGGCGGTAGTCGACGGTCAAACCGACTTCGGCGGCGTGGCTTTTCGCCGCCTTAATCCCGGCGTCGCCCGCATCGATGCCGGTGACCCCGGCGCCCAGCCGCGCCATGGGTTCCGCCAGGATGCCGCCGCCGCAACCGATATCCAGAACGCGCAGGCCCTTGAACGGCGCGAAAGTCTCCCCGCTCAGACCAAATCGTTCGCCGGCGCGGTCGCGGATATAGCGGATGCGCACCGGATTGAGCTTGTGCAGCGCGGCGAACTCACCGTCCTCATCCCACCATTTCGAAGCCAGTGCCCCGAAACGCCTGACTTCTCCGGCGTCGACGGAGGATGCTTGGGTTTGCGATGTCATTGGTTCCCTTGCGCGTTGTCAGCCGAAGAACTATATATGCGCCCCATTCGGGGCTCGGTTCAAGCATCCACTCGATTTACAATTCAACCGGCAGGGATATTTCGCGGAAATGAGGCGCGCGAAAGCCTCCCGGCAATCAATCCGGCGGACACTGGTGCCGTCTGGTATGAAAGGATTCGGGCCATGGCGCGGCTCGTGATGAAATTCGGCGGCACCTCGGTGGCGGATATCGACCGCATCAAGGAAGTCGCCCGCCGGGTCAAGGCGGAGGTCGACGGCGGCAACGAGGTTGCCGTCGTGGTGTCCGCCATGGCCGGCACCACGGACCAGCTGGTCCGCTGGTCGGGCGAGGTGGCCGCCGTGCCGGATGAGCGCGAATACGACAGTGTGGTGTCCGCCGGGGAACAGATCACCTCCGGCCTGCTGGCCATGGCTTTGCAGGAACTCGGCACGCCGGCGCGCTCCTGGCTGGGCTGGCAACTGCCGATCAATACCAACGACGTGCACGGCTCGGCCCGCATCGAACAAATCGAGGCCACCGACGTCGAATCTAGCCTGAAGCGCGCCGAAGTTGCGGTCGTGCCGGGATTTCAGGGCGTCAGCCCGCAAAAGCGGGTGACCACGCTGGGCCGGGGCGGTTCGGACACCTCCGCGGTGGCGCTGGCGGCGGCTTTGCAGGCCGACCGCTGCGATATCTACACCGATGTCGAGGGCGTGTTCACCGCCGATCCCAGGATCGTTGCGAAGGCCCGCAAGCTTGATAAGATTACCTACGAGGAAATGCTCGAAATGGCCTCGCAGGGCGCCAAGGTCCTGCAGACCCGCTCGGTCGAAATGGCCATGAACCACGGCGTTCGCGTGCAAGTGCTGTCGAGCTTCGCCAATGCACCCGGAACGCTGGTTGTCGATGAGGAAGAAATCGTGGAACAAGAGGTCGTAAGCGGCATCGCCTATTCGCGCGACGAGGCGAAAATCACCCTGATGGGCATCGACGACCGTCCCGGCGTCGCGGCCGGTATTTTCGGCCCGCTCGCCGACAACAACATCAACGTGGACATGATCGTTCAGGACGTTTCGGAAGACGGCGCCCGCACCAATCTGACGTTTACGGTAACGGAAGCCGATTTGGACCGGGCGGTCGATGTGATCGAGAAATCGGCCGGGACCGAGAGCGGCGTCGGCTACGAAAAGCTTCTGTCGGACAAGGATGTCGTCAAGGTTTCCGTCATCGGCGTCGGCATGCGCAGTCACGCCGGCGTGGCGCAGCGCATGTTCAAGGCGCTGGCCGACAAGGGTATCAACATCATCGTGATATCGACCTCCGAAATTAAGGTCAGCGTGCTGATCTCCGAGGAATACACCGAACTGGCCCTGCGTTCGCTCCATTCCGCCTACGATCTCGACGCGGCCTGAGGCCATGAACGCGGCCCAAGATCATTCCAACGGAGAAGCGCGCCTGGAGG
Organism: uncultured Rhodospirillaceae bacterium; assembly: GCA_964401845.1. GTDB lineage: Bacteria > Pseudomonadota > Alphaproteobacteria > UBA2966 > UBA2966 > CAYFKJ01. The sequence goes on along the minus strand of CAYOAD010000044.1, from coordinate 17,566 downwards.
CCTTGTGGGCCCGGGGGCGCGAATTGCTCGGGACGCGCTACGCCATCATGTGCGGCGCCATGAGCTGGGTCTCCGAGCGCCATCTCGTCAGCGCCATTTCCAACGCCGGCGGCTTCGGCGTGATCGCCTGCGGCTCGATGACGCCCGACCTGCTCGACGCCGAAATCGCCGCGACGCAGGAAATGACCGACAAACCGTTCGGCGTCAATCTGATCACCATGCATCCCGACCTTGAAGCCCTGATCGACGTATGCCTGGCGCAGAACGTCAGCCATGTCGTGCTGGCCGGCGGCCTGCCCAAGGGCGGCGATATCAAGCGCATCAAGGACGGTGGCGCCAAGGTCATCGCCTTTTCGCCCGCCCTGGCCCTGGCCAAGCGGATGATCCGCAACGGCGTCGATGCGCTGGTCATCGAAGGCGCCGAGGCCGGTGGACATATCGGACCCGTCGCCACCAGCGTTCTGGCACAGGAGATCCTGCCCGAAATCACCGAGGTGCCGGTTTTCGTCGCCGGCGGCATCGGCCGCGGCGAGGCCATGGGTGTATACCTAGAGATGGGCGCGTCGGGCTGCCAGCTCGGCACCCGTTTCGTCTGCGCCCATGAATCCATCGCGCATGAAAAATTCAAGCAGGCCTTCATCCGGGCCAACGCCCGCGACGCCGTGCCGACCGTGCAACTGGATCCGCAGTTTCCCGTTATCCCCGTGCGCGCCCTGGTCAACGAAGGCACGCGGGAGTTTATGGAAACCCAGCGCCGCGTTGCCGAACGCTACCGTGCCGGTGAAGTTGAACAGCAGGACGCCCAGCTGGAAATCGAGCACTTCTGGGCCGGCGCCCTACGCCGCGCGGTGATCGACGGCGATGTCGAGGGCGGCTCCCTGATGGCCGGCCAGAGTGTTGGCATGGTCACATCCGAACAATCGAGCGCCGAGATTATCGAGGAACTCGTGGCCCAAGCGGCCGGTGCCCTGAACGGCGGGCGGCGAGTAGAACAAGCGGAATGAGCGAGGGCTTCGCCAGTGGTCCCCGCGTCCTCCTCCGGCGGCTGCGCGAGATCATGGCGGGCCCCGGAACGGCGCAGGACCGCCTCGACCTCGTGGTTCACGGCATTGCCGGCAACATGGTGGCCGAGGTCTGCTCGGTCTATCTCATGCGGGCCGGTGAAATACTCGAACTGTTCGCCACCGAAGGCCTGAACCCGGAGGCGGTGCACCAGACCCGCTTGCGCGTCGGCGAGGGTCTGGTCGGCGACGTCGCGGCGCACGCCCGCCCCCTCAGTCTGGCGGACGCCCAGGCCCATCCCAATTTCGCCTACCGGCCGGAAACCGGCGAAGACGTCTATCACTCGCTTCTTGGCGCGCCCATCATGCGGGCGGGGCGGGTGATCGGCGTGCTCGTTGTGCAGAACCGCACGCAGCGCCACTACACCGAGGAAGAAGTTGAGGCGCTGCAAACCGTCAGCATGGTCCTGGCGGAATTGGTCGGTGGCGGTGAACTGATCCCCCAGGGCGAATTGCAGGCGTTGGGCGGCAACGCCACAACCACCCTGACCATCGAGGGCAAAACTTTGGCCGAGGGTCTGGCTCAGGGCGAAGCCGTGCTGCACGAACCGCGCGTCGAGATCCACCGTCTGTTCGCCGAGGACGCCGCCGCCGAACAGGAGCGCTTGGGCGATGCGATCGTGGCCTTGCGCCAAGCGGTTGACGACATGCTGGCCTCGGCGGACGTCAGTGAAGGCGGCGAACACCGGGACATCCTGGAAGCTTACCGCATGTTCGCCGACGACCGCGGCTGGGTAAAACGCATGGACGAAGCCGTCGCGTCCGGTCTGTCGGCCGAAGCGGCGGTGCAGCGCGTTCAGGTGGATACGCGGAACCGCATGATGAAGGTGGCCGACCCCTATCTGCGCGAACGGCTGCACGACCTGGACGATCTGGCCAACCGGTTGTTGCGCCTGTTGTCGGGCCGGCCGGCGACGGCCGCCTCGGATTCGCTGCCCGACGAGGCGGTGGTTATCGCCCGGACCATGGGGCCCGCCGAATTGTTGGACTACGATCGGGACAAACTGCGGGCCGTCGTGCTCGAGGAAGGCTCGGCAACGGCGCATGTCACGGTGGTCGCGCGGGCCTTGCAAATTCCCCTGATCGGGCGCGCCAAGGGGGCGCTGGAACGCATCGAACCGGGTGATCCGCTGATCGTCGACGGCGATTCCGGCGTCATCTACGTACGGCCGGGCGAGGATGTTGAAGCCACCTATGCCGCCTCGGTTTCGGCGCGGGAGGAGATGCGGGCGGAATTCGAGGCTCTGAAGGACGTTCCCGCGGTGACCAAGGACGGCGTGAAGATTTCGCTCAACATCAATGCCAACCTGCTGTTCGACCTGGCCCATCTGGATGACGCCGGGGCCGAGGGCGTCGGCTTGTTCCGCACGGAAATCCCCTTCCTGGTTCAGGGTGACGTACCCCCCGTCGACCAGCAGACCCGGATCTATGCCGAAGTCCTGGCCCGCGCCGCCGGCCGTCCGGTGGTTTTCCGCACCCTCGACATCGGCGGCGACAAGTCACTTCCTGCTTTTGCCCACGGGGGGTCCGGCGGATCCGAGGAAATCCGCTACCATGCCGAGGAAAATCCCGCCATGGGTTGGCGCAGCCTGCGGATCGGTCTGGACCGTCCGGCCCTGCTGCGTAATCAGTTGCGCGCCTTGCTGCTGGCCGCCACCGGGGGCGAACTCAACGTCATGTTTCCGATGGTGGCCGAAGCGGCCGAGTTTTCGGCGGCCAGGGCCATCCTCGATCTTGAGATTTCCCGCCTGGCGGAGCGCGGCGCCGCCGTGCCGAAGAAGATTTCGGTTGGCGCCATGATCGAGGTTCCGGCCATTGCCTGGCAGATCGACCCGCTGCTGGCGGTGGCGGATTTCGTCTCCATCGGCAGCAACGATCTGATGCAGTTTCTCTATGCCAGCGACCGCTCCAACCCCGCTCTGGCCGATCGCTACGACGCCCTGGCGCCCGGAGTTCTGTCGATTTTGCGCCATATCGTGGAGCGCGCCAATACCGCCGGCGTCCCGGTCAGTCTGTGCGGTGAAATGGCGGGCCGGCCCTTGGAAGCCATGGCGCTGATCGGTCTCGGGCTCACCAGTATTTCCATGCCGGCGGTGGCCGTCGGCCGCGTCAAGCGCATGGTGCTTAGTCTCGATGCCGCGCATTGCGGGAATTATCTGGAACAATTTCACGGCGCTGCCGATCACAGCCTCCGGGACAAATTGCGCAACTTCGCGCGGGATCACGGAATAATCATATAAACCATTGCAAAACCTGAGATTTTCTGATTTTATTTGCGATCTGTTCTAGTGCTTGGTCGAATCTTATCCACAGCAGGAATTCGATTCCTGGACAAATGCAACCACCCTTGCCTTGCGCCAAAGGGGAACCGTGGGTCGAGTGGGGAGCCACATGACTGAAAACGCGCCGAAAAAGCAAAACGACAACCGCCAGCAGGGCCGGCGGCTGCATCTGCGCGAAGTCAGCACGGATATCAGCGATTACAACGGCATCGGGGCCGATTTCCGGGCCGCCCGCGTGCGCAACGGCGAATCTCTCGAAGCCGTCGCCAATGGGCTGCGCATCCGTCTTGAGCACCTTCAAGCGATCGAGGAAGGGCGCTTCGACGCCCTGCCGGCACCGGTTTATGCGGTCGGTTTTGTGCGCTCCTTTGCCGAACACGTCGGCATCGACGGCGCGGACGCGATCGCCCGTTTCAAGGCGGAGGCCGAGGGCCTATCGGCCCAGACCCGGCTGAGTTTCCCGACGCCCGAAGAAGAAAGCCGGGTGCCGAAGGGTTGGCTTCTGCTCCTGGCGGGCGTGGCGGCGGTGATGATTTACGCCGGCTGGTACTACGTCGAAAACAAGGATCGTTTGAATATTGCCGCGGTTCAGCCGGTGCCCGACCGCCTGGCTGACAGAACGGCGCAGCCGACCGAGAAAGCCGTAATTACCCCCACGGTACAGGAACCGGCAGCGCCGGCCGTCGTCGCGTCATCCGCGGACGACACCGCGCCGGTCCAGACCGAAACGACGGAAAACGCGGAAACCCCACCGGTGACGGAACCCGTCGCCGAAATCTCTACCCCCGCCGTTACCGCTCCGGCAGAACAGGCCGCCGACACACCACCGGCGACCG
>CAYOAD010000044.1:0-13287 GCA_964401845.1 uncultured Rhodospirillaceae bacterium | reverse complement strand
ACCCCCGCCGTTACCGCTCCGGCAGAACAGGCCGCCGACACACCACCGGCGACCGCATCCCAGCCCACCGAAACGCCGGTCACGGTTACCGAGCCTTCGGTAACGCGCACGGAACCCACCGACTCGCTTGTCCCGACACCGGCGGAGCGGGCTCTGCTGGCGAGTGCTGCAACGCCGCAAGTTCAGGCGGCTTCGCCCCCCGAAACTGAAACGGCCACCGCCGCCAGCGCTGCGGAAGCGCCAACGCCCGCCGTGGCCGAAACCGAGACGGCGGCGATCGTGCCGGCGGCGCCCGTCATTCCCATAGCGCCCTCTGGATCGGAGGCGTCGTCGCCTTCGGTGCCGTCCCCCGGTACCGAGCGCGTCAACGAGCCCCAGGTATTCGGCGTGGGTAACTGGAATGCGCGCGTGGTGTTGACCGCCCGCGCCGACGTCTGGGTTCAGGTTTCCACCGCTGACGGCCGGGCTCTCCTGAGCCGGATCCTGCGCCAGGGCGACAAATACCTCGTGCCGTCACAGGGCGAGGTGTTGTTGACGACCGGCAATGCCGGAGCCTTGGCGATTACCGTCGACGGCAAATCCGTACCGCCGATCGGACCGGCCGGCGCCGTCCGCCGCGAGGTCTTGTTGTCGCCTGACCGCTTGCTGGCCACCGCCGCATCCGGAAATTAGCAAACGAACCGACGATCCGGGTTCGCGGCGCTTGATTTTTGCGCCGTGATCGACGCATGTTAGCGGCGTTCGGACGTAATATTTCCCGAAGCCATACCAAACCCTGACCTGAACAGTTGCCTGCATGAGCCTGCGCCCCTATCGCGATATCGTCCGCCGTACTTCCCGGCAGATCCAGGTCGGATCGGTGCCGGTGGGCGGCGATGCGCCGATCTCCGTACAGTCGATGACCAATACGCCGACCTCGGACGCCGCCGCGACCAAAGCCCAGGTGGCGGCGCTGGAGGAGGCGGGCGCCGATATCGTCCGGGTCTCCTGTCCCGATGAGGAGAGCACGGCGGCGCTAAAGGAAATCGTCGACGCCGCCAACGTGCCCATCGTGGCCGACATCCACTTTCACTATAAACGCGCCATCGAAGCGGCCGAGGCCGGGGCCGCCTGTCTGCGCATCAATCCCGGCAACATCGGTTCCGCCGCGCGCGTGCGTGAGGTCGTCGAGGCCGCCCGCGACCACAACTGTTCCATGCGCATCGGCGTCAACGCCGGCTCGCTGGAAAAGGAACTGCTGGAGAAGTACGGCGAACCCTGTCCCGAGGCGATGGTCGAGAGCGCCCTGGCGCACGCCCGCATCCTGGAAGACAACGATTTCACCGAATTCAAGATCAGCGTCAAGGCGTCCGATGTCTTCCTGGCCGTCGCCGCCTATCAGCAACTGGCCGACGCCTGCGATTATCCCCTGCACCTCGGCATCACCGAGGCGGGCGCGCTGAGGGGCGGCACCGTCAAATCTTCCATCGGCATGGGCATGCTGTTGTGGGCAGGTATTGGCGACACTATCCGTGTTTCCCTGTCGGCCGACCCGGTCGAGGAAGTCAAAGCCGGTTTCGAAATACTCAAGTCGCTGGGGCTGCGGCACCGAGGCGTGGCCGTGATTTCCTGCCCGTCATGCGCCCGCCAGGCTTTCCCCGTGATCGAAACCGTCGAGGTGTTGGAGGCACGCCTGGCCCACATCACGACGCCCATGACCCTGTCCATCATCGGCTGCGTCGTCAACGGCCCCGGCGAGGCGCGGGAAACCGATATCGGGCTCACGGGCGGCGGCAACGGCACCCACATGGTTTACCTTTCCGGGCTGGCGGATCACAAAATCGATGATGCCGGTCTCCTGGACCACATCGTCGAAATGGTCGAGGCCAAGGCCGGCGAAATCGAGGCGGCAGCCGCCAAGAACAAATTCAAGCAAGCATCCTGAGTTTAAGAGAGTTATTCCGTTGTCGAAATTACAGCCGGTCCGCGGCACCCATGACATTCTACCCGACGAGAGCCGCCGCCACCGCCACGTGGTCGACACCTCGCGGGCGCTGGCCGAACGCTACGGCTTTGGCGAAATCTCCACGCCGATTTTCGAATTCACCGAGGTTTTTCAACGCACTTTGGGCGATACCTCCGATGTCGTGACAAAGGAAATGTATACCTTCACCGACCGCGGCGGCGAAGGGCTGACCTTGCGGCCGGAGTATACCGCCGGCATCGCCCGGGCCTTCATGTCGGGCGGTCTGGGCCAGCACGCGCCGCTCAAGTTTTTCGGCCACGGGCCGATGTTCCGCTACGAGCGGCCGCAGAAGGGCCGCCTGCGCCAGTTCCACCAGATCGACGCGGAAATCCTCGGTGTGGCAGGCCCGCAGGCCGATATCGAGGTTATCGCTCTGGGCGCCGACATTCTGCGCGATCTTGGGGTTCTCGACCGTACCGTTCTAGAACTCAATACCTTAGGCGATCCGGAAAGCCGCACCGCCTACCGTGAGGCGCTGGTCGGCTATTTCGGCGGCCACGTTGACGCGCTCTCGGAAGACAGCCGCATGCGGCTCGAACGCAATCCCATGCGCATCCTCGATTCCAAGGACGAGGGCGACCGGGCTCTGATCGTGGACGCCCCGAACATGGCGGATTTCATGAACGAGGCGTCCGCCGCCTTCTTTGCCGAGGTGTGTGCCGGGCTCGATAATCTCGGCATCGCCTACACCTTGAACGACCGGCTGGTACGCGGCTTGGACTACTACACCCACACAGCCTTCGAATTCACCACGACGGACCTGGGCAGCCAGGGCGCCGTAATCGCCGGTGGCCGCTACGACGGCCTGATCGAAACCATGGGCGGCACGCCGACGCCGGGCATCGGCTGGGCCGGCGGGATCGAGCGCCTGGCGATGCTGAGCGACATCGACATCCCCGCGCCCCGGCCCGTCGCCGTCGTCCCCGTCGGCGCCGAGGCCCAGGCCGCCGCCATGAAAATCGCTTACGACCTGCGCGCCGCCGGTTATACGGTCGACATGGGCTTTTCCGGCAACCTCGGCAAACGCATGAAGCGGGCCAACAAGTTCAACGCCAGCGCTGCCGTATTGCTGGGCGAAGACGAACTTGCCAAAGGTGTCGCGACCGTGCGGGACCTGGAATCGGGTGATCAAACCGAAGTCGCGCTCGGCGAATTGACCGGCGCTCTCGAGCACTACCGGACTTAATCGGTAAAACCGGAGCGCTCACGTGATTCCCGAGGAAAAACTTGAACAGATTCTCGACCGCCACCATGCGCTCGAGGGCCAGCTTGCCGAGAGCGGCGGGGCCGGCGAAGACTATGCGCGGATCTCAAAGGAATACGCCGAACTCGGTCCGGTGGTGGCGTGCATCAACGAATTGCGCGGCATCCAGTCGGAAATGGCCGATCTGGCGGAGCTGATTGCCGATCCGGAAGGCGACGAGGAAATGCGTGAACTGGCGGAGGGCGAGTTCACCGAGCTGAAGGAACGCCAGCCCAAGCTCGAGCGGCGCATGCAGGTCTTGATGCTGCCCAAGGACGCAGCGGACGAGAAAAACGCCATCCTCGAAGTGCGGGCCGGCACCGGCGGCGACGAGGCGGCACTGTTCGCCGGCGAGCTTTACCGCATGTACCAGCGCTTTGCCGATCTCGAAGGCTGGAAGTTCGAAACCATGCAGATGTCGGAAACCGATCTCGGCGGCGTCAAGGAAGCCCAGGCCAACATCTCGGGCCGCGGCGTCTTCGCCAAACTGAAGTTCGAATCCGGCGTGCACCGCGTGCAACGGGTACCCGACACGGAATCGGGCGGCCGTATTCACACCTCGGCGGCCACCGTTGCGGTGCTGCCCGAAGCCGAGGAAATCGATCTCGAGATCGAGGACAAGGACCTCCGCGTCGACGTCTTCCGCGCCAGCGGCCCGGGCGGCCAGTCGGTCAACACGACCGATTCGGCAGTGCGCATCACCCACCTACCGACCGGCATCGTGGTCTCCCAGCAGGACGAGAAATCCCAGCACAAGAACCGGGCCAAAGCGATGAAGGTCTTGCGCTCGCGGCTGTACGACGCTGAACGCGCCCGGGCGGACGCCGAACGCGCCGCTTCACGCAAGGGTCAGGTCGGTTCCGGCGACCGCTCCGAACGGGTGCGCACCTACAACTTTCCGCAAGGGCGCGTAACCGACCACCGCATCAACCTGACGCTTTACAAGCTCGACAAGGTGATGATCGGCGAGGCTTTGGGTGAGGTGGTCGACGCCCTGACCGCTGAGGATCAGGCCAACCGGCTGGCCGAAATGGGCGTGCGTGATTGAGCACGATAGCCGACCTGCTGAAGAGCGCCGCGGCGAGGCTTGACCAGGCCGGCGTCGACGACGCCCGCCGTGACACCAGATTGTTGATGGCGGCGGCCATCGGGCGAACCGGCGAGTACGTTTTCGCTCATCCCGACCACGAACCGGGCGGGGCCGAACGGGCCAAATTCGCGTCCCTGCTGGAGCGCCGGCTCAAACGGGAGCCGGTTTCGCGGATTATCGGCGAACGGGAATTCTGGAGCCTGCCGTTCAAACTCAACCGGGCAACGCTCGATCCCCGGCCGGACAGCGAAACCCTGATAGAGGCGGTACTGGAACGCCTTTCCGATCGCCGCCGCGATTATCGCCTGCTTGACCTCGGTACCGGCAGCGGCTGCCTCATGGCGGCCTTGCTGACCGAGTATCGCAACGCCACGGGCGTCGCCGTCGATGCCTCGGCCGACGCGGTCGAGATGGCGCTTGAAAATTTCCGCAACCTGGGTCTGACGGATCGGGTCGAGACGCTGGTCGGCGGTTGGGCGGCGGCGGCCGGGCAAACCTTCGATGTCGTGATTTCCAATCCGCCCTACATAGCCGAGGCCGATATCGCCGGTTTGGCGCCCGAGGTTTCGCTTTATGATCCCCGGCCCGCGCTGTCGGCGGGTGCCGACGGTCTCGATGCCTACCGCGCCCTGGGACCGGCGATCCACGGCTATCTCGGCGCCGGGGCAATCGCCGTGGTCGAACTCGGCGCGGGCCAATTTTCCAACGTGAGCGACCTGTTTCAAGCCGCCGACTTGCGTATCGATGGTTCTAAGTCGGATTTGGCGGGGCGCGAAAGATGTATAATTTGCAGCCGCGCAAAGGACTTATCCGCCAACTGAAAAAAGGGGTTGGAATGCGCCGCCAGTACGGCTAGGGTCTGGATAGGAAACCGCATAGAGGATTGGCCTGGATGTATCCGGCCCATAGGTTTCATTCCAGCATCGACTATATGCCGGCATAAGCAGTCTGGCACACCGCGCAGGGCGTATGTGTGTCCGGGGATCGCCCAAAAAAATAGCGATCAGCATCGAAACCGATACCTGGAATTTGGCGGAGGAAAGCCTTCGATCACAGCGGAGTTGTCTGGGAAGAGACTTCGCGCAAGGTAACTGAGGGAAGCGTTGAACAAACCCATCAATAAGCGTTCGCGGGGCCGCAACAATGGCCGCCGTTCGCAACATCCTGGAAACCGGACCTTCGATAGCAATGGGCCGGATGTAAAGGTTCGCGGCAGCGCCAGCCAAATCTGCGACAAGTATCTGGCCCTGGCGCGCGATGCCTCCTCTTCGGGCGACCGGGTCCGGGCTGAAAGCCTGCTGCAGCATGCCGAGCATTATTTCCGCCTCATCAACGGCGGCGACGACGCGCGCAACGAACGCGGCGGGCAGAACCAGAACGCCCGGCGCAACCGGGCGCCCGCTGATGCGGCGGTGGCCGGCGAAATGCAGATGGATCAGGAAGCCAAGAAACCCGACGGCCCCTCGCGGCGCGAACGCGCCATGGCGGCCACCGCGGCGGAAAATGCGCAAGCGGCCGCCACCGAAGCTGAGGCCACCAGCGTGCCGGCGGCCGACAATGCCGCCGCTGCAGCAAGCGCGGAAACGGCGGAACCCGCCGTCGAGGAAGCGATCGTGATCGCGGAAGCCGTGCCCGACGAAGTTACCCCGGAAGAACCCGCGCCCGAGCCAGAAGTGGCGTAGAAGCGGCCGGAAGAGACCGCCGGCAATCATCAGGAAGAAATTGGTGGGTGGAGATGTGGCTTTATCGCCGCACCCCTTGCGTTGCCGAAATGTCACACTAAATACCCGTAAGGGCAAGTTTTGCGACCCGTAAAGGGCGATAAATAGTGCCTTAACGGTTAATCTGGTATGCGGAGAGTGGCATGGATTTCGAAAAGTATACCGACCGCTCGCGCGGGCTGATACAGGCCGCGCAAACACTGGCCGTGGCGGCGGGCCACCAGCGTTTTACGCCCGAACATGTCCTCAAGGCCCTGCTGGACGACCCGGAAGGCATGTGCGCCAATTTGATCCGCCAGGCCGGCGGGCGGCCCGAACAGGCGCTGGACGGAGCCCAGGCTGCCTTGGCCAAAATTCCCAGTGTCGAGGGCAGCGGCGCCGGCCAGTTGCATCTCACGCCGGAAACCGCGCGGCTGTTCCAATCCGCCGACGAAATCGCCAAGAAATCGGGCGATTCCTTCGTTACCGTCGAACGTCTGCTGCTGGCTTTGGCCTTGGCCGAAGGCACGCCAAGCGCCGCCGCACTGAAGGACGCGGGCGTGACGGCGCAGGCCTTGAATACGGCGATCAACGATATCCGCAAGGGCCGCAGCGCCGACAGCGCCGGCGCCGAGGATTCGTACGAAGCATTGGCGAAATATGCCCGCGACCTGACCGAAGCGGCCCGCGACGGCAAGCTCGATCCCGTGATCGGTCGTGACGAGGAAATCCGCCGCACGATCCAGGTCCTGTCGCGCCGGACCAAGAACAATCCGGTGCTGATCGGCGATCCGGGTGTCGGCAAAACAGCCATCATCGAAGGTTTGGCATTGCGCATCGTCAATGGCGACGTGCCGGAAAGCCTGCGCGACAAAAAGCTGATGGCGCTTGATCTCGGCGCCATGATCGCCGGCGCCAAATTCCGCGGTGAATTCGAGGAGCGCCTGAAGGCGCTGCTGAGCGAAGTACAGAACGCCGGCGGCGAGGTCGTGCTGTTCATTGACGAGTTGCACACCCTGATCGGCGCGGGTGCGGCCGAAGGGGCAATGGACGCCTCCAACCTGCTCAAGCCGGCCCTGGCGCGCGGCGAACTTCATTGCGTCGGCGCGACGACATTGGACGAATACCGCAAGCATGTCGAAAAGGACGCCGCCCTGGCACGCCGCTTCCAGTCCGTGTTCGTTTCCGAACCGACGGTGGAGGACACGGTTTCGATCCTGCGCGGCCTTAAGGAAAAGTACGAACTGCACCATGGCGTGCGTATCGCCGATTCGGCCATCGTCTCGGCGGCGACGCTGTCGAACCGCTATATCACGGACCGTTTCCTGCCCGACAAGGCCATCGACCTGGTCGACGAGGCGGCAAGCCGCCAGCGCATGGAGGTCGACAGCAAGCCCGAGGATCTCGACGAACTGGACCGCCGCATCATCCAGCTCAAGATCGAGCGCGAGGCGCTGAAGAAGGAAGAGGACAACGCCTCGAAGGACCGCTTGGAAAAGCTCGAAGCGGAACTGGCAGAGTTCGAACAGCAATCGGCGGAAATCACGGCCAAGTGGCAGTCGGAAAAGGACGAACTTGCCGGCGCCCAGAAGCTGAAGGAACAGCTTGATACGGCGCGGCTGGAACTGGAAAAGGTTCAGCGCGAAGGCGATCTCGGCCGCGCCGGCGAGTTGAGCTACGGCGTCATTCCCGAACTCGAAGGCAAACTGGCGTCCGCTGAAGCGAAAGGCGATGGGCACTTAGTGCGCGAAGCCGTCACCGACGAGGATATCGCCTCCGTCGTTTCGCGCTGGACCGGCATCCCCATAGACAAGATGCTGGCGGGCGAGCGGGAAAAACTGCTGGCCATGGAAGAGGCGCTGGGCGCCCGGGTGATCGGCCAGAAGGAAGCCGTCGAAGCCGTTTCCAATGCCGTCCGCCGTGCCCGCGCGGGCCTTCAGGATCCCAACCGGCCCGTCGGCTCTTTCCTCTTCCTCGGCCCCACCGGTGTCGGCAAGACGGAACTCTGCAAGGCCCTGGCCGCCTTCCTGTTCGATGACGAGCACGCCATGATCCGCATCGACATGTCGGAATACATGGAAAAGCACACCGTGGCGCGGCTGATCGGCGCACCGCCGGGCTATGTCGGCTATGACGAAGGCGGCGCTTTGACCGAAGCCGTGCGCCGCCGGCCCTATCAGGTGATCCTGTTCGACGAGGTCGAAAAGGCCCATCCGGACGTTTTCAACGTGCTCTTGCAGGTGCTGGACGACGGACGCTTGACCGACAGCCAGGGACATACCGTCGATTTCAGCAATACCCTGATCGTGCTGACCTCGAACCTGGGCTCGGACATCATCGCCGCCCAGCCCGAGGGCGAGGATACCGACGCCGTGCGCGAGCCCGTCATGGCCGTTGTGCGGGCGGCCTTCCGGCCCGAATTCCTCAACCGCATCGACGAAATCACCCTGTTCCACCATCTCGAGCGCGGCCACATGGACGGCATCGTCGCCATCCAGCTTAAATACCTTGAAGCGCTGTTGGCTGACCGCAAGATCGTCCTGCAACTGGACGAGGCGGCAATGGCCTGGCTGGCCGACAAGGGATATGATCCGGCTTACGGCGCGCGACCGCTGAAACGTACGATCCAACGGCACGTGCAAAACCCGCTGGCCAACCTGATCCTCGACGGCACCATTGTGGACGGTGAAACGGTTGTCGTGACGGCCGGCAAGGATGGCCTCACGATCAACGGCCAGGTCGTCGCGGCGGCCTGAGGCGGCCTGTCATACCAATTCACTCAAGGAGAATACCGACAATGATGACCCGTTTCTCTCTATGGGGCGCAATTCTGTTCAGTGCTGTTGCCGTTGCTGCAGGACCGGCGCAGGCGATCGATCTCAACCCGCTCAATATGATCAAGGGTGTGGTAGAGGCGGCGGTCGAGGACCGCAGTTCCGAGGACATCGCCAACGACCTGGCGATCAAGGGAAAGCTGACCGCCGAGGTGATCGACAAGATGGGCAGCGACGTGATTTCGATCACGGCGGATGTCTACGAACAGGTCGTCATGCTGACGGGTACCGTCGAGACCTCCAAGCAAAAGGCGACAGCCGCCAAACTCGCGCGCGGCGTCGAGGACGTCAAAAAGGTCATCAACGAACTCATCGTTATCAAGGACGTCGACAAGGAAAAAGGCGCTGTTGAGGGGTTCGTCGACGACACGGTCATCGAAACCAAGATCAACGCGCTTCTGCTGGAGGCCGAGGGCGTCAACGTGACGAACTTCCGCTACCGGTCGGTTGCCGGCCGCGTCTTCCTGTTTGGTCGCGCGCTGTCCAACAAGGAACTGAAGAAGGCCATCGGCATTGTCAAGGACATCAAGGGCGTGGCTTCGGTCAAAAGCCGCGTGATGGTCCGGCCGAAGGGTTAGAAGAAACCATTTTCGTCATTCCGACGCATGCCGGAATCCAGGTTTCCTTTTTCTTGTGCGACGTCGGGCAATAAAACAACCTGGACCCCGGATCAAGTCCGGGGTGACAGCTTACATTGTGGTGAAAACGGGTCCTAACCCTCAATCTCCGAATGAATCGTATAAGCCCCGAGGATTTCCTCGGCGCGGGGGCGGGTGCCTGCATCCGTCAATGTGATCCTCGCCGCACTTCCGTGAACAGGATCGGCGCCGACCGTGATCGTTGCCTCAATGCCGGCTTCGCCTAGGGCGCCCTCCAGAACATTCCGGGCCGCGTCATAACGCAAGGTCGGCTTGAATATCTTGCCCACCGCCGTGACCGGCATGCGTTCGACAATGTTGATCTCGGCCGGAACCGCCGCGCGCTCCGTGATGGCGGCGCGGGCGTGGGCCATCAGCTCGTCCGGCGTGACCTCGGCCCCCGGTTTTAGTTCCACATAAGCCATCGGTATCTCACCGACCCGGGCGTCGAGCCCGCCGACGGCCGCCGCCAGGGCGACGGCCTCGTGCTGGTGTAGGGCGGCTTCAATCATTTCGGGGTCGATATTGTGGCCGCCCCTGATAATCAAGTCCTTGGCCCTGCCCGTCAGCCAGAAATAACCATCGGCGTCGCGCCGGGCCAGATCGCCAGTGTTGAACCAGCCTTCGCGCGGCCAGATACCCTCGTTGTGGCGATCCTGGAGATAGCCCGGAAAGACGTTGGGTCCGTTGATCACGACGACGCCGATTTCATCGACTTCGCATTCGCGAAGCCATTTGCCGTCGGCGTCGACGGCGATGGTCGTCATCATTTGGTAGGGGTAGCGGATGCCGATTGAGCCGGTGCGGCGCTCCCCGCCCGCCGGGTTCATGGAACTCGCCGTCGTGCCTTCGGTCAGGCCGTAGCCCTCGAGGATCTTGATGCCGGTCTGGCTTTCGAACGACCTGATGACCTCCACCGGCATCGGCGCCGCGCCGCAAATGGCGTAGCGCAGCGAACTGACGTCCGCGCCGTCCATGGGGATGCTGAGCAGGGTTGAATAGATGGTCGGGACGGCGCTGAAAAAGGTCGCCCGGTAGCGTTCCACGATGCGCCAGAAGTTCTCGATGACGGACGGGTTGCGGTAACCGGCCGGACTGGCGATCAGGGCGGAGGCGCCGATAAAGAACGGCGCCAATCCGGTCACCACCACGGCGTTGACGTGAAACAGCGGCAGGCCGCAGATCAAAACGTCGTCGGCGTTGAGGTTTCCGCCCAAGCTGATGGCCCAGGCCTCGTAAACCTCTCCCCAATGCGTGTGGCGCGCGACCTTGGGCGCGCCTGTGGTGCCACCGGTATGGAAGAGGGAGGCGATATCGTCGCGTTTGATGACCCGTCCGCTGACCAGCCTGTCGGTTGGGTGTTTGGTGATTTCCGCGTCAAAATCCAGAATGCCTTCCGGCAGCGCGCCATCGCCGCCGATACAAAGGACGGTTTCAAGGCTCGGCACCTCGGCCCGGATGGCATCGACCTTGCGCCAGATGTCGTTTTCCGCGCTCGGCCCCAGCGTGACCAGAACCCTGGTCTCGGTGGCGCGCAGGATGTCGGCAATCTGGGCCGGTTCCAGCAGGGGATTGACCGCGCCCACGATACCCGCGGCCTCGCCGCCCCAGATGACGAAATGGGTTTGCGGCAGGTTGGGCAGGATGAAGGAGACCACAGCGCCCGGACGAATGCCCAGATCATGAAAGAGGTTCGCCGTTTGATTGACGCGCGCTAACAGGTCGACATATGTCAGAACGACGGGGTCCTCGTCCGCGTCCCCGGCAGTGAGAAAGGTGATCGCGGTGCGCTCGCCGTGACGTTCGGCGCTGGCCTTGATCAGGTCGTAGGTGTTGTCGATGGCGACGCGCTGCTCGAAGGGGATTTTCTCGATCGCTTCGATGTCGGCCATCGAGGCCACGATCGTTGGGTCATCTGTCATGGTGGCAGTTTAGTCGTTGCTGGCGACTTTCGTAATGACCGATGTGGCGGCGCGCGCCGCCTCGATCTTGGCGAAATCCGCCAGGAAACGGGCCAGCGATTTACCCTTGAGCTTGCGGCCCGTCGGCAGTTTCAGGCGCAGCGGATTGATCTGGCGGCCGCCTTTGAGGATTTCATAATGCAGGTGCGGGCCGGTGGAGCGGCCGGTGGAGCCGATATAGCCGATAATCTGGCCCTGGCGGACGCGTTTGCCCGGGCGGATGCCCCGGCCATAACCCTTCAGGTGGGCGTACGCCGTCTTGTAGTTCGAATTGTGCCGGATGCGGACGTATTTGCCGTAAGCGCCGTTCCGTTTCGCCATCTCCACGACGCCGTCGCCGCCGGCCATCACGGGCGTGCCGCGCGGGGCGGCGAAGTCGAGGCCGCGGTGAACCTTGGTGTAGCCCAGGATCGGATGGCGGCGCTTGCCGTAGCGCGACGACAGCCGGGCGCCGTTGACCGGCGTACGCAGCAGAGCTTTGCGGGCGCTCTGGCCTTTTTCGTTGAAGTAGTCGATGGCGCCGTCGCTCAGTTCATGGCGGTAGAGGTTGATGGTCGTGCCGCTCAAGGTTAGCGCCGCATGGATCACGTCGCCGTTCTTGACCGGTTTGCCGCTGGCGTTGTGGAACCTTTCGAAAAATATTTCGAATTTGTCGCCGCGCTGAATGTCGCGCTGAAAATCGACGTCCCAGCTGAAAATACGGATGAGTTCCATAAGAACGCCGATGGGTACGCCGGCTCGCCGGGCCGAGAGGAACAGGCTGTCGTTGATGGGGCCGGCGGCCCGCATATAGCCCTTGTCCAGTTCCTCGATAATCTCGTCGAACACGAACCCCTTGTTCTGCCTGAGCGCTGCGATCTCGCGGTTCACGTCCGTGGCGATGTGAACCGACATCAAGCGGCCGCCGGCGGGCGGGGTTCCGGCTTTGGCCGCCAGGGCGACACGCACTTCCTGACCGATTTTGAGGCGTCTGGGATTGAAACTCTTGCCCAGCGCCGTGATGGCTTCGTGGGCTTCGCGTCTCGGCGCACCGGCCCGCGTCAGGGTCTTCATCAAGGTATCGCCCTTGCGTACCTGGACGGTTTTGGTGACTGAGGCGGGTTTATCTGATGTCTTGGTTTGCTTGATGCCCGGTTTTGCCTTGGGCGCTGAGACGCGCACTTCGACAGCCGCCGATTTCGCGCTCCCATCGACGGGAGCGGTCGGTTGCTGCGATTTCAGATAGGTGGCCGTGATGATTTTCGCCGCCTGATCGGTCTGGGGGATGGCCGGAGCATCGGATTTCAGAGGGATCACGGCGCCGCCTGCCTCGTGCTTGGTAACCCAATCAGGCAGGCCGGCCAGGGATACAATGGCCAGTGTTACGCCGGTGCCGATAATGGCGCCGAAAGCCATGAAACGAAGGCCGCCGCCACCGCTGGCGTTCGGGCCGTTTTCGGGGGTGATCCCCGGACGCTCTCTCCCCGGGCGTCGGGTCATATCGTCTCCTTGCCCACTCTTCGTCACTTCCGATTCATGCGTTCTTATCAAGTGCTTATATTGCATAAATTCGGATAACAGCCTCCACCGCGGCAACACGATGGGGATGTATAATAAAAATGTCAACAATTTTTGTGTTTTGAATCAAGTAATTCGAGGAATTTTCTTATGTGTTTTTCGAGAGTCGGTGTGGATAGCACTGGTGAACCAGATTGAATCAACAATGGTCCAGCCGTGCTTACGTATCCGCGGCAGACCGTCGAAATTGCTCTGATAATGGGTGAGATTAATCGTCGGGTTGAGTGAAGGTTTCCGTCGTGTAGCGCCAGACGCGCAC
>CAYOAD010000043.1:0-22642 GCA_964401845.1 uncultured Rhodospirillaceae bacterium | reverse complement strand
AAAATCCTCGAGGAAACGCCGGCGCCGCATCTACCGCCCGAAGTTCGCGAGCGTATGCGCGCCGACGCCGTCAAACTTGCCGCCGGCATCGGCTACGATTCCGCCGGCACCGTCGAATTCATCCTCGATGGCGAAAGCGGCGATTACTATTTCCTGGAAATGAACACCCGACTGCAGGTCGAACACCCGGTCACGGAGATGGTCACGGGCCTCGATCTGGTGGCCTGGCAAATCCGCGCTGCCGCCGGCGAGCCCCTGATATTCGGCCAGGAAGATATCACTTTTACCGGCGCGGCCATCGAAGCCCGCGTCGCCGCCGAGGATCCGGCGCAAGGTTACCTGCCGCAGTCCGGCACGGTGACGGCGTATGCCGAACCGGGCAGGGACGGCATCCGCATCGATAGCGGCCTCGCCGAGGGCACGGCGGTTTCTCCCTACTACGATTCCATGCTGGCCAAGGTCATCGCCTCGGGATCCGACCGCCCGACGGCGATCCGCCGTCTGCGTCAGGCGCTGAAGTGTATCCGCATCGCCGGCGTCGGTACGAATATTTCGTTCCTCGGCGACGTCCTCGGGCAGGAAAGTTTCGTCGCAGGCCGGGTCCATACTGCCTTTCTCGATCAACATTATCCGGCCGGCTGGCTGGCTCCCGTTGCCGACGACCGCGATTTCGCCGCTGCCGCCCTCGCCTATTCGCTGTCACAATCTTCCGATCCTAATACGCCTTGGCAATCGCTTGGCGCCTGGCGTATCACCGAACCGGCCGGCGTGACGGGCGGCGCTGTTCTGCATGTCCGCCAGGGCGACGAGCCCGCAGTTGAAGTCAGGCTCGCTGGGCGGGCGGGGAGTTACAAGATTGACGTCGACGCTTCACCGGCCGCCGAACTGGCGGAAGTCGAACTTGGCGACGGCGCCCTTAGATTTACCGAGGCCGGCCGTCAGCGCGACATTTCCTACCACCTCGACGGCAACCATGTGACCTTGTTCTCGACGGGAACCACCCATGTGTTCAGCGTCCATCCGCCGGAGCACGCGCTGCTGGGCGGCAACGCCAGGGCAGACGCAGAAACCGACGGGCAGATCCGTGCGCCGATGCCCGGTTTGGTCACGGAAGTTCGCGTCGAGGCCGGTGATACCGTGACGGCGGGCGGTATTGTCGTCATCATGGAAGCCATGAAACTGCAGCAGAGCCTTCGCAGCGAGGACGGCGGCGTGGTGGGCAAGGTCCACTGCGCCCCGGGAGAAAACGTGGTCGGCGGCGCCTTGCTCGTCGAATTTTCCCCCGAATAGACCCCTGGACTGAGAGATTTGACATGACCACCAGCATTTACGAGACCGAAGACGCCAAGCTCTTTCGCGAACAATTACGGCGCTACGTCGAAAACGAAATCGTGCCCAACGGCGAGGAATGGGAAGCGGCAGGCATGGTGCCGCGTGAAGTTTTCCGTGACATGGGCAAGCTGGGTTTCCTCGGCGTGCGTTACCCGGAGGAATTCGGCGGCTCAGACCTCGATACGCTGACGACGGCGGTCCTGGCGGAAGAACTGGGGCGCTCGACCTTCGGCGGCTTCGCGGTATCGGTGCTGGTCCACACCGACATGGCCTCGCCGCACCTGTTCCGGGCGGGTAGCGACGAACAGCGCAAGGCCTACATGCCCGGCATCGTCAGCGGCGATCTGGTCACGGCGGTCGCGGTCACCGAGCCCGACGCCGGTTCGGACGTGGCGGGCATCAAGACCCGCGCCGTGCAGGACGGCGGCGATTGGGTGTTGAACGGCGCCAAGATGTTCATCACCAATGGCGTCCACGCCGACCTCTATTTCGTCGCCGCCAAAACCAACCCTGACGTCAAGGGCTCGCGCGGCATCACCATGTTCATCGTCGAAAAGGGCACGCCCGGTTTTTCGGTCGGCCGGGCCCTGAACAAGATGGGCTGGCACTGCTCGGACACGGCGGAACTGGTGTTCGACAACTGCCGCATCCCGGCGGCCAACATGCTGGGCGAGGAAAACCGGGGATTTTACGCCGTCATGCAGAATTTTCAGAACGAACGCACGGTAATCGGCGCGCAGTCGATGGGCGAGGCCCAAAAGGCCATCGAGATCACGGCGGAGTACGTGCGTGAGCGCAAGGCCTTCGGCGGCGTCTTGTGGGACAAACAGGGCATCCGCCAGCGCTTGTCCCAGCGTTCGGCGGAGGTTGCGGCGGGACGTCAGCTGGTCTACCACGCTGCCTGGCTCGATGCCCAGGGCATCGCCTGCGAGAAGGAGGTCTCGATGGTCAAGGCCTATTGCGGCGAACTGGTCAACCGCGTGGTGTACGACTGTCAGCAGTTCCACGGCGGCTTCGGCTGCATCCGCGAAAGCGCTATCGAACGCATGGCGCGCGACGCCCGCGTCCAAAGCATCGGCGGCGGCGCATCCGTGCGCGGACGGAACAGACGCCAGTTACTCCCAACGCATTTTTGCTCGGCAAGACGGGAAACGAACGGCCGGGTTTTGGCATGCTCAGCGAAGAGGCGCTGGAGCAACTGAGAGACCGCACACTCGAATTGTTGTCCGGCCACGGAATTGCCGTCGTTCATCCCGGCGGCATCGACGCCCTGCTGAAGGCAGGCGCAAAACCGGCGGCGCGGGCCGAATGTCTGCGCCTGCCACGGGAACTGGTCGGGGAGGCGCTGGCCGCCCTGCCCACCGAGATCGAGCTTTGCGGCAAGTCACCGGCCCGCGACTTGACTCTGCCACGCGCCGACGGCGCCTTCGTCATGCGCACCGGCACCGGCGCACACGGTTACGTCGATCCCGAGGACGGGAGCTACCGGAACCTTGATCTCAAGGCGGTGGCGGAGATGGCGGCGGTCACGAACGGCTTGGACGAAATCGGCTTCATCGCCCACCCCTTCGTGCACGGCGTGCCGGAAATCACCGCCGATATCCACAGCCTGGCGGCGTTGATCCAGCGCACGGACAAGCATGTTTGGATGCAGCCTTATGAAAAGCTCAACGTCGAATACCTGATGCGGTTGGCGAGCATCGCAGCCGGCGGGGAGGATGAACTGAAGGCCCGCCCGCTGGCCAGCTGCATCACTTGTTCGTTCACGCCGCTTGAGTTTAAGGAGATGGATACCGAAGCCATCATCCAGGCCGGACGCTTCGGCCTGCCGACGGCGGGCGGCACGGCGCCGCTTTCGACAGGCGGTTCGGTTGTCATGGCGGCGGCCGAAATCCTTGCCATGGTGTGCCTCGCCCATGTCCTGTCGCCCGGCACGCCCGTCATCGCGACGCCTCTGATGTTCAGCCTCGACATGCGTACCGGCAGCGCCCTGCAATCGAGCGCCGAGTCGATCCAGGCGGCGGCGACCGCCGTGCAGCTCATGAAACATGGCTTCGGCATGGTGACGCACACCTACGGTGCGGGCTCGGACACGCCCGATGTCGACGTCCAGTCCATGGCGGAACGCACCCTGCTGGGCCAAGCAGTGGCGCTGTCGGGCGGCGACATCCTGGGCGGCATCGGCCAGTTGGAATGCGCCACCGTGTTCAGCCCCGTCCAGGCAGTGCTCGACAACGAGGCTGGCGCGATGATCCGCCGCTTCCTTCAGCCACCGGAAGTTGACGACGCGGCGCTTAACTGGGAGGGACTGACCGGCATCCAGACCGGCGGACACTTCCTCGATGCCCCACACACGTTGGAGCACTGCCGCGAACAATTGCCGCCCCAGTCCTATCTGCGTCAGGGCCGCGACGACTACGAATCGTCAAAGCGGCGAACCGCCTTCGACGAGGCCCGCGAGACCGCGCTATCGTTGATCCGCGACGGCGTCGACCGGAAATACCTCAACGACGACGCCAAACGGGAAATCGCCGACGTCGTCGAGGCGGCCGACCGTCACATCGTGGGTTAACGCACCACCAGCACCGAACAGTCGGCGTGGCGCACGATGCGTGCCGCATTGGGACCCAACAGATAGTCCTTCAGGTCGGGCCGGTGCGCCGCCACGATAATAAGGTCGACCCCGGTTTTACCTGCAATGTTGAGGATCGCTTCGTAAACCGAGCCCTCGCCCACGATATGCTGCACGCCGATATCGTCGGGCACGTTGTCCTTGACGAAAGCCTTCAGAGCCTCCAGGGCCTTGGCGGCGGCTTCCTGTTCGTAACCCTCGGGGAAGAACTGGCCGACGATGCTCATGCCGAAATCCGGCAGCACGGTGGCAACGTGGAGGTTGCCGCCGCCCGCACGGCAGATTTCAATGGCCTTCGGCAGGGCTGACTTCCAGGAACTTTCGTCCCCCAGATCGACGGCGAGAAGAATGTCTTTGTACATGGTCATATCCTCCTATGCCGCCGCCATCGCCGCGGCATCGCTATCCCGCCGTCGCCGTTGCAGCAATACAATCAGAGCCAGCAGAACAAGCGCCGGCAAATAGAACAGCTGTTTGGCGGGCCGGTCGGATTCGATCAGGACGCCGGCAATTTCGTAGTCGAAATCGATCTTCTGGCGTTCCGCCGTACTGCCGAAAACGATGCTGTCGACAAACGCCTTGCCGTCCTCGAAGCGAAGCTCCAGCCCGGCCTCCTTCAAACGCTCCTTGCCGTCGGCAACGGCGCCCATGGGCAGCATCACCGATTTGTCGACAGCCCGGCCTTCCAGATCCTCGCCCGTGACGTGGATGCGGATTTGCGAGTCCGCCGGCATCTTCGCCGCAATTTCGTATATGCCAGCGCCCGGCACCTCGTTGAGGGGCGGGTAGATTTGATCCATCCAGAACCCCGGCCGGAACAGCGTGAAAGCCACCAGGATAAGGGCAAAAGACTCCCATAACCGACTTTTCGAAATGAAGTAGCCTTGTGTTCCCGCCGCGAACAACAGCATTGCGGCGACAGCCGTCGCAATCGTAACCAGCAGATGATACCAGGTTTCGATGCCGATCATCAGCAACTCGGTATTGAAGATGAACAGGAACGGCAGGATCGCCGTGCGGATATCGTAGGTGAAGCCCTGGATACCGGTACGGATGGGATCGCCACCCGATATGGCGGCCGCGGCGAAGGCGGCCATCGCCACCGGCGGCGTGTCATCCGCCAGAATGCCGAAGTAGAAGACGAACATGTGCACCGCGATCAACGGTACGATCAGCCCGTTCTGCGCGCCGACGATCACGATAACCGGCGCCATGAGCGAAGAAACGACGATGTAGTTCGCCGTCGTCGGCAGCCCCATGCCGAGAATGAGGCTGAGAACGGCGGTGAAGATCAACATCAGGAGGACATAGCCGCCCGAGATGAACTCGACGAACTCCGCCATGACCAGGCCGACGCCCGTGAGGGTTATGGTTCCAACGATAATGCCGGCGGCGGCGGTTGCGACGCCGATGCCGATCATGTTGCGGGCCCCCGCGATCATGCCTTCGCAGACGTCATTAACACCGGCTTTGAGGCCCGCGACGACGTCCTCACCGGTTTCATGCATCACGTCTTTCAGGGGTTTTTGCGTCACCAGCACGAGCAGCATGAACATGGTGGCCCAAAAGGCCGACAGACCTGGCGACAGGCGCTCGACGACGAGGCACCAGACCAGCACGGCGACAGGCAAAAGGAAGTAGAGGCCCGCCTTGATGGTCGGACCCGCTTCGGGCAACTCCGTGATCTCGATGTCATGTGCGAGTTCCGGGAACTTGGTGGCGTACTTTATGAGCCCGACATAAGCGACCGTCAGAATGACGGAGGCAATCCAGGGTGTTGCGTCGCCGAATGCATCTTTCATCCAGCCCAGCCCGTAGTATGCAATCGTGCAGAGCACGCCCAGGCCGACGAACGAGCCCATGAACATCACGAAACTGGTGAGGAATTTGGGCGGGTTCTTCCTCGGTATGCCCTTCATGTCCGCCTTTACGGCCTCCAGATGGACAATGTAAACCAGCGCCATGTAGGAGATCAGCGCCGGTAGGGCGGCGTGTTTGATCACTTCGGTGTAGGTGATGCCGACGAATTCGACCATCAGGAACGCCACGGCGCCCATGATCGGCGGTGTCAACTGACCGTTGGTGGAGGACGCCACCTCGACGGCGCCCGCCTTTTCGGCGGAAAACCCGACTTTGCGCATCAAGGGGATGGTGAAGGTGCCGGTCGTCACGACATTGGCGATGGCCGAACCCGAAACCAGGCCGGTCATGCCCGAGGACACGACGGCGGCTTTGGCCGGACCGCCCCGCATATGGCCCATCAGCGCGAAGGCGACGCGGATAAAATAATTGCCGGCGCCCGCTTTCTCCAGCAGGGAGCCAAACAGCACGAAGAGAAAAACCATCGAGGTCGAGACGCCCAGCGCGATGCCGAACACGCCCTCGGTGGTCAGGTAATAGTGTGACATGCCCTTGGCCAGGCTGGCGCCCTGATGGGCGATCATCTCGGGCATCCAGGGACCGCCGAAAGTGTATGTCAGGAAGATCACGGCCACGACCATCAAAGGCGGACCCAAGGCGCGGCGTGTCGCTTCGAGAATCAGGATCAGGCCGATAACGGAAACCACGATATCCGTGGTCGTGGGCAGACCCGGACGGTCAGAAAGTTCAAGGTAGAATATATAGCCGTAGGCGGCGCTAAGCGCCGCAACGATGGCAATAATCCAGTCCTGGATCGGAATGAAGTGGCGCGGCGATCTCTTCAATGCGGGAAACGCCAGGTAGGCGAGGAAGATGGCGAAGGCCAGATGGATTGAGCGTGCCTCGGTGCTGTTGAATATGCCGAAGCGCACGATGAAGGGAAGCGGCGAGGTGATCCAAAGCTGGAAGCAGGACCAGATCAGCGGTACCCACCAGAGTATCTTGGCCGGTATGCCGGTTGGCGACCTTGCACCCGTATCCGATTCGGCGATCAGATCTTCAAGTTCGTCTTTACTCGCCGCAACGCCGCCGTTTTCTTCACTCATAACCATCCCCCGTCAGGAAATTACTTTGTTGGGTGTCTTTCAATCGATCGAAATTCTTATTCTCAAAAAAAATGGCGGACGGGAATGGCTCCCGTCCGCCAGGGGGCCTTACATCAGGCCGGCTTCCTTGTAGTACTTGGCGGCGCCGTCATGCAGCGGTGCCGACAAAGCGTCCTTGACCATTTCGTTCTTCTTGAGAACGCCGAAGGCCGGGTGAAGTTTCTTGAAGGCATCGAAGTTCTCGAATACGGCCTTCACGACTTCATAAACGGTCTTTTCCGACGTGCGGGTCGAGCTCACGAACGTGGCGCCAACGCCGAACGTCTTGACGTCGTTCGGGTTACCTTTGTACATGCCGCCGGGAATGGTGGCATAGCGGTAGAACGAGTTGTCCTTGACCAGCTTGTCGATAGCCGGACCGGCAACCTCGACGATAACGGCGTCACAGGTCGTGGTCGCTTCCTTGTTCAAGGCGCTGGGGTTGCCGACGAGCCAGAAGAAGGCGTCGATCTTGTTGTCGCAAAGGGCGCCCGGCGTTTCCGCGGACTTCATTTGCGAGGCCAGCTTGAGATCGGCGTTGGTGTGGCCCATGGCGCCCCACATCACGTTCCAGGTCGCTTCGGTACCGGAACCCGGGTTGCCGATGTTGACGCGTTTGCCAACCAGGTCGGCGACGGTTTTGATGCCCGAATCACGCCGCGCAATGATGCTGACGGGTTCGGGGTGGACGGAGAAGACAGCCCGAAGTTCCTTGAACGGACCGGCATCCTTGAAGCTTTGTTTGCCGCTACCGTTGTAGGCGTGGTACTGCCAGTCCGACTGGGCGACGCCCATGTCCAGTTCGCCGGCCCGGATGGTATTGATGTTGTAGACCGAGCCACCGGTCGATTCGACCGAGCAGCGCACGCCGTGGGTTTTGCGGCCCTTGTTGACGAGACGGCAAATCGAGCCGCCCGTCGGGTAGTAGACGCCCGTGACGCCGCCGGTACCGATCGTGATGAATTCGGCCGCGTTTGCGGCGCCGAACATCCCGGCGGTTAACGTCAGACCGGCTACCGCCGCGCCCGCGATAAGGGTTTTTTTCATCTGCATTTGATTTCCTCCCTGGGGTTTATTGCCAAATGCCTTGCTTCGGAAAACCGGCAGACGGCGAGCCCGATCCCATACCGAGCGCGCCCTTTGCCGGAGCGGATAATCGAGGGGCCAGGCCCTTCGATCTTGGGGCCCGGCGGGACAATTCCCGTCGGGTTTGACCGGCGTTGCAGCAGCTTCGGCCTCGAGCCAAACCTGCCGCCGGTAATTGACCGGTCCGTGAAATTTTCCCCGGCCCTTGCCGCCGGGCCGAAGTTTGTGCAATGTCCGCCTGACAACCGGCGGAGAATTTGATGGCGGAGAACACCGAATTCGAGGGCATCGGCGCATTGGACGATTTGCCGCGCGCGGCGCTCTGGCGACCGCCCTCGCCGCTTAGCCGCATGCCCAACGTCGAAGCCCGCCTTGATGGTGTTTCGGCCTACGTCAAGCGGGACGACTGCACGGAGCTGGCTTTCGGCGGCAACAAGGTGCGCCAGCTTGAATTTTATTTCGGCGAGGCGTTGGCGTACGGCGCCGATACGGTTTTGATTACCGGCGCCGTGCAATCCAACTTCGTCCGTCTGGCCGCCGCCGCCGCCAACAAGCTTGGAATGCACTGCCATATCCAGTTGGAGGAGCGGGTGGCGAAGCAAGACCCGCTTTACCGCAACTCCGGTAACGTGCTGCTGGACCGCCTGCTGGGCGCGACTATGCATTCCTACCCCGAAGGGGAGGACGAGGAAGGCGCCGACGCCAAATTGCGAGAGATCGCCGCCGGACTGGAAGCGGAGGGAAAACGCGCTTACGTCATTCCGCTGGGTCCGGGGCACAAACCGATCGGCGCCCTGGGTTACGTGGTCGCCGCCCGGGAAATCCTGGCCCAGGCCGGCGAAATGGGCCTCGAATTCGACGAGGTCGTCGTCCCCTCCGGCAGCGGCAACACCCACGCCGGCACGCTGTTCGGATTGCGGGCGTTGGGCTGCACGGCGCGCGTCAGCGGCATTTGCGTCCGCCGCGACGCAGGCGCGCAGCGTCCGCGCATCGTCAAACGTTGTGCGGAGATCGCCAAGTTGCTTGGGTTGGACCCAATCGTCGCGGACGATGATGTCGTTCTGAACGATGGCTTCCTGGCTCCGGGTTACGGGCAGCTTAACGACGCCACGCGTGATGCCATCGAACTGGCGGCGCGCTGTGAGGGTCTGATTCTCGATCCCGTCTATTCGGGTAAGGCGATGGCCGGATTTGTCGACCGCGCGCGGCAGGCCGCCGCCGGCGACACGATGCTGTTCCTGCACACCGGCGGTACGCCGTCGATCTTCGCCTACGGCGATGCCTTGACGGATTAGAGCTGTCATAACGCGCCCTCCCCGTTCGGCCAGCCGGGCGCGGCGTCCGCCGCTCCGAGGTCGCCGACGACGTTGTCGACGGCAGCGCCCAGACGCTCGACGATAACGCCGATATCCTCGGCCTCGACGATGAAGGGCGGCGCCAGGAGAACATGGTCGCCCATGACGCCGTCGATCGTTCCGCCCATGGGGTAACACATCAGCCCGGCTTCCATGGCCGCCGCCTTGATCCGGGCATGGACCTTTAAGGCCGGATCGAAGGGCGCCTTGGTTGACCGGTCGGCCACCAGTTCGATGGCCTGGAACAAGCCGCGTCCTCGAATATCGCCGACATGATTGTGATTGCCGAAACGCTCATGCAGCGCCGCGTTCAATTCGAACCCGCGCGTCCGGAC
The DNA here is from genome assembly GCA_964401845.1 of uncultured Rhodospirillaceae bacterium. Lineage (GTDB taxonomy): Bacteria > Pseudomonadota > Alphaproteobacteria > UBA2966 > UBA2966 > CAYFKJ01. The sequence goes on along the minus strand of CAYOAD010000043.1, from coordinate 12,897 downwards.
GGAGTTCAAGAGATCCCGGCTTTCAATGGCTTCCTGCACCGCCAATGCGGCGGCACAGGCGGTGACGTGGCCCATGTATGTGTGGCCGTGCTGGAACGCGCCTGAGCCGTCGCGCACGGCGGCGAATACGGTATCGGACACCATCAGCGCGCCGATGGGCTGGTATCCGGCGCCCAGGCCCTTGGCCGCGATCAGCAAATCGGGTGCGACATCCTCCTGTTCGCAGGCATAAAGCGTGCCGGTCCGTCCCATACCGCACATCACTTCATCGAGGATCAACAGAACGCCATATTTGTCGCAGATCTCACGGATGCAGGTGAAATAGCCCGGCACGGGGGCAGCAGCACCAATCGTTGCCCCCACCACGGTCTCGGCGACAAACGCCGCCACCGTATCCGGTCCGGCGCGGAGGATCGCTGTTTCCAGCTCATCAGCTACCCGCAGGCCGTAGGCCTCGTCGCTTTCATCGTCGTGCCGGCCCCGGTAGGCATGGCAGGGCGAAATATGGGTGACGGACATCAGCATCGGCTCGTAAGGCTCGCGCCGCCACTGATTGCCGCCCACCGCCAGGGCGCCGAGGGTGTTGCCGTGGTAGCTCTGGCGCCGGGCGATGAAGTGGCGCCGTTCCGGCTGGCCGATCTCGAGGAAATACTGGCGCGCCAGCTTGAGCGCCGCTTCCATGGCCTCGGAACCGCCGGACAGGTAATAGACGTGGTCCAAATCACCGGGCGCCGCCGCCGTCAGCTTGTCGGCCAGCACTTCCATGGCTTCGGTGGTGAAGAAAGATGAGTGGGCATAGGCCAGGTTATCGAGCTGTCCGGCGATGGCGCGGCGGACGTCCTCGTCCGAGTGGCCCAGGGCCGATACCGCCGCACCTCCGGACGCGTCGAGGTAGCGCTTGCCTTCCGAATCAACGATCCAGATGCCCTCGCCCCGGACGGCGATGGGCAGATCCGACGTAATCTGGCGATGGAAGACGTGCGTCATGACGCTGCCGCCTTGCGTTGGGAATCGTCCTGGTCCGCCGCCGAATCCGGGGTCCAGTAGGCGTCGAAGTTTTCGAGGTGCATTTCCGTCCGCGTCAGGCGCTCGATCGCGGCGTTGCCGCCATGGGCCACAAGGAAGGCAACGAACGCCTCCGCCAACGCCATGGCCGCGACCACCGAGCGGAAAAACGACGGACTGTCGTTGGCCACGACGAAGGATTTGGCGGCGCCTTCGGCCAGGGGCGACACCGTGCTGTCGGTGATCGCCACGAGTTTGGCGCCCGACGACAGGGCATGGCGCGCCGCACGAACGGTCTCCCGCGTATAGGGTTCGAAGCTGACGGCGATTAGGACATCGCCGTCGCGCATGTCGCGGAGTTCGTCCGCCATGGTCGAGGCAATGCCGTTGGCCAACACGACATTGTCATGGAACATGCGGCAGGCGTAGTGGAGGTAATAGGCCACCGGATGGCACTTGCGCATGCCGACCACGAAAATGCGCCGGGCATCCTCCAGCATCTCGGCAAGTTCAGCCAGATCGGCCGCCGAGGTTGCGGCAAAGGTTCGGCTGAGATTTTCCCGGCCGGCAGCCTGAATCTCCACCAACAAATCGTCGCGTTCGTGGCCGGTCCGGTCCGCCTCGCGGGCTTGCAGATGGCGTGCCCGGTCGGCATAGCGGTCGGTATGGGTGCGCAGACGCTGGCGGAACGGTTCGCGGAACTTGGCATAGCCGGAAAATTCCAGCTCCTTGGCCAGCCGCACCATGGTGGAAGGATGCACCCCGGCGTGAGAGGCCACGGTGCGCATCGAGTTGAGCGCGACGTCGTCCGGCGCATCGAGAACGTAGCGCGCTGCGCGCTTGAGCTGCGGGCTCAAGGCGGGAAACGCATTCTCAATGCGGGCCTTAACCGCACCTGTATCGATCACGAGATCGGACCGTTCATTGTCAGGAAAGCTCCCCCCGGAACAGATCAGTCCCGGCCCCATGCGTTCGCAGGGTGGCCAGGCATCGTTGTCGCCAATCGCCGGGGGCGAAATCGCGGCAGGTCCCTCCTGCTGCCGGGTAATCGGCGCTGGAGGGACCTTGGCTGCCGCTGACCGGCGCCCCCTCAGAAATTTCCGGTCTGACAAAAGCCTACAAAGATGCCCGCTTGCTTGCAACAAATGATTCATTGTTTAAGAAAATGAATCGATTGGTTCATATGTCAGGGTTGTTGTCCTAAATCGGACAGGGCCGGCTTGCCCTTGATTGTTCGGACCGGAGCCTATCTATTTCAGGGGACGGCAACTGATCCTCAAAGTCGACGCACTTGACCGGAGGCTAGATTGTTTACAGAGCGCAACAGATGACAGCCAGGGCCGGCGCAATTCACCTTGATGCCGTCGGCGGCATCGCCGGCGATATGTTCGCGGCAGCCATCCTGGACGCCCGCCCGGACCTCTGGCCGGCGTGTGAACGCGCCATCGCCGCACTGGGATTGGACCCCGCTGCCTCGGCAGCCCCGGCAGCGCACGGGGACGGCCTGCTGCACGGCTCGCGGTTCGTCGTCCAGGTACCGAAACGGGCGGACCACACGCCCTGGCGGGAAATCCGTTCGCGCTTGGCGGGCGCCAATCTGGAGGGCGAGGTTCGCGGCGTTGCACTGGCGATATTCGCCGGCCTCGCCCAAGCGGAAGCGACGATCCACAATTGTACGGTCGACGAGGTGACTTTCCACGAGGTCGGCGCCCAGGATTCCCTGATCGACATCGTCACAGCGGCGGTTCTTATTACGGCATTGCAGCCCTGCCGCTGGTCCATCGGACCGATCCCGCGGGGCCGCGGCCAGGTCGAAACCGCTCACGGTATCCTGCCACTGCCGGCGCCCGCGACCGTCGAACTGCTCAAGGGCTTCGTGCTGGTGGACGACGGCGAAGCGGGCGAACGCGTCACGCCCACCGGCGCCGCCGTCATCAAATACCTGGATCCGAGCCAGTCGGCCGACCCCGTTCCCCGCCGGCTGATCGGCGCCGGGATGGGCTTCGGCACGAGGTCGCTCCGATCGCGCAGCAACGTGTTGCGCGCCACACTTTACGCCGAGGCCGACGACGGTATTCTGGGCGATCAGGTTGCCGTGTTCCGCTTTGAGATCGACGACCAGACAGCCGAAGACCTGGCCATCGCGGTCAGTCACATTAGGGCCGCGGACGGCGTGCTCGATGTCTGCCAATGGCCCGTATTTGCCAAAAAAGGCCGGTTAGCCACGGCGCTGCAGGTTCTGGCCGAGCCCGGGGCCACGGACATCGTCATTCGGGAAATTTTCCGCGAGACCACGACGCTGGGCATCCGCCACGGCGTCCAGTCTCGCAGCGTGCTGGCCCGTCAAGCCGATGAAATCGATGGGGTCGGCGTCAAACTGGCGATGCGGCCGGAAGGGGCGACGGCAAAGACGGAGGCCGAGGATCTGGCAAGCATCAAAAGCCAGGCGGCCCGCCAGGACCTGCGACGATCCACCGAGGCCGCCGCGTTGGAAAAACACGATGCCGCCAAAAACTGAACCTGACTTCGCCGCCAAGACGGACACACTGGCCGACGTCATTGAGGACTATGGCAGCATTGCGATTGCGCTGTCTGGCGGGGTTGATTCGATGACGCTCTCCAGCTTCGCCCATCGCCGACTCGGGCGCGACCGCGTCATGATGCTCCACGCCGTCTCCCCGGCAGTACCGGCAGAAGCCACGGCACGCGTTAAGGCTCAGGCGACCCGCGAGAACTGGCGGCTCCAAACGGTCGATGCCGGTGAGTTCAGCGACGAACGCTATCGCGCCAATCCCCTGAACCGTTGTTTCTTCTGCAAGTCAAACCTCTATCAATCCCTGGCGGCGCTGACCGAGTGCGTTCTGGTGTCGGGCACCAATTCAGATGATCTCGGGGATTTCCGCCCCGGCCTCGAAGCAGCGGCGGACCACGCGGTCAAGCACCCTTACGTGGAGGCCGGCCTGGCGAAATTCGACGTGCGGCGGCTGGCGCTTGAATTGGGTTTGCCGAAGCTGGCGGCCCTGCCGGCCTCACCCTGTCTCGCCAGCCGAGTGGAAACGGGCATTCGCATCGATCCGGGCGACATGGCCGCCATCGACAATATCGAGACCTGGTTGCGGCGGCGGCTGGCGCCCGAAATCGTGCGCTGCCGGGTGCGGCCCGGCGGCATCGTGATCGAGCTCGATAACGCGACCTTAGACGCCCTGACGCAGGAGGGCCGAACGGATGCCGCCGACCTGATCCATCGCGAGTTCGATATGTCGCCCCCCCGACCGGTCCAATTCGTGCCCTACCGGCAAGGCAGCGCTTTTGTCGGCAAACCCCGCGTGGCCGTCTGATGGACACCGGCGACATCAAGCTCGATCTCAACCGGGCCGAGCGCATTGGCTTCGGAGAGGCCGTGTTCTGCGCCCAGAAAACGGTGGTGCAAATCGAAGCCATCCTGTCGGAGGCCGCTTTGAGCCAGTCAGCAATGCTGCTAACGCGGTTGTCCGAAAGCAAATTCGCGGCCCTGCCGGATGCCTGCGCCCGTGAACTTGACTACGACGCGGAATCGCAAACCGCATTTTTCCGTCATTCATCAAGCCCGCTGGCACCTGCCGATATCGCGGTCGTCACGGCCGGAACCTCGGACGCGGGCGTCGCCCGCGAGGCCATGCGGACGCTGCGCTTCAACCAACTCGATGCGACAGCGATATTCGACGTCGGCGTCGCCGGCATCTGGCGCCTGATGGAACGGATCGACGAAATCAAGCGCCATCCCGTGGTCATCGCGGTGGCCGGCATGGATGCGGCCATGCCGTCCGTGCTCGGCGGTCTGGTGCCGGGCGTCCTAATTGCGGTACCGACCTCAACCGGGTACGGCGTGGCGCTCAACGGCGAGACGGCCTTCGCCGCATCCCTGGCGTCCTGTGCGCCGGGGGTGACGGTATGCAACATCGACAACGGCTACGGCGCCGCCTGCGCCGCCATCCGCGCCCTGTCGGCGGCAAAAATGGTGTCCGGAGGCTAGCTTCGGAACGGCACCAGGTAGGGGCCTTCCGGGATCACGGCAATTTCGGCACTGCCGTGGCGGGCGATGCTGGCGGCGATCGCCTCGGTCATGCCGGATACGCTCTCGACCCCGGTGAGGGCCAGATCGTCGGCGCCAAGACCCGTGGTATAGAGCTGGATATCACCGACCCGCATGGGCTTGAGTTGCATCTCGGTTTGCCATTCATCGATTTCGGCGAATTCCTTGCCCATCAGCGTATCCAGAAACGCATCCGGCCCCAGCGCCACCAGTTTGCGCTGGGCTTCGCGGAATTCGTCGGAACCGATGCCTTCCGAGCAATCCGAGGCGATTATCAAGGTGCCGCCTTCCTCCAGGATATCAAGCGGCGTCACCATGCCCTTGACGGTCTGGTAGTACGTCTTGTCCAACGGATACCCGGCGGCGGAGGTCACGATGGTCTTGAACTTGCGGTTCACCGGCACCTCGACGTTGCCGCGCACGAAGGCGACGGCCGCGAGGTGGCTTTCAATGATTTCGCCGAACGTGACGTGGGCCAGATTGCGCTCCTCGTCGATCACAGTATTGAGCCCCAAGATAGGCCCGTCGAGCATGGCGATGATGTCGAGTTGTTCCTCGTGCAACGGGTTGCGCTCCAGATTGCAGGAACTGGCGTGGGGATCTTCCATGAAGCGCGCGCTGTGGAAGGTGCGGATGGTCTCGTGGTGGGCGACGCCGGGGGCGACCACCTTACGCCCGCCGGAATAACCAGCCATGAAGTGGGGCTCCACCAAACCTGTGGCGATCTTCACGTCCGCCTCGACGAAGCGCCGGTCGAGGCCCACCGGCGTGCCGCGTTTCGGGGTGCGGCCCATCATGACGTGGTCATCGTCGTTGCGGGCGTCGTGGTTGACGACCCGGACCTTCTCCAGCACCCAGGGATCGCCGACCAGTTCCGCCAACTCGTCGCCCAGATTGGGCCGATGCAGCCCGGTCGCCACCAGAACGGTGATCGAAGAGAGGGGAATGCCGGCGTCATGCAGGCGGTCGATCAGCGGCTTGAGGAAGAGACCGTTGGGAACGGGCCGGGTGATGTCGCAGATAAGAATACAGGCTGACGCGGCGCCGGAGGCAAATTCACGCAGCGGAGTGGCGCCCAAGGGATCGTCCAGCGCACCGGCGATCAGGGCCGCCGAATCGGGCGGGATTTCCAGGGGCGGCTTGCGGATCACCGTCGCTCTGGCCTCGGGCGGGAGTTCCACCTTCAGCCCGGTTCTTCCATACGCCAGCTCAATTTCCATAGCCGTTTTCCTCGGACCTTCAAGGTATTCGTTTATACCCCAATCGGCTGGCGGAGTCCGGGAATCGACAGCTTCCCGGACCGGTGATAGCCTCACCCGGACAAAATTCGGCAGAGACCGGAAAGACCGGGGGAAACAAGTGGACGAAAGATCAGCGGCCTTCCTGGAAATCATGATCGCCATCGCCGTCATCGGCATCCTGGCGTTTCTGATATTTCTGATTTCGCGCTATGCCCGGCGTACGGCAGGCGGCGGCGCGGAAGGGTCCCCGGCGGCAGCCTATACCCCGCAGTGGTACGAATTCGTCCTGGCGGGCGCGGTTGTCATTGTCGCCGTGCTGTTGTTGTTCTGGCAGTTTCCGCCCGGCACGATTCCCGGAACCGCGCCGACCGAATGGCAAACCGATGCCCGGTCACTGACCTTTTTCATCGTTATGGCGGTGATCGCCGCAGCATTGTTGATCGTCTTTTTGATCGTCGTGTTCTGGCGCGTTGCCCAGCATCGGCGCTCGGCCCAAACACCCTCGGTGGCGGCAGCCGTCGGAGCGGCCCCTGTGGCACCCGGGTCCGCCGAAGGCGCCTCCGCGGCGGCGCCGACGGCCAGTTTCGAAACGCCTTCAGCCGCCCGGCTGATCGGATTGCTGGGCCTGGGCGCGGCATTCCTGATCCTGAATTGGTCATGGGTCCCGAAAGCCGATCAGTACGCACTGATGGTCAATCTGATCTATCCGGCCGGGCTGGTGGTTGCTCTGGTGATGCTGTTCGACAAGGCCAGCCGCGCCTGGAACGTCAAGGGACCGGGCGAGACGATTCGCGAATGGATTTACTGCGACGCCCTGGTTTTCCTGTTCATTCTGAGCTACCTCAACCTGGTCCAATCGGGTGCGGGCGAAAAATACGAAGCGATGTTTTGGGATTTCCTCAACGTCTTCGCCTTCCTTTTCGTTTTTTGGATATTGGACCGCAAGGTCACACGTTACCGTTTCCTGGTTCTCCACCTCTACCTGATCGCGTTACCGATCCTGTTGTTGATTTGGCGGTTCGTGCAATCAGTGGAAATCCCGGCGGAAATCTCCTGGTGGAGCACGATCTGGCCCTTCTTCGGCCTGGCCATCATCTTCTGCGTGCTCGCAATCACAATCCGGCTGGCCAGTCGCGCCAGCCCAAGCCAGGCGGCGGCAACAGCCAAAGACGTTATTTTCATGATCCTCTACGCGATCCTGCTGGTTGCGGCGATTCCGGAGGCCGCTGCATGACGGCGGCCTCGCTTGCCGACCTCGGCATCGCCGAGTTGGCGGCGGCGATCGCCGGCCGCGAGGCGTCACCGGTAGAGGCGGTTGAGGCGTCGCTCGACCGCATCGACCGGCTTAACGGGACGCTCAACGCTTTTCTCTCGGTCTACCCCGACTTGGCGCTGGCGGCCGCCAGAGAAGCCGAAGCGGAGATCATGGCGGGCCAGCACCGTGGCCCGCTGCACGGCGTGCCCCTGGGCATCAAGGACCTGTTTCAGGTCGAGGGCATGGAGCGGACCTGCGGCTCGAAGATATTCAGCGAACAACCGGGCGTGCCCGACGCCACCAGCGTCGCCCGGCTCAAGGCGGCCGGCGCCGTCATCGTCGGCCTGCTCAATCTCAACGAATTCGCCTACGGGCCGACCGGTATTAACCCCCATCACGGCTCGGCCCGCAATCCATGGGATCAAAACGCAGGCTGCGGCGGGTCGAGCGCCGGTGCTGGTTGTGCGGTGGCGGCGTCGTTGGTGCCGGGCGCCATGGGTAGCGACACCGGCGGTTCCGTCCGTCTGCCCGCCGGCCTGTGCGGCGTCGTCGGCCTCAAGCAAACCTTCGGACTAGCCAGCAATCACGGCATCTACCCCTTGTGCAAGAGCTTCGACCACGGTGGTCCGTTGACGCGCAGCGTGCGCGATGCCGCCCTCATGCTGCAGGCAATTGCAGGCTTCGACGCCAACGATCCCAAGACGGCGGCAGCGCGGGTCGAGGATTACAGCGCCGGTCTGGGAGACGATATCAACGGCCTGCGTATCGGCGTGCCCTCAAACTTTTTTTTCGACGACTTGCACCCCGACATCGAGGCCGGCGTGCGCGGCGCCATAGAGGTGTTCACCGGCCTGGGCGCCGTGGTCCGCGAGGTGCCGGTGCCGTTTGCGGCCGAGGCGGTGAAGAGTTGGACGACCATGGCTCTGGCCGAGGCCTACGCGGTGCATGAAGATCATGTGCGGGATCATCCGGGCGAGATGGGTCCCGAGGTTGAAGCCCGGCTGCTCTTGGGACGCGATATAAGCGCCCGGGATTACCTCAAGGCACGGGATCACCGGGATGAGGTCCGCACTCTGATGACCGGGCTGATGACCGAGGTCGACGCCCTCGTTATGCCGACATCCCCTATCCCGGCCGTCTCGATCGAAACGGGGACGGTGGAATCACGCGGCCGCGAAGTCGGCGGTGCGGCGGAACTCGCCCGGCTTACTCGCCTCGCGGTTTTCACGGGGCAGCCTGCAATCAGTGTCCCGTGCGGCTTTACAGAAAGCGGCCTGCCGGTCGGCCTGCAACTGGTGGGTAAGTGGTACGAGGACGCGGAATTGCTCAAGATCGCCGACGCCTACGAACGGGCCACCGCTTGGCATGAACCGCGACCCGTGCTGGAATGATTCAAATTGGTAAGGTAAAGTCGTGACAACAACAGGCGCGCGGACTGCGGGCGGCATCATTCAGGGGACGCGGAGAACATGAGCGGGTGGCAGTGGTTCTGGACCCTGGTCGGGTTTATCATCTACATAATCGTCCTGATTTTCCTATACTTCTACAAACCGTTCGAGGACCTGTTCAATCTGGTCGTCTACGGCTTGAGCTACGATAACGCCATTTTCTGGGCGGGGCTGATTATCGGTATTATCGGCTTCTGCACCTTCCACTGGCGCGCCTACCGCCTGCACATCGTCCAGCAACAAAGCGTCGAATCGATGGTGCTGAGTTCCCTCAGGGGATCCACCTTCGTCGCTATTCTGTTGAGCGCAGCGGCGTCCCTGCAGGCCGTGCAGATGCTTTGCGTGCATCTCTTGCAGCCAGGCTACGCGCTGGATGCAGCGTTCGGAAAACGCCTCGCCGCGGTGGTTGCGCTGATCATCCTTACCGGGCTGTTCTGCGTAATATTCTGGCTACTGAAGGTGATTCGTCAGCCGCAAAAACAAGGAGCCGCCTAAGCGGTTCCCGCCTCACTCGCGATAGAAATCCAAGACCTTGTTGAGCAGACCTTTTTTCTCTGGTTTCCTGGACTTTTTCGTTTTTTTCTTCTTGGGCGCATCCCCGGCGTCCTGCGGTGCGGCCTGGGCGTTCGGGTTGGTGAATGAAAAGTAAGGCTTGAAATCGCCGTTCTCGCTGATGGCGTAGTAAGCGATGCGGGCAATGCCCGGATTTCCGTTACAGCGGTCCTCGGCATCCGCCCGGGCGTCGTCGCGGCTGCCGATGTCGTTCGACACGACCAATTGGCCCTGCTTGAGTTCCTGGCCCGGTTTGCAAATGTATATTTCGACGACGTCAGGCATGCGGCGGTATTCTAGCGCACGGGCGTCCCCGTAATGCCAGCCAAATCGGCGCCCGTCAGCTGGGCGTTCCGGATAACCGTTCCTTCCAGATTGGCCGACCGCATATTGGCCTTGCCCAATTTCGCGTTGCTCAGATCCGCGCCGCTGAGATCCGCCCCCTCGAGATTGGCCTCGCGCAGATCGGCGCCGGCCAGGTTGGCGCCGGCGAGTTTTGCCTTTGTCAGACTTGTCGCAAACGTGACCTTGGCGACCGGGTCGATAACCAGCGGACTGAGCGACGCCCCCTGCAGGTCCGCGCCGATCAGAACAGTGCGGTCCAACTTGGCACCCCGCAGATCTGCGCCTTTGAAATTGACGCCGGCGCAATTCGCCGTCACCAGATCAGCCATCGACATCAAGGCGCCGCTTAAGTCGTTTCCGGCCAGGACGGCATTGGTGAGGTTGGCCGTGGCAAGATTGGCGCCGGACAGGTCGGCCTCACTAAGGTCAAGCTTGGTGAAATCGGCCTTTTCACCGCGATTGCCCATGCTCTCCACCCAGTCACGGTGGGCAATAAGAACATCCGCCAGCGGTTTTCCGAGCTTGGTCAGCGGTTCTGCTTTGCGGGCCCGGAAGAAGGGCCCCTTTTTCATGACGTCGGCCTCGATCGCGGCCCCGGTCAGGTCGGTGTCCTTCAGCTTGACGCCGGACCAGTCGACATCCAATGCGACGGTGCCGTGCAGGACGGCCTCCGACAGGTCCGCATCATTGAGCTGAGCGCCGGAAAGATCCGCACCGGTAAGATTGCACTTGCGCAGGTCGGCGCGCTGGAACTGGACGTTTTTCAGGATCGCATCGGTAAAATCCGCTTCGACCACCAACGAACTGGAAAGCCTGGCGCCGCTTAGGTTTGCGCGTTGGGCCCTGACGCTGTCCAGTTCGGCGATGCCCTCGCCAAACTTGACGATGCTGAAATCGGCGGTTCTGCCCGACGTCGCCAGTACGCCTTCCCGGGCGTCGGCTTCGATCAGGATCGCGTCGTTGAGGACCGCCGCCCGAAAACAGGCGCCGCGCAGGTCGGCGCCGGTCAGGTCGGCCCTAGTCAAATCAACCTCGGTGAGGTCACAGGCAAACAGGTTGGCGCCTTTCAAATTTGCGCCACGCAAGTTGGCATGCCGTAAACGCGCGCCCGAAAGATCGGCTTCCGACAGATCGCGGCTAACCAGTTCGAACCCGGAAATGTCGCAAAATGACAGATCAGCGCGCCGCCCCTTGCTGGGGTCGGTGAGATAATCGTCATGGCCTTGCAGGGCTTCTGCCAACTCTTCGGCGGATAACTTGCGCCACCTCGAGTCGCTGTCATTGCCCCCCGTGCCTGCAGCCGCCATGTCAGATTTGTTGTTCATAGTCATCAAATCAACGTTCTAGCTGGCTGTACACGTAACCCGCCCAAGGTACCCGCATCACACCGGCATGTTCAACGCTTCTTCAATCCCTAGTTAGTGACCTGCGTCACAAAAAATTGCTTTATTCGCCTATTTTTCACGTTCACACGGCTTTGATTTGCCAAAAAGCAGCCCCGGTGGAAGCATTCGATGGGGGTCCGGCGAGCAGCAACACGATGGAGGTTGCAGATGTTCCTCAGACTGATACTACCCGTCATTCTTTGCATTTCGTTGCAGATTTCAGCGGTCTTTGCTGATCCCTCGGACGATCGGCCGACCTACCGAGGTGATCCGAATTACGTCGCCGCCGTGCAATTGGTGAAGAAAGAGAAATTTGCCCGGGCCATTCCCTTGTTGCAGAAAGTCGTCGGCGCGAAGCCGAACGACGCCAATGCCTGGAACTATCTGGGCTACAGCAACCGCAAGCTCGGCAACACCCAACTCGCCATAAAGCAGTACAAGAAAGCCCTGAGGATCGATCCCGATCACCTCGGCGCCAATGAATACCTGGGCGAGCTTTATGTTGAAACCGGCAATATGGCGCTCGCGCGGGAACGCCTGGCTGTGCTCGACAAAGCTTGTTTTTGGGGTTGCGACGAATACGACGACCTCAAAGCCATGATCGAGGCCAAGGGTGGCTGAACGCTAATCGCCGTCCCCGCGCGCCCATTTTTTATCGAAGGCCCAGACGTCCTCGAAACCGATCAGGCTGCAGAACTCCTTGAAATCGTAAAGCGGCACGTCCGCGTTGGCGGTCGTGCCCGTTTCCTTGAGATTGTGCAATGCCTTTTCGATGGCGAAGTTGGCGGAAAGCGCCGTCGTGGCAGGAAAGATGGCGCAGGCGTAGCCGATATCGGCCAACTCCGCGGCCGAGCGGATCGGCGTGTCGCCGCCGTCGGCCATATTGGCGATCATCGGTGCGTCGATCTCGTCGCACGCCCGGCGCATTTCGTCTTCACTGACCAGGGCTTCGACGAAGACGATGTCGGCGCCGGCCTCGGCGAACGCAGCGCCGCGTTTGACCGCGGCATCGAAACCTTCGGCCTGGCGGATATCGGTGCGGGCGATGATCAGCGTGTTGCGGGAATCGCGCCGGGCCTCGCAGGCGACGCGGATCTTGTCGAGCATTTCTTCCAGCGCCACGCATTTCTTGCCTGGCGTGTGACCGCACTTCTTGGGAAATTCCTGATCCTCGATCTGAATGCCGGTGACACCGGCATCCTCGTAGCCCCGCACCGTGTGGTGGACGTTCAGCAGTCCGCCGTAACCGGTATCGGCATCCGCGATGACGGCGGCGTCCGCGGTGCGGGCTAGGGTCGAAACCCGGTCTAGCATCTGAGTGTAGGTGGCGATGCCGGCATCGGGCAATCCGTAGGCCGACGCCGTCAGCCAGTAGCCCGTGCCGTAGACCACGTCGAAACCCACCTTGTTGGCGAGCACTGCCGCCATCATGTCGTGGATGCCGGGGGCGAAGAAAAATTCGCCGCTCTCAAGCTTGTCGCGGATGATCGGGCTGCTCATACCTGTGCCTCCAGATTGGCGAGATAGCCGATGGCCTCTTTGACCTGCCCCCGTTAAGTGGTCCAGTTCCTATGAGAGGTTCTGGCGCAGGTTT
>CAYOAD010000042.1:0-22721 GCA_964401845.1 uncultured Rhodospirillaceae bacterium | reverse complement strand
TTTGATCCTCCTTCAACTAACAATAAAGGTGGACCACTTTTTCTGGGGAAGACCAATTCAGGATGCCGGCATTCAGCGCGTTCTCGGTGAAGCCGCCGGTCCAGAACCAGTCACCCGCCGGATTCCAGCCGAAGAGGGTCGCCGCTTTGGCGCCCCAAAGGGTGAACGCCCAGGTAATCGACCAGGGGTGGCCGGACAGCGCCAGGGTGGCGAAATTCAGGACTGCCAGCGCCAAAGCCCCCCAAATCAATGGCCAGGGCCCTCTGAGAAGACGGGCAGGTGTTCCGCTAATCGGCGGGGCTTTCCTGCCTCGCGTCCATCGTGACAGCCAGAGATAAAGACCGCCCAGCACGGCCAGTTGCAGCACCACCGCCGCCGGCCAGCCCAGGACATCGCCCAACGCAATGCCCGGTAAACGCGGCGTCGATACCCACCAGCGCATATCGAGGCTGGCCCAGAACGAACCGGCGCAGAAGGCGACCAGGGTGACGACCATGCGCGCGCTGCCGCCGCCCAAGGTAAACAGCGTTCCCGAGCTGCAGCCGCCGCCCAGCTGCATGCCAAGGCCGAACATCAGCGCGCCGGCGGCCACCTGAAGCCCGATGGGCGCCACTGCGCCGCCGACCGGATTGCCGAACAGCGATCCCTCGGCCAGCGCGGGGGCGAAAAAGACGGTCGCGGCGCCCAGCATGACAAGCTGGGCCTGCACGCCGGCCACCTCGCGCGTCTTGATCATCCGCCTGTAGGCCGACGTGAAGCCGAAGGCCGCGTGATAAAGCACGATGCCCAGTGCGACGCCGACGCCATAGAGGGAGAGGTGCTTCCAGGGGAAATCGCCGAGCGCCCAGAGTAAGACAATAGCGATGATGCCTCCGCCTGTGACGACCGGCCACTGGACATTCCGTCCTTCACCGTCCGGCGGGTGCGAAAAGGGTGTATGTGCCATGCCGCTCGAACTCTATTCAAAATCTCTGCAAATTTCCGCCCCCTTCACTGCGTTGTGAGATTGTTTGAGGTTCGGGATCGGGTATACGGGAGACGAAAAAACAAACGCTTGCCCGGAGCCCAGAATGAAGCGCTTTTACATGATCACGCTGGCCGCCCTCTGCATCTTCGTCGGGTCGGCCTCGGCCTGGGCGTCAGCGCCGCTGGTCGGCGTCGACTGGCTCTTGGCGAACGGCGCAAGCGACGGCCGCGCCATCATCGATCTGCGGGACAGGCGCGCCTACCTCGGGGCCCACATTCCCGGCGCGGTGCACACCGATTACGCTCTGGACGGTTGGCGCGTGCGCCACGGCGGAGTTGACGGCCTGATGCCGGTAGCGGGCAAGGCGCTGGCCCGGTTGACCGGCGTTATCGGAAAATTGGGCATTGATGCTTCGACCCATGTCGTCCTGGTGGCACCGGGCTGGGGACCGGGTGATTTCGGCATCGCGACGCGGCTCTATTGGACGTTCAAGGTCCTGGGACACGACGAGGTATCGATATTGGACGGTGGCATGATGGCTTATGTGGCCAAGACAAAGGCGGACAGGCGTACGCCGGTAAATCCGCTGGAACGGGGAAACATCCGCCGGACGCCCAAGAAGTTCGAAGCCAAATTGCGCCGGGAAATGCTGATCGACCGGACGGAGGTAGAGGCGGCTCTGTCAAACGGACTGCCGGCGCTTGATGCCCGGCCCAACCTCCAGTACCTGGGCCTACAGAGAAGCCCCAGCGTTCAGCGCGCCGGAACACTGCCGGGCGCGCTCAGTCTGCCGGGTGAATGGATGACGGAAAACGGCGGCGGCAAAATGCGGAGCAAGGGGGCGCTGGCCAAACTGTTTGATATCGCCGGGGCAAAGTCCGAGGGCGAAATGTTCACGTTCTGCAATACCGGCCACTGGGCATCGGTCACCTGGTTCGTGGCTCATGAGATTCTGGGACGAGGCCGGACAAAATTGTACGACGGCTCACTGGCGGATTGGACATCCAGGCGGGATGCTTCGGTTGAGCGTAAAATCAGGCTGAATTAGCCGCCGCCCAATCGCCCAGCAACTTCCCCCAGGCGGCGGCGCTGGCGGGATCGGCTTCCAGCACGGTGTGCCGCCGGCCTTCCTTGATGCGCAGCCTTAAAAGACGCATGCCGCTCTCGTAGACGATTTCCTCCGCCCTGACTTCCTTGCCGTAGGGCAGGTCGACGGCGCCCAAGTCGTTCACTTCCGTTTCAAACTCCCCCGCCATATCGTCTATCTCCCACCCCAGGTGAAGGCGTTTTCCAATTTGAGGTCCCAGTCATCGGGCGTATCGGGATAGGGCGGCTTTTGATCCATACTAATCAGGATTTCGCCCTGTTCCCCCAAGGCCTGAACGATGGGGACCAGTTCGTCGAACGATGTCAGGTCTTCGTGCATTTTCAGCACCTGGCTCATCAGGATCATGCGTCGGGCTCCGTTTCCGCCGCGACCCGGTCCAGGAAGCGGCCGCGGTAAAGCAAGCGGCTTTCGTCTTCAAATCCGCTGCGTTTATGCAGCACGTTGTTGCTGACCAGGCCGTCTCCATCGTTCATCCGCAGCCTGACGACGGCGGCATCGCCCGTATCCTCGGCCAGGAGTTTGTCCAGCGCGGATCGGGCGGCTGTGGTCGGCGCGTCGTCCCGCCAGACGATGCTGATCGTGCGCGCCGTGTAGCGCATGCGCAATTCACCGGTGGCCTGATCGACGGAAAAGACGGGACCGACCCGGTCAGGCCGTATTTCAATCCCGCCCTGACGGTTGGCCGGGATGGTCAGAACGTCGGGGCGCGAAAAGGCTTCGATGTGCTGCGGATTTTCGTCGCGCAAGCGGATGTAGGCGATGTCCGGGTCGAGCAAGGCGCTGTCGCCGCCGTCCGACGCCGCCTTGACGCAGTAAAGCACGATGGCGTTGATCGGCGAGGGCGGTTTGGCGTAGTAGCCGTCGGTGTGCCAGTTGATCGGCCGGGTGGTGTAGGGGATGTATTCGTCCTTGCCCCGACCGCCGCTGCCCGGCGTGATCGAGGAAATGCCGTCGTTGTCCGAGAGCATGTGGGACTCGAGCCGTTTCAGCCCGAAATTGGCGACGAATTCGAGAAACCGGTCACGTGCGGGCAACCGCCTCGCCGTGTCCCGGATCAAGCACATGTTCGCCGCACCAACGCGCCGGCGGACCGCCGTTAGCTCGGCCGCCGTGGGTGAAGCGGTGTCCGCGATTTCCACCATCAGTTCGTCGACGCCGAGCGGATAGCGATCAAGTTTGGCCTCGCGCCAACAGGTGTAAGCGGCCTGGGCGTTCAGATCGAACGGGTTGCCGCCCCAGCGTTTACGGAAGGCGTCGGCCGCCGGCGTCATGGTTTGCCTCCACCGCATCCCGCGGGAGTCCATCGCCACGAACGGCGAGGATCCCGGATGGTTGAATCAACTCTCCGGCTGATTAATATAAGCATAGTCTACTATACCTTCATTTTAGAAGTCTTATAAGGTGATTTAGAACAAATCTAAAAAGGGAATTTACCATCGCGACAGAGATTCTTCTGGCCAGGAAATCGAATATGAGCATATTATAATGTAAGAAATTTGGAATGCCTAAATTGAGTGTCGGCAAGCACCGGCAATCGGTGGCCGGCGCTTCAAAAAAATAATATACCGGAAACCTCGAAAGTCTTGCCGGAAGAACGCCGAAAGGCGTGGGGGTGGCGACGGCTTGAGGGACATGAGATGGCTGACGGTCGGGAGAAAACGATGACGAAGAAAATGCGCGAAACGCCGATGCTGGATGAATTGGAAACCGGTCCCTGGCCGAGTTTCGTAACTGGCCTCAAGCGCCTCGCCACGGACGAGGACAAGCCCTACGCCGACATGATGAAGGATCTTGTCGGTCAGCTGGAGCACTCCTACGAAACCCGCAAGGGATTTTGGAAAGGCGGCACGGTCGGCGTCTACGGCTACGGCGGCGGCGTCATTCCACGGTTCTCGGAGGTTGCCGAAGAGTATCCCGAATCATCTGAATTCCATACCCTGCGCGTGCAGCCGCCCGCCGGCATGCACTACGACACCGATACGCTTCGCAAGATGTGTGACATCTGGGAGAAGCACGGCTCCGGCCTGATCGCGCTGCACGGCCAGAGCGGCGATATCATGTTCCAGGGCTGCACGACGGAAAAGGTGCAGGAAGCCTTCGACGAACTCAATGAAAACGGTTTTGATCTCGGCGGCGCCGGTCCGGCCTTGCGCACCTCCATGAGCTGCGTCGGCCACGCCCGCTGCGAACAGTCGTGCTACGACGAAATTCGAGCACACCGCATGATCATCAACGACTTGATCGATGAAATGCATCGCCCGGCCCTGCCTTACAAGTTCAAGTTCAAGTTTTCGGGCTGCCCCAACGATTGCGTCAACGCCATTCACCGTTCGGATTTCTCGGTGATCGGCACCTGGGCAGACGAGATGCAGATCGACCAGGTGGAGGTCAAGAACTACATCGACGAGGTCGGCCGCAAGTATTTCACCGAATCGGTGCAAATGAACTGTCCGACCAACGCCATCACGCTCAACGACGACGACACCATGGAGGTCGATGACGCCTCCTGCGTGCGCTGCATGCACTGCATCAACGTCATGACCAAGGCGCTGTCGCCAGGCAAGAAACGCGGCGTGACGATTTGCCTCGGCGGCAAACGTTCGCTCAAGATCGGCGACCTGATGGGCACCGTCATCGTGCCGTTTATGCCGCTGGAAACCGACGAGGATTACGACAAGCTGCTGGAATTGGCCCAGGAAACGGTCGATTTCTTCGGCGAAAACGCCCTTGAGCACGAGCGGGTCGGCGAGACCATCGACCGCATTGGGCTTGTGAATTACCTCGAGGCCGTGGGTCTGGAGATCGATCCCAATATGATCGGCCACCCGCGGACCAACTCCTACGTCCGCACCGACGGTTGGGACGAGGAAGCCGCCAAATGGCAGTCGCGCAAGGGCGACACCGCCACCGAAGCCGCGGAATAAGCGGCCCGAACAACGTAACAGGAAGAGCCGGAGTAAATAATGTCCGAAATGCGTGAACCGATCGAAAGCGGGGTGCCGGATCCCTTCCCGCTCATGCATCCGACCCTGAAGGCCAACTACGGCAACTGGAAATGGCACGAACGGCCGCGTCCCGGCGTGCTGCACCACGTTTCCCATTCGGGCGACGAGGTCTGGACCGTGCGCGCCGCGACGCCCCGCCAGCTTGATGTTCATTCCATCCGCCTGCTTTGCGACATCGGTGACGAACACGCCGAAGGCCACGTCCGCTTCACCTCGCGTTCCAATATCGAATACATGCTGGCGGACCAGGCCAAGGTCGACCCGTTGATCGAGGCTTTGGAGAACGAGGGCTATCCGGTGGGTGGCACGGGAAACTCAGTCTCCACCGTCTCGCACACCCAGGGTTGGCTGCACTGCGATATTCCGGGCACCGACGCCTCGGGCGTCGTCAAGGCACTGATGGACGAAATCATCGATGAATTCCGTAACGAGGAGATGCCCAATCGGGTGCGCCTGACCACATCGTGCTGCCAGATCAATTGCGGCGGCCAGGGCGACATCGCCATCAACATCCAGCATACCAAGCCGCCGGCCATCAATCATGATCTGGTCGCCAACGTCTGCGAACGCCCGTCTGTGGTGGCGCGCTGTCCGGTAGCGGCGATCCGCCCGGCCTTGGTCGACGGCAAACCGTCGCTGGAAGTGGATGAGGCCAAGTGCATGTGCTGCGGCGCCTGCTATCCGCCGTGCCCGCCCATGCAGATCAACGATCCGGTTTATACCAAGCTCGCGGTGTTCGTCGGCGGCAAGCACTCCAACGCACGCTCCAAGCCGACCTTCCACAAGCTGGTTGCAGCCGGCATTCCCAACAACGCGCCGCGCTGGCCCGAAGCGGCTGAGGTCGTGAAAACCATCCTGCGCGTCTACAAGGAAGACGCCCGTGATTGGGAGCGTGTCGGCGAATGGATCGAACGCATCGGCTGGCCGCGCTTCTTCGAGCTGACGAACCTGCCGTTCACCAAGTATCACATCGACGACTGGCGCGGCGCTCGCGGCACGCTCAACGCCTCGGCCCACGTCAGAATGTAGTCACGATTTGAGTTAGCGAGAGGAATTTCGATGAAGTTCGGCGTACTGGTGAACGAAGGCCCGTTCACCCATCAGGCTTCCGACAGCGCCTATCAGTTCACCAAGGCGGCGTTGGAAAAGGGACACGAAATATTCCGCGTGTTCTTCTATTACGACGGCGTCAACAACGCCAACAAGCTGTCGGAACCGCAGTCCGACGACCGTAATCTGGTGCAGTTGTGGTCTGATCTGGCGGAAGAGCACGGCGTCGACTTGGTGGTCTGCATCGCCGCCGCGCTGAGACGCGGCATCAAGGGAGACATCCTGGCGCCCGGTTTTCGCATCTCGGGCCTGGGCCAGTTGATCGAGGCCGGCATTCAGAGCGACCGCCTCGTGGTGTTTGGCGATTAGGCAAGTGAGTTGGAACGATGAGTGATCTACCGGAAATTCCCCCCGATGACGATGAATACGAAGGCGCCGTCAAAAAATTCATGTACGTCAACCGCAAGGCGCCGTACGGCACGGTCTACGCCCTCGAGAGCCTCGAAATGGTGCTGATCGCGGCGGCCTTCGATCAGGACGTCAGCGTGGTGTTCATGGACGACGGCGTCTACCAGCTGAAGAAGGACCAGGACACCGCTGCCATCAACATGAAGAATTTTTCGCCGACCTATCGGGCCCTGGACGACTATGACGTCGAGAAAATTTTCGTCGACAAATCTTCGATGGACCAGCGCGGCCTCACGGAAGATGACTTGATCATTCCCGTCGAAGTTCTTGATCAGGCGCAGTTGGCCGCATTGATGGCCGAGCAGGAAGTGATTTTGACGGCATGACCCAGTTGCACACCATCAATAAGTCCCCGTTCGAGCGCAATTCGTTCGAACGTTGTCTCGACATGGCCGAGGACGGCAGCGCGGTTTTGCTGATCGAGGACGGCGTTGTTGCTGCGACGGCCGCCGGCGATGTGGCGGCCAAGCTCGACGCCGCCAAATCGCGTTTGAAGCTTTACGTTTTGGGCCCGGATCTGGCCGCCCGCGGCATGTCGGAAGACCGCGTCCGCGACGGATTTTCCGTCATCGATTATGGTGGATTTGTGGATTTAGCCGCCGAACACGATTCGGTACACTCTTGGCTGTAATGACAACAGGGATATGAACGTGGGCCGCAACGCGGCCGGACATTGTGCGGGGGTACGCACTAAAGGAATTCAAGGAGGACAGTGTAATGGCATACGAGTACAACGGCGAAACGTTTGACGCCGATGAAGAGGGCTACATCACCGACATCAGCGTTTGGAGCGAAGGTCTTGCCGATCTCATCGCCCAGGACGAAAAGATCGACATGACGGACGAGCACTGGGAAGTCGTCAATTTCCTGCGGGATTACTACGACGAATATCAGATCGCGCCGGCCGTTCGGGTGCTGACCAAGGCGGTCGGCAAAAAGCTCGGCAAGGACAAGGGCAACAACAAGTATCTCTACAGCCTGTTCCCCTATGGTCCGGCCAAGCAGGCCTGCAAGATCGCCGGTCTGCCCAAGCCCACCGGCTGCATCTAGTTACCGTCCGATACCGGTTGTTCAATTCGTACTAGTGGTTGAGGAGCCGGTCGCCAAACCGGCAACAGGAAGAGCGGCAGGGTGACGCGCCAGGGGGTGCTGAAGCCTGCCAAAGGGAGTGTTTCGCCAAATGTCGGCGCTGACCGTGATCTACGCCCTGCTGTTTTACGCCGCCACGGCCATTCTGGTCGTCGGCGTAGGGCTTAAGATTGCGCAGTACGCCCGCACGCCCGCGCCCCTGAAAATTCCCACAATGCCGGCGCCCCTGACGCGCACCGGCGTCGGCGCGCGCCTCTTCCGCGAGGTGGTTTTTTTCGAAAGCCTGTTTAAATCCAACAAGTGGATATGGCTGTTCGGCTGGATGTTTCATGCCGCCCTGGCGCTGGCCCTGCTGAGCCATTTCCGCTACTTCACCGAACCGGTGTGGGGCTGGGTGGTGCTGGTGCAGCCTTTCGGCATGTACGCCGGGTTCGCCATGGTGCTGGGCCTGGCCGGTTTGCTGGCGCGGCGTATCCTAGTCGAGCGCGTGCGCTACATCACCAGCGCCTCCGACATCCTGTTCCTGGTGTTGTTGCTGGCCATCGCGGGCAGCGGTCTCGGCATGCGCTATGTCGCGCCCACGGACATCGTCGCCTTGAAGGCGTTTACGCTCGGCCTGATGTACTTCGACTGGCAACTGCTGCCCGACGATCCCGCTTTGCTGATCCACTTGGCCCTGGTGGCCGCTCTGATGATCGTCTTTCCGTTCAGCAAACTGCTGCATGCGCCCGGGGTTTTCTTCAGCCCGAGCCGCAACCAGGTCGACGACGCCCGCGAGAAGCGTCACATGGCGCCGTGGATCGCCGAGCTAGAAGCCGGTAAGGGGGAGTAGGACCGATGGCCGATTTCGAAACCCCGACGATCAACGAGTTCCAGGAAATGCCGGCCCTGGCGCCGGACGTCATGGCGCATTCCAAACCCTTTCCGGCGGCCCCTGATCATCAGGAAGCGCTGGGCTTTCCCGGCGAACTGGTCGAGGACTGGCACGACAAGGCCATCGGCCGCATGGGCGAACTGCTGGAAAGCAACCGGGCGCTGCGCGTCTACCTGGATTCTTGCGTCAAATGCGGCGCCTGCACCGACAAGTGTCATTACTTCCTCGGCACGGGCGATCCGAAGAATATGCCGGTGGCGCGCCAGGATTTATTGCGCAAGGTTTACCGTCGGCACTTCACGGTGGCCGGCAAGTTCATCCCCGGACTGGTCGGCGCGGCCGATCTCACGGAAGAGGTGCTCGACGACTGGTACAGCTACTTTCACCAGTGCTCCCAGTGCCGGCGCTGTTCAGTCTATTGCCCTTACGGTATCGACACCGCCGAGATCTCCATGGCGGCGCGCGACATCATGGATCACATCGGCGTCGGTCAGAAGTACTGCAACGAGATCATCGGCAAGGTCCATGACATCGGCAACAACCTCGGCCTGCCGGAGAAAGCGCTGGCCAATACCCTTGAAGGCCTGGAAGAGGACATTGAGGACGACACCGGCGTGGCCGTGCGCCTGCCGCTCGATGAGCATGGCGCCGACATCCTGCTGGTGACGCCGAGCGCTGATTTCTTCGCCGAACCCCATGTCGACGGCCTGATCGGCTACGCCAAGGTGTTCCACGCGGTTGGCGCCAGCTGGACGATCAGCAGCCACGCCTCCGAGGCGGCCAACTTCGCCATGTTCATTGGCAGCCAGGAACAGATGCGCGAGGTCGCGGAACGCATCCGTCAGGCCGCTCAGGACCTCGGCGTCAAACGCATCGTGTTGGGCGAATGCGGCCATGCCTGGCGCGTCGCCTACAGTTTCTGGAACACGCTGATCGGACCGTTCGACTTCCTAGATCCGAATTATCCGCAGCCGCAACATATTTGTGAATACACCAACGACCTGATCGAGCTGGGCAAGCTCAGGCTCGACAAGTCGGCCAACGATGACATGACGCTGACCTTCCACGACAGTTGTAACGTCGCCCGCGCCACCCGCATGGGCGACAAACCGGGCGGCCAGTTCGAAATTCCGCGCGCCGTGATCAAGGCCGCCTGCAACAACTTCCACGACATGGCCGAAGACACCATCAAGGAAGCCAGCTTTTGTTGCGGCGGCGGCGGCGGCTTGCTGACCGACGATTTGATGGAACTCCGCGTCAAGGGTGCGCAGCCGCGCATGCAGGCGTTGGCCCACGTCGTCGAGGAACACGGCGTCACCCACATGGCGGCGATCTGCGCCATCTGCAAGAGCCAATTCTCCAAGGTGCTGCCCTACTACGGCATGGACATGGATCAGGTCGTCAGCATCCATCAACTGGTGAGCAACGCCATCGTCCTGGAAGGCAGCGAACAGGAAGCCGAGCTTGACGGCACGGGGGAGCCGGAAGGCGAGGCGGACCAGGAAAACGACGAGCCGAACGAAACCGTTGGGCAAGCGGCGGACAATTGAGGCAGGGAAAACCAATGACGAATTCAGCCGAAGAAACCCCCATCGCGCCTGAGCAAGGCCCGGTTGAGACGCGCCGCCGCTACAAGGACGGCGACGATGCTCGCAAACCGTGGTCTGAGGAAATCTTCACGGCAGATGAAAGCCACAAGTGCCCGACCTATGTCCACCGCACGCCGCCCTGCCAGGGCAGCTGCCCGTCGGGCGAGGACATCCGCGGCTGGCTCAGCATCGCCCGCGGCGTGGAAAAACCGGCCGATCCCGACATGCCATGGGAGGAGTACGCCTTCCGCCGCATCACGGACGCCAACCCCCTGCCCGCCATCATGGGCCGCGTCTGCCCCGCGCCCTGCGAGGACGGCTGCAACCGCAACGAGGTCGAGGAACACGTCGGCATAAATTCGGTCGAACACTTCGTCGGCGATTATGCCCTGCAACAGGAGCTTGGTTTCGGAGACGCCGCCGCCGACACCGGTAAAAAGGTCGCCATCATCGGTGGCGGTCCGGCCGGCCTGGCGGCTGCCTACCAGCTCCGCCGCCTCGGCCATGGCGCCACCATCTTCGACGATCATGAAGACCTCGGCGGCATGATGCGTTACGGCATCCCCGGCTACCGCACGCCCCGGGAGGTGCTGGATGGCGAGATCAAGCGCATCGTCGACATGGGCGTCGAGATCAAGCTCAACACCCGCGTCGGGCGCGATATTCCCATGCAGCAGGTCGAGGACGACTACGACGCCATCCTCGTCGCCATCGGCGCCAAGCAGGGCTCGGCTTTGCCGTTCCCCGGCGCCGAAAAGGCCACCAACTGCATTTCCGGCGTCGCTTTCCTCGAGGCCTTCAACCAGGGCCGCCTGCAGCACGGCGCCCAGCGCGTTCTGGTGATCGGTGGCGGCGACACCGCCATGGACGTGGCTGCGGTGGCCCGGCGTCTCGGCCATATCACCCATGCCAGTGAGAAGGATCGTCCGGAGATGGTCGTTCTGGGTCATACCGCCCACGACGTGGCGACGGCGGCCAAGCGCCAGGGCGCCGATGTCACCATTGTCTACCGCCGCCCCGTCGACAAAATGCCGGCGACCAAGATGGAGGTCGAGCACGTGCGCCAGGAAGGCGTCGCCATCCGTGCCAGCCTCACGCCGGTGGAGGTCATCGTCAACGACGACGGCCGCGCCACGGCCCTGCGCGTCATCGAGGTCGAATGGGAAGGCAACAACATGACGACGAAGGAGGGCAGCGAGTTCGACATCGAATGCGACCTCATCGTCGGCGCCATCGGCCAGCAGGGCGACTTCGAGGGCATGGAAGATCTCAACAACGGCAAGGGGTTGGTCTCCGCTGACAAGAATTTCCAGGTGCCGAACAAGCCGGGCTACTTCGTCGCCGGGGACATCATCAAGCCGCACCTGCTGACGACGGCCATCGGTCACGCGTCCGTCGCCGTCGAGAGCATTGACCGCTACCTGGCAGGTGAGGAGCCTGGCCGTCGTCCGAAGGTGGACGTGCATCACTTCAATCTCCTGGACAAGTTGCGCGAGAGCGGTTTCGAGCCGGAGGACTATAGCCACGAGCAGATCCGCGGCACCGATTCGGCCAAGTTCGCGGTCCACAATTACGAGGACCGGGCGTCCCGCGAGATCATTCCGGCGGACGGCTTGTTCCTCGGCCACTGGGCCAACGAGCCGCGCAACCGCCGTTCGGAGAAACATATCGATCCGGAGGCCGTCCTGGGCCATTTCGGCGAGCGCATCCAGGCGCTGCTGAAAGAACAGGCGGTGGCCGAAGCCGAACGCTGCATGAGCTGCGGCATGTGCTTCGAATGCGACAATTGCGTCGTCTACTGCCCGCAGGATGCCGTGTTCCGTGTGCGCAAGAACGAAAAAGCGTTCGGCCGCTACGTCGATACCGACTACGGCAAGTGCATCGGCTGCCACATTTGCGCCGACGTCTGCCCCTCGGGCTACATCGAAATGGGCATGGGCGAATAGTCATGAAGCGGGCGCTGCTCATCGCGCTGGCGGCTTTGCTGCTGCCTTTGATGGCTGCACCGGTCTGGTCCGGCAGCGTGCCGCAGCCACATCCGCCCAAGGGCAAGGGCGTGCAGTGCGTGGCGGAAACGCCGTTCATGCGGCGCAACCACCCGGACCTGCTGAAGCACCAGCGTGACGACACCTTGCGGCTCGGCATCCGCGGCGAGAAGTACAGCCTCAAGGACTGCATTGCTTGCCATGCTGTGCCGGGTAAGACCGGTAAACCGGTGACCTACCGCGAGCCCGAGCATTTCTGTAAGTCCTGCCACACCTACGCCGCCGTGACGATCGACTGCTTCGAATGTCACGCCTCGACGCCCGAGGCCGATCGCCGCGCCGATGTTGCGCCGGTCTTCGCCCACGCCGGCATTGCCGGATGTGCGGGAGGGTAGCGGCATGGCTTTTGGCGCTAACTGTACCACCAGCGTTGACGAAACCCGGCGCAAGCTGGTGATGGGTGCGGCTGCGGGCATCGCCATCGCGCCGGGCCTCACTTTGTTTGCTCCGGCCCAGGCCCGGCCGAAGGGCGCAGCTGCCTCGCCCGGTGTCCGCTGGGGCATGTTGATCGATGCTGACAAATGCGACGACGGCTGTACGGCCTGCGTCGATGCCTGCGCCGACGAAAACGGCTGGCGGGGCGAAGGCACGGCGGACAAACAAATGCGCCCGACCGATCCCCAGTGGATCCGCAGCGTCAAGATCACCGATCCCAAGAGCGGCTGGAGCAAGACGCTGCCGATGATGTGCCAGCACTGCGAGGATCCGCCCTGCGTCGACGTCTGCCCCACCGGTGCGTCCATGAAACGGGCCGACGGCATCGTCCTGGTCGACAAGCACACCTGCATAGGCTGCCGCTACTGCATGATGGCCTGCCCCTACAAGGCCCGCTCGTTCGTGCACGAGAGCGTGAGCGGACAGCGCACGCACGCGCCCCGCGGCAAGGGCACGGTGGAAAGCTGCACGATGTGCGTCCACCGGGTGGACGCCGACCGCGAACCGGCTTGTGTCGAGGCCTGTGGCGGCAGCAAACGCGGGGCCATGGTGTTCGGCGATCTCAACGATCCCGACAGCGAGATTTCCCAGCTCATCACCCGTCACGCCAGCAAGCAGATCCGCGCCGATTTGGGCCTCAACCCCGCCGTCCGCTATAGGGGCATCTGATGAAACGCACGAGGTACAGCCGCATCGAAGGCCGCAGTCCCGGTTACCTGGCGCTGATCGGCGGGCTCGGCGCGCTGGTCGTGCTGGGGCTCGCCTCGGCCTGGAACATGGAACACCACGGCCACATCATCACGGGCATGGACAACCAGGTGGTCTGGGGTGCGCCGCACGTCTTCGCCGTCTTCCTCATCGTGGCGGCGTCGGGGGCGCTGAATGTCGCCTCCATTTCGTCGGTGTTCGGCCGCAGCATCTACAAGCCGCTGGCGCCGCTCTCGGCCCTCCTCGCCATCGCGCTGCTGGTCGGGGGTCTGGCCGTTCTGGTGCTTGATTTGGGACGTCCCGACCGCCTGATCGTCGCCATGACGACCTACAACTTCAAATCGATCTTCGCCTGGAACATCTACCTCTATGTGGGTTTTATCGCCATTGCCGGAGTTTACCTTTGGCTGATGATGGAGCGGCGACTGAACCGCTTGGCCAAGCCGGCCGGCGTCGTGGCCTTCGTCTGGCGGCTGGCGTTGACCACCGGTACCGGCTCGATCTTCGGCTTTCTGGTGGCGCGGCAGGCCTATGATGCCGCCATCATGGCGCCGCTCTTTATCGCCATGTCGTTCGCCTTCGGCCTTGCCATCTTCCTGCTCGTCCTGATGGCGGGCAGCGCCGGCACGGACCGGGCGCTGGGCGACGTCATCGTGAACCGGCTGGCGCGGCTGCTGGGAATATTCGCTGCGGTCGTGCTGTATTTCACAACCGTGCAGCATCTGACCAATCTCTATGCCGCCGAGCACTCCGGAGTGGAGCGCTTCATCCTGCTCGACGGCGGTATCTACACGCAGCTCTTCTGGATCGGGCAGGTGGCCATCGGCGGCATCCTGCCGCTGGTCTTACTGCTCAGTCCCCAGTTCCGCGGCAACCGGCCGGTAATCGGTCTGGCAGCGGCGGCTGTCATTGTCGGCGGTTTGGCTCAGGTTTACGTGATCATCATCGGCGGCCAGGCGTTCCCGCTGGCCATGTTCCCCGGCATGATCGTCGAAAGCGGATTTGCCGACGGCGTGGTGGCGTCCTATGCGCCAAGCGTATATGAAATAGGCCTCGGTATCGGCGGCATCGCCCTGTCTCTGGCGATCGTCGCGTTCGCCGTCAAGATCCTGGCTTTTCTGCCGGCCAGCCTGGCGGACGCGGATGTTGACCCGCACCACGGGGCGACTAAATAAGAAGCGATCGGCTTCTCTAACGAACGGTTTCAGTCATGGCGACACGTGAAGAACATCCTTTCGCGCAATATGTGCGTATCCTGGCGCGCGGCCGCACGATTTCCCGGCCGCTGACCCGCGACGAGGCGCACGACAGCATGCGCATGATCCTGGCGGGCGAGGTCGAGCCAATCCAATTGGGCGCCTTCCTTATGCTGATGCGCTACAAGGAGGAGACCGCCGAGGAGGTTGCCGGCTTCGTCGAAGCCTGCCGCGACGCCCTGGACGCGCCCCAAGGGGTGGCCGTCGATCTCGACTGGTCGTCCTACGCCGGTAAACGTCGCCAACTGCCCTGGTTCATTCTTTCCTGCCTGCTGTTGGCGCAAAACGGCGTGCGCATTTTCATGCACGGGACCGAAGGCCACACGCCGGGCCGGCTCTACACCCGCGAGACGCTTGAGTTCATGGGACTGCCGGTGGCCGACACGCTGGCCGAGGCGGCGGGCCATATCGACAAATCGAATTTCGGCTACGTGCCGCTCGAAGGTTTGAACCCGACCCTGCGGGAGATCATCGATCTCAGGCCATTGCTGGGCTTGCGTTCGCCGGTCCACACGATCTCGCGCATGATCAATCCGCTGGCGGCGGACGCCATGATCCAGGGCGTTTTCCACCCCGGCTACCTTGCCACCCACCAGGAAGCGGCGCAGCTGCTGGGCGAGCAGCAAATGTCGGTCATCAAGGGCGAGGGCGGCGAGATCGAACGCCGGCCCAACAAGCCCCTGATCGTGAAATCCGTCATGAACGGCGAACTGTCGGAAGTTGAATGGCCCGCGCTGCTGCCAGAATCACGTCAGCCGCATGACGAAGACATGGATACCGGCCGCCTGCTGGCAGTCTGGCGCGGCGAACTGGAAGATGACTACGCTGTAGCCGCGGTCACCGGCACGGCGGCACTGGCGCTCGGCACCATGAACCGGGCGTCCGATTCGCAGGATGCGCAAGCCCAGGCCGAAGCCATGTGGCAGGCGCGTGACCGGGGACGGCTCGGGGCGGCCGCCTGAATTCGATTTGTAGCCGGCCATGACGCGCTTCCTGGTTTCCGCCGCCCACAAATCTTCGGGCAAGACGACGGTGTCCGTGGGCCTTTGCGCAGCCTTTGCGCGCGGTGGGCTGAAGACTCAACCCTTCAAGAAGGGCCCCGACTATATCGATCCCATGTGGTTGGCCCGGGCAGCCGGACGGCCCTGCATCAATCTCGATTTCTACACGCAGTCGCATCAGGAAATCGTCGGTGATTTCGCCCACGCCATGGCCGGTGCCGATGTGGCTCTTGTGGAAGGCAACAAGGGGCTCTACGACGGCATGGATCCGGCGGGCAGCGATTCGACGGCGGCCCTGGCCCGCCTCCTGGGCCTGCCGGTCATCCTGGTCATCGACACGCAGGGCATCACACGTGGCGTGGCGCCGCTCATCCTCGGGTACCAGTCCTTCCATCCCCATGTCGAGATCGGCGGCGTCATCCTCAACAAGGTCGCCGGCGACCGCCATGAGGGCAAACTTCATGCCGCCGTCGGCCATTACACCGACGTCCCTGTGTTGGGCGCGGTGCATCGCAACCGCAATCTGGAAATTGTCGAACGCCACATCGGTCTGATGCCGACCAACGAGGTTGAGGGCGCCGATGGACGCGTTGCCGCAATAGCCGATCATATTGCCGAGCACGTCGACATCGGGCTTTTGACAAAGGTCGTCGGGACGGCGCCTTTCGAAGTGGATGCGCCGCCGGTACAGCCCATACCTGCCACCAATAGCGCCGGCAGCAGCGTTCGCATCGGTATTCCGCGGGATGCCGCGTTCGGTTTTTACTATGCCGCCGATCTTGAAGCCCTGGAGGCGGCCGGCGCGGAACTCGTGATCTTTGATTCCCTGCATGATACCCGGCTGCCGCCCGTCGACGGCCTGTTCATCAGCGGCGGTTTCCCCGAAATGAAAATGACGGAATTGGAGGCAAACGCCGACATGCGCCGAGATATCGCGGCGGCGATCGAAGACGGCCTGCCGGTCTATGCCGAATGCGGCGGCCTGATGTACCTTGCCCGCCGCATTACTTGGCGCGGGAGGACCTCGGAGATGGTTGGCGCCATCGCGGCGGACGTGCAAATGCAGGACCGCCCCGTGGGACGCGGTTACGTCCGCCTGGAGGAGACCGGCGATGGACCATGGCCGTTGACGGCCGAGGACGGCCAAGCCATCGAATTTCCGGCTCACGAATTCCATTATTCCAGGCTCGAAAACCTCGACCCGTCGCTTGAATTCGCCTACAAGGTGCGGCGCGGCACCGGCATCGATGGCACAAACGACGGGATCGTTTACAGGAATGTCCTGGCTAGCTACGCTCACTTGCGCGATGTCGGGGGCAATCGCTGGGCCGAACGGTTTGTCGCCTTCGTTCGGCATTGCAAAGAGAACGGCGGCGGGTAGGAAGCGTTGTGGTTGATCCCGGATATCTTGAAGCAGACGAGTTGGAAGCGCCCGGCACGGTTTACCTGGTCGGTGCCGGTCCCGGCGATCCCGATCTCCTGACCGTCAAGGCGGCGCGCCTGCTGGGCCAGGCGGATGTCGTCGTCTTCGACCGGCTGGTTTCGCCGGCGGTTCTCGAACTGGTGCCGGCGGAGGCAGCCCGCATATACGCCGGCAAGGCGTCGCGCGACCACCACATGATGCAGGCTGACATCAACCAGTTGCTGGTCGACCTGGCACGCCGCAACGCGATCGTGGTTCGTCTCAAGGGCGGCGATCCCTTCATTTTCGGCCGGGGTTCGGAGGAAGCCATCCATCTTGCCGACAACGGCATTTCGTTTGAAATCGTGCCGGGCATCAGCGCCGCCTCGGGTTGCAGCGCTTATGTCGGCGTTCCGCTCACGCACCGGGGCCTGGCCACCGGCGTGCGGTACGTCACCGGTCACACCCAGGACGAGGAACTGGATCTGGATTGGGAGAACCTTGCCGATCCGGACACCACGCTGGTGGTCTATATGGGGCTTGCCAACCTGGGTGAAATCAGCCGCCGTCTGATCAGCGCCGGTCTGCCGGCGGATACGCCGTTTGCGGCCATCGAGCGCGGTACGACGCCGCGCCAGCGTCACTGCGTCGGAACGCTGGAAAACGCCGTCGACGCCATCGCGCAAGCCAAGCTGGGTCCGCCCTGCGTCATCGTGATCGGGCGGGTCGCGGCCATCGCCGGAACTTTGGCCTGGTGGCAGCCCAACGGAAACGGCGGCTAGTTCTTTTCTTCGTTCGCTTGTGCCGAAGCTTCGGCCTCGGCGGCGAAATGTCCTTTCCAGCGCTTGATAAGCACGGGCAGCAACGCCACGCCCGCCAACAGGCCGAACGCCATGGCGAGCTTCAACACCAGATCGTCGCTACCGGCGGCGGCCTCGCGTCCTGCATAACCCGCGTAGGTATAGGCGGCGCTCCCTGGCGCCATGCAGATAAACGTCGTCAGGACGTAGTGCCGCAACGGGATGGCGGTCAGGCCCAACAGGTAATTCAGGATGTTGAAGGGAAATAGCGGTACCAGCCTGACAAAGGCGACGAAGCGCCAGCCTTCGGCATCGACACCTTCCTTGATGTGGCCCAGCCGTCCGCCGCCGCGCCGCGTCGCCAATTCCCCGGCGATATAGCGGGCGACCAACATCGAAATCGTCGCCCCGATGGTGGCGCCGACCAGAGCGTAAAACGCGCCGAACACCGGTCCAAACAGCACCCCGGCCGCCATGGTCATCAGGGAACCGGGCAGGCACAGCGGCACGGCCGCCGCGTAAAGAACGATGTAGACGAACGGCGCCAGGGCACCGAATTCGGCCACCCGAGACTCCAGCGTCGCAATATCGAGCATTTCGCGGTTCGACCAGGCCCAGGCCATCGCCGCCACCAGGACGAACACCACGAGAAGGCGCAGGGTGGTGCTCCGGCTCACCGGTCGCCGGCCCATCGATCGAACATATTGGTCTCCAAACGGCGGCCCTCCAACAAAGCTCGTGCAAGTTTGCCAGAGGCACCGCTTGAGGCAAGGCTTGACCACGACTTTGTGATCGGGCAAGAGCATGAAGCAATTGTTTTTGCGTGAGGTTTCATGCCCGCGATTGAGGAAATGCTGTTCGACGGGCCGAAAAAATCGGCCCGCGTCGTCATTCTGGCCCATGGTGCGGGCGCACCCATGGATAGCCCCTTCATGGCCGCGTTTGCCGACGGTTTGGCGGCGGCGGGCCATCGCGTCGCGCGTTTCGAATTTCCTTACATGCAGCGCCGCCGCCAGGAAGGTACCAAGCGCCCACCCGACCGGGCCCCTGTCTTGGAGACCACTTGGCGGGAGGTAATCGACGGGGTACGCGGCGCTTCGCCAACCAAGGCAAAAATCGCCATCGGAGGCAAGTCCATGGGCGGACGGATTGCCAGCATGGTGGCCGATGACGCCGGCGTGGACGGCCTGGTCTGCCTTGGCTATCCGTTCCATCCGCCGGGCAGGCCCGAAAAAACCCGAACGGAGCATCTTGCGGCGCTGGCCACGCCGACCCTCGTTGTCCAGGGTACGCGGGATTCGTTCGGCACCTTCGATGACGTGGCGGGATATGCGCTGTCACCGGCCATTCGCCTGGCCTGGATGGAAGACGGCGACCACAGCTTCAAACCGCGCAAGGCCTCAGGCCGCACGGAAGAGCAAAATTGGAATGAGGGAATTGCCGCCGTCGCGGCGTTTCTGAAAGAGCTTTAGTCGGCTTTCTGGTAGCGCGCCCGGGCGCCGGCCTCGATTGCCGCGGCCCGCAGGCGGCCGACGCCAATCCGGTGGCGGAGCATCTCAAGCAACACCAGTTCCTCCTGATTGACTACGCCATCCGCCGCCGCGACGTCGCAAGCCAGGGCGTAGGCTGTCTGGCAAAGCCTTTCGGGCAGGGAATCGGCGACGATGCCGATAACCGTCTCGACCCCGTTCTCCTGGGCCAGGATCTCGGCGCAATTCGCTGCCAGTTCGGGCAGAAGTTCGGGATCGAAGCCCTCGAAAACCGGGAGCGTGCGGACGATGTCGCCGATGATGAACAATTCCTTGTCCGTCATGTCGGAATCGGCCGCCGACATGATCACCATGGTGTAGATCAGTGCCGTGTGTTGCATGATTTCTGTACCTTTGTTACTGCCGTCTGAAAACGGGTCCGCACATTACGGAGAGCGCCGCCCAAGGGCAAGACTATTGTCCCTCAAAATCCGAATTTAGGAAATCCCGCGTCACGGAAACGGCGTCGGCCAGGCCGACACGTTGAACCTCCACCTCGTCGGGGAAGGCATCCAAAAGCCGCGAGGGCATGGCCGAATCCAGCATCACGAACACGCCCCGGTCGCCGCCGCGGCGGATCAAGCGGCCGTAGGCCTGCTTCAGGCGAAGACGGGTCAGCATGTCGTCATATTTGGCGCCGCCGAACTCCGCCTTGCGGGCTTTGTGCAGGATCGACGGGCGGGGCCAGGGCACGCGATCGAAGACAATCAGGCGGAGACTGCGGCCCGGTACGTCGACGCCGTCGCGCACCGCATCGGTGCCCAGCAGGCAGGCATCCTCTTCGGCCCGGAAGATGTCGACCAGGGTGCCGGTATCGAGTGCGTCCATATGCTGCGCCAACAACTGCAGGCCGGCCTCGTCCAACGCGCCGGCCAGGCGGCCGTGGACGTTGCGCAGACGGGCGATGGCGGTAAAAAGGCCCAAGGCGCCGCCGCCGGCCGCGATGAACAACTCGCGGAATGCGGCCGCCACCTGATCGGCGTCGTTGCGGCGCACGTCGTTGACCACCACTACCCGGGTCACCGCGCCATAGTCGTAAGGCGAGGGTAAACTGGTCCGTTTGGCGGGCAGGATCAGGTGATGTGCGCCGGTGCGGATCTCTGCGCTGGCCCAATCGTCCGCCTCGATGCTGCGGTCGCGCAGGCTGGCCGAGGTCAAGAGCACGCCATGGGCGCGCTGCAATACGGCCTCGCTGAACGGTTTGGTCGGGTCGAGCCAATGGCGGTACATGCCGACATCGGTGGCGCGCCCGTCGTTGCGCTGGATGCCGAACCAGTCAACGAATTCGGGCGGCAGCGGCCGGCCCAGGTTGCCGAGCATGGACCGCCAGGCCGTCACGCTTTCGGCCCGCCGCCTTAGCCCCCGGGCGCCCGCTTCGATGCGCCGCCGGCTGTCGCTGTCGAGGCTGTCGGCTTCATTATCTAGGCGTTCCATCAACTGTCGTCCAAGCGCCAACATGGGCCGGGCAAGCTCGGCCAAGGCATCGGCCAGCTTATCGGCGGCATCGACCATGGCCTGTGTCGGCTCCACCGTGTCGGTCTCCAGGCTGTAACCGGCGTCCGGTCCGTCCTGCCGCGCCATGACGAAGCGGTGGACTTCCGCCAGGAAGGCTTCCGCCGGACCCAAAGCGCCGCCGTCGATGATGCGCCGCAGCCAGCTTTCGCCGGGTAGTGCCGTGGCGGCCCGTTTGACGGCGCTGAGCGCTTCCTCAGCCTTTTCGTCGCCACCCACCAGATCGCCGATGCGGTTTTCAATACCGCGCGCGCGGCGCCGCCGGGTGCCCTCGGCACCCCGGATCCAGCGCCGTAATTCGGCGGTTTCCATACCGCCGAGATCGGCGGCAAAGGCGCTGTCGGCGGCGTCGAAGACATGGTGGCCTTCGTCGAAGACGTAGCGGGTGGGCAATTCCGTGTTCTCGTCCGCCATGGCCGCCTGGATCATTACCAGGGCATGGTTGGCCACGACGATCTCCGCCCGCCGTGCTTTACGCTGAACGTGTTCGATGTAGCAGCGTCTGTAATGGGCACAGGCTGAATAGATGCATTCGCCTCGCCGATCGGCGAGACCCAACGTGCGGGCCGGCCCGAACAGGTGCACCAGCCACGAGGGGAAATCGCCGCCCACCATGTCGCCGTCCCGCGTCGCTCCGGCCCAGCGCGCCATGAGGGCCGCGGCGGTCACGGCCCGGCCCTGGCGGGCCCGGCCGACCTCGTCCTCCAGATTGAGCAGGCAGAGATAATTCTCCCGGCCCTTGCGCAGAACAGCCTTCTCGGCCCGGATGTGCGGATCGGGATAAAGTTTGTGGAGTTCCTGATCCAGCTGGCGCTGCAGGTTCTTGGTGAAGGTCGAAATCCAAACCGAGCCCTCGTTCTTCTGCGCCCAGACGCTGGCGGGCGCGATGTAACCCAGCGTCTTGCCGACGCCAGTGCCGGCCTCGGCCAGGACGATATTGGGTGCATCGGCAGTGTCGCGCGGGGCGTAGGCCTGGGCGGCGGCGGCGGCATAGTCGCGTTGCTGGGGCCGCGCTTCGGCGTTGGCGTCCAACAGTTGGTCGAGCCGCGTCAAAGCCTCGTCCGCCGAAACCGCTTCGTTGCCGGCGGGTGGCGGCGGCGCCTGTTCTTCGATTTCCGGCAACCGGTTCCAGATATCCAGGCCTCGGCCGCCCCGGGCATCGGCGCTGAGCTCGGTGTTTTTCATGCCACCCGCCAGAAGCCACCGCGCCCAGGGCCAACCAGCTTCGGCCAGCGCGCGGATCATGGCGTCGAGGTGGACGTCGTGTGGCCCGGCATCCAGTTCCGCCGCCAACGCTTTGGGGATGTCCAGCAGCGCCAGGGCCTGGTCCGCCAGATCACCCGGCGCGGGCAAGCCCACCGCGGCGGCCAATCCTCCCGGCGTCGGCAGGCAGAACCGAGCGGGGCGGACGAAAGCGAAGAGTTCGAGCACATCCAGCAATGGCAGGTCGTCGCGGCCCAGCCGCTGGGCGACGGAGGGGCCGTGGCAAACGATAACGGGCGTACGCGCCGACCGCCGTGCCGCCTCCCGCAAGTCGAGGTTCTCCACTTCGCCGTCCGCCGACAGCCACACGGCGCCCCGTGAACCGACGGCGAGCGCCGGGGCGTTCAGGTCATCGGTTTCCGGTTTTGCGGGGGAACTTGGGGCCGCAGCGGGCGGTGAGGCGTCTGACATGCCGGGAGTATATCGAAGACCCCGGCAAGCGGCGAGGCGGCTTGAACAATATACGCCGAACTGTTCATTTCTCGGGGCGCGAGGCGACGGGCAATGTCGATTGACTCGCGCCGTTATCCGATGTTCAATAATAGAACAATTGTTTTATTATTTAAAAAATTCAGTATTTTCAATATTATAAGTTCATATGGATAGAGGATGGCCAGACC
>CAYOAD010000041.1:0-22931 GCA_964401845.1 uncultured Rhodospirillaceae bacterium | reverse complement strand
GGGTTCGCCTACGATTTGCTACGATACGAATACTATCTGGGAAATATCGGTTTATATCAGCACATTGTGATATAAAGGATCGAAGGCCACGCCCTCGGGCGGTGATAAAAAGCCATGAAAAACCCCAAAGATACCGAAACCACCCTATTCGATGCGGTCCGCGCCAATACCGCCGGTCCCGTCGAGCCTGTCCGTCTGACAGAGGACGACGGGTTTATGTTTCATTGCCACCGCGGCGTGGCCTGCTGGAACAAATGCTGCACGGGTGCCGATGTGACATTGACGCCGAACGATATCCTGAGGCTGGCGGCGCGTCTCGATATGCGGCCGCGCGAGTTCGTCAAGGACTACACGGTGCCCGCCATCTGGGAGGCCGCCGGCCTGCCGGTGGCCAAGCTGAAAATGACGGGTGAGACCGGTAACGAGGGCAACGGCCTCGGCCCCTGCTCGTTCGTGGCTGAGGAAGGTTGTACGGTCTACGAGGACCGGCCGGCGACCTGCCGCTATTACCCGATCGGCTTCGGCACCTTCAAGACCAAGGATGCCGACGACGTCAGCGATTTCCACTTCCTCATCAAGGAAGAACACTGTGAAGGCCACAGCGAAGCCAAGAGCCAGAGCGTGCGTGAATTTCGTCTCGAACAGGGCGTCGAGGATTACGACCGCGTCAACCGCGGCTGGATCGACATCCTGATGAAGATGGCGTCATGGAAGACGCTTGGCGGACCGCAGGGGCGCGACGTCAGCCCGCAGACCAAGCAGATGTTCTTCATGGTCTCCACCGACATCGACGGCTTCCGCGAATTCGTCCTCCACACCAAGTTCCTCGACACCTACGACATCGACGAAGACAAGATTGCCCTCATCAAGGAAAACGACGAGGCGCTGCTGCAACTCGGCTTCGACTGGCTCAAGAACGTCATGTTCAACGAAAAGACGCTGGCCATGAAGGAAACCGTGCTCAACGCCGCCATCGCCAAGGCCCGTGAGGAGATGGGCGCGACTTGATGTTCCTGTCCGTTTATTCGGTCTAAAATGCCGCGCGAATTTGACGACGCACAGCATACAGGAGCAAACATGACGGCGGGAGATATGACGTTTCCGCAAGATTTGGCGGATGGGTACTTGGCCAAGGGCTGGTGGCGGTCCGAAACCTTGGATACCTGGCTGGCGCGCGCGGTCGACGCCTCGCCCGATGCGGCGGCACTCATCCATCCGGGGGGCGAAATAACTTACGCCGATCTTGAGGCAAGAGTCGGTGCGACGGCCTCGGGCCTCGCCGCACTGGGCATCGCCCAAGGCGACGTGGTCGCGACCCAATTGCCCAACACGGCGGAGTTCCTGATTGCCCTCCTCGCCATCACCCGTCTGGGCGCGGTCAACCAGACCATCCACATGCCCTACGGCCCGAAGGATATTGAATTTCATCTGGCCCACAGCCGCGCCAAGGCGGTGATCTCGCTGGCCCGCATGAAGGACACGGACGTGGCGGCCATGATGGTCGGTCTCAAAGACAAACTCGCTACGTTGG
Source organism: uncultured Rhodospirillaceae bacterium (assembly GCA_964401845.1). Classification (GTDB taxonomy): domain Bacteria; phylum Pseudomonadota; class Alphaproteobacteria; order UBA2966; family UBA2966; genus CAYFKJ01. Next base: position 21,400 of record CAYOAD010000041.1, on the reverse strand, counting down.
CACAGGTCATCGTGGTGGGAGACGCGCCCGGGGATGCGCTTTCATTCGCCTCGCTATCCGAGACCGGACAGCCGCCGACGAATTCCGGCCCCGCCGGCCCGGCCGATCCCTGCATGCTGCTTTATACCTCGGGCACCACCTCCAACCCGAAGGGGGTGCCGTTGGCCTTTCAGAACCTCATGTGCAACACCGGATTCGGGGCGGAGGAATTCGACATCACGGGGGGCGACCGCATCCTTTCCGCCGCCCCTTTCAGCCATTTGTACGGCATCTTCAATTTCTACGCCGGCCTCAGCAAGGGCGCCGCAAGCGTGCTGCTCCCCGTGTTCACGCCGCCGGACCTCGCGGCCAGCGTCGCCAAGCACCGGCCGACGGTGCTTTTCATGGCTCCGGCACACGCGGCGGCACTGGTCGGCGGCGGTCTGATGGATGGCCATGACTTTTCTTCCGTGCGGCTCACGGTATTTTCCGGGGCCGCCTGCCCGCCCGATCTGCTGAAGGCGTACCAGGCCAACATCCCCGAAAGCCGCATCGCCCAGCTTTGGGGCATGACGGAGTTGGCGGCCGGCAGCTTTACGCGCCGCCACGACGACATCGAGCGCGCCCTGACGTCGGCGGGTCCGGCGACCCTGGGCAACGAGGTGCGCGTGCTGTCGCCTGACGGCGACCCCCTGCCGCCGGGCGAGGAAGGTGAGTTGCAGATTAAGGGGCCGTCGGTCTTCGCCGGCTACCTCGACAATGAGGCGGCCAATGCCGAAGCCTTCGACGGCGACTGGTTCCGCACCGGCGACCTGGCGACGCTCGACGCCGAGGGCTACGTCAGCCTGACCGGCCGCAGCAAGGACATCATCAACCGCGGCGGCGTCAAATATAATCCCGCCGACATCGAAGCCCTGCTCCTGCGCCATGACAAAATCGACCAGGCTGCCATCGTGCCGATGCCCGACGAGGTGCTGGGCGAACGCGCCTGCTGCTTTGTCGTCACTGCGGGTGATGGGGAACTGTCCCTGGAAGAGGTTTGCGCCTATCTCGAGGCCGAAAACGTCACCAAGCTGAAATGGCCCGAGCGCCTCGAAATTGTCGACGAGATGCCGCTGACGCCGACGCGCAAGATCATTAAAGGACGCCTGGCGGCGCTGATATCTTGACTAAAATCAAGGCTGCGGCAAAACGACGCAATTACGCTGTTGATGTTGGATACCCCAACAGTTTAAGGTCGCAACGAATTCGGAGGGACTGGAAATTCGTTCACACAGGTGTCAACACGCGCGTTTGCACCTTTAACAAGCCGCGGATTTAGGCTTGAATGAGCATCCAGACGGGGGATATCTGGATTTGACGAGCACTTCGATGCCCGATCTTGGGTCCGGAAGCTCTAGGGAGACGTAACGGAATTGAGTCTGGGAGGACTTGAAACATGAAAATGCGTTTAATTGGACTGGCTTCGGCCGTGGCCCTGCTGGCTGCGCCGACACTGGCGGCGGACAAGGTCAAGATCGGCTTCGTCACGACGTTGACGACCCCTGCCGGTGCCATGGGCCGCGATATGGTCGATGCCGCCAACATTGCGTTGGATCACATCGGCCACAAGATGGGCGGCAAGGCCGTCGAATTCATCGCCGAGGACGACGGCTTCAAGCCCGAAATCGGCAAGCAGAAGACCGACAAGCTGGTCAAGCAGGACAAAGTCGACTTCGTGACCGGTTTCATCTGGTCGCACGTGCTGCTGGCTTCGCGCAAGTCCGCGCTGGACGCAGGTGCCTTCCTGATCAGCGCCAACGCCGGCCCCTCGCCCCTGGCCGGTAAACTGTGCCACGAGAATTTCTTCTCCTCGTCCTGGCAGAACGACCAGAACCCGATGGCGACGGGCGAAGTCATGAACAAGGACGGCATCAAGAAGCTCTACATCATGTCGCCCAATTACGCCGCGGGCAAAAACATGGTCGCCGGCGTCGAACGCACCTTCAAGGGTGAGGTCGTGGGCAAGGACATGACCAAGTGGGGCAAGGACATGCAGCTTGATTTCTCCGCCGAGCTGGCCAAAGCCAAGGCGTCTGGCGCTCAAGCCATCGTCGTCTTCTACCCCGGTCCGGCCGGTCCCGCCTTCATCAAGCAGTACGCCCAGGCCGGTTTGGCGGGCAAGATCAAGCTTTACACCATGTTCACGGTGGACGCCCTGTCGCTGGCGCGCCTGCAAAAGGCCGGTCTCACGGGTGTTTTGGGCTCCTACAACACCATGTACTGGGCGCCTGATCTGCCGAATGCCGAGAACAAGCGTTTCGTTGCGGACTTCAAGGCCAAGACGGGCCGCTACCCGACCCACTATGCGGCGCAGTCTTATGACGCCATCATGCTGATCAAGTCCGGCGTCGACGCCGTCGGCGGCGACACCAGCAACAGGGACGGCATCCGCGCCGCCTTGAAGAAGGCCAACTACAAGTCGCTGCGCGGCAGCTACTCCTACGGCAACAACCACTTCCCGATCCAGGATTTCCACCTGCGTCAGGTGAAGAAGGATGCCAATGGCGATTGGTTCGTCTCCTACGTTTCGACGGTCACCAAGAACCACCAGGACAGCTACCACACGCAGTGCAAGCTGAAATAGTTCGTCCGAACTGACGATATGACGGGGAGGCGTCTCATGTGGGCGCCTCCCTTGTCATAAGAGTAACGCCCAATCACCCCAAAATTGTATCGGTGCCATGGATTTGACACTGCTTATCGCCCAGCTTCTCAACGGGCTGCAGCTCGGCATTCTGCTGTTCCTGCTGGCCTCGGGCTTGACGCTGATCTTCGGCATCATGGATTTCGTCAACCTGGCGCACGGCTCGCTCTACATGGTCGGCGCGTTCTTTTGCGCCACCCTGACGCAGTTGACGGGATCGTTCATCTGGGGCGTTATCCTGGCGCTGCCGGCCGTCGCCGTGGTCGGTATGCTGGTCGAAGTAATCGCCGTGCGAAAGCTCTACCAGCGCGACCATCTCGATCACGTGTTGTCGACCTTCGGCCTCATTCTGGTCTTCGACACGGCAACGCAGATGATCTGGGGACCGGACGGCATCGTCATTCCCCTGCCGGGCTGGCTCGACGGCCGCGTCGAATTATTCGCCGACGTCGTGTTGCCGACCTACCGCATCGCCATCATTGTCGTCGGCCTGGCCATTGCGGCGGGGCTCTACGGCCTGGTCACCAAGACCCGCCTCGGCATGCGCATCCGCGCCGGCGCCAGCAACCGCGACATGATCGGCGCGCTGGGGGTCGACATCAACCTGCTGTTCACCCTGGTGTTCGCCATGGGCGCCGTGCTGGCCGGTCTCGCCGGCATGATGATCGCACCGATCACCGAAGCCTCGGTGGGCATGGGCAACGGCATCATCATCGTCGCCTTCGTCGTCATCGTGATCGGCGGCATTGGTTCGATCAAAGGCGCATTCGTCGCCGCCATTATCGTCGGCCTGATCGATACCATGGGCCGCAGTTACCTGGACGCTTTGTTCAAGTTATTCATGACCATCCAGAACGCCGAAACCTCGGCGCCGGCGGTGTCCGGCATGCTGATTTACATTCTCATGGCCGTCATCCTGGCCCTCCGGCCGCAGGGCCTTTTCCCGCCGAAGGGCCGTTAAGCCATGTTGAATTTCGCAAACTACGGACTGCGCGGCTGGGTCAATCTGGTCATTCTTGTTCTTTTGGCCGGAGTGCCGCTGATCGTCGCCTGGACGGACAACAGCTTCTACCTCGATATTGCAACGCGTCTGGTGATCCTCGCCATGGCCGCCGTCAGCCTCAACCTTATCCTAGGCTACGGCGGCATGATCAGCCTCGGCCACGCCGCCTACATCGGCATCGGCGCCTACGCCGTGGGCATCCCCGCCTACTACGAAATCTATGACGGCTTTTTCCAGATCCCCATCGCCGTCGGCGCCTCCGCCCTTTTCGCACTGATTACCGGCTTCGTCTGCCTCCGGACCAAGGGCGTGCATTTCATCATGATCACCATGGCGTTCTCGCAAATGGTGTTCTTCGGCTTCGTCTCCATCGAGGAATACGGCGGTGACGACGGTCTTGTGATTGAGGCGCGCAGCGAACTCGGTGGCATCATCGACATCGAGAACAACACGACGCTCTACTACTTCTGTTTCGCCGCCCTTCTGGCGACCATCTATATTGTCCACCGCATCGTCCGCTCGCGCTTCGGCATGGTGATCCAGGGTGCCAAGGGCAATGAACGGCGACTACAGTCACTGGGCTTCAACACCTACCGCTACCAACTGGCCTGTTATGTCATCGCCGGCGCCATCTGCGGTTTTGCCGGCGCGCTGCTGGGCAACTTCACCAACTTCATCAGCCCGGAAATGATGGACTGGACGCGTTCGGGCGAACTCATCTTCATGGTTGTTTTGGGCGGAACCGGCAGCCTGTTCGGGCCCGTCCTGGGCGCTACCGCGTTCCTGTTGCTCGAGGAATACCTGCCGCACGCAATGGACATCTTCGCCAGCGGCGCCGGCGTCTACTGGCAGTTCGTTTTCGGCATCATTCTGATCCTGGTCGTGCTGTTCATGAAGGGCGGCATCAACGGCTTCCTGGCGCGCCGCGAAGGGGCCGAGTGAGATGGCTGAAATCATCCTGAAAGTCACCGACCTCTATAAGTCCTTCGGCGGCGTCGCGGCCACGGACCACGTCAATCTGGATGTCATAGAGGGCGAAATTCACGCCGTCATCGGTCCCAACGGCGCCGGCAAGACGACACTGATTTCCCAATTGGCCGGCGATCTGGCGCCAGACGGGGGCCGTGTCGAATTCCAGGGCCGGGACATTTCCAGCCTGCCCGCCTACTCCCGTGCGCTGATGGGACTGGCGCGCTCGTTCCAGATCACAAGCATCGTCCATGAATTGTCGATCGTCGATAATGTCGCCCTGTCGGTTCAGGCCCATGCCGGTCATTCCTACCGCTTCTGGCAACCGGCTAGCGAAGCCGCCGAACTCATGGAGCCGGCGATGGCGGCCTTGCGCAAGGTCGGTCTCGAGGAGAAGGCGCAGGTGACCTCGCGCAACGTCTCTCACGGCGAGCACAGACAGCTCGAAATCGCCATGGCGCTGGCGGCCGATCCATCCCTCCTGCTGCTTGATGAACCGATGGCTGGAATGGGGCCGGAGGAATCGGCGCGCATGGTCGAAATCCTGACGGCGCTGAAGGGCGAGAAATCCATGTTGCTGATCGAACACGACATGGATGCCGTATTCGCCTTGGCCGACCGTATCACCGTGCTCGTATATGGCCGCGCCATCGCCACCGGCACCCCCGACGAAATCAGAGGCAACGAGGAAGTTCGCAAGGCCTACCTCGGCGATGAGGCAGCCTGAGATGCTAAAAGTCCACAATATCGATACGTCTTACGCCGTCAGCCAGGTCCTGTTCGGCATGAGCCTCGAAGTCAACGACAACGAAGTGGTGACGCTGCTGGGTCGCAACGGCATGGGCAAGACCACGACGATCAAGTCGATCATGGGCCTGGTGCCGCCCAAAGCCGGCGAGATCAGCTTTGACGGCGCCGCCATTGCCGGCGTTCAACCCTTCCGCATCGCGCGCCTGGGCATCGGCCTAGTTCCGGAAGGCCGCCAGGTGTTTCCGAACCTATCGGTCGGCGAAAACCTCATCGCAACCGCCAGCAACCGCACGGGCAATCCCGATCCCTGGACCACCGAAAAAATCTATGAGATGTTCCCGGAAATTTCCCGCCGCGCAGGCGCCATGGCAAACCAGCTGTCGGGCGGCGAACAGCAGATGCTGGCCATCGGGCGGGCACTGATGACCAACCCTAAACTATTGATCCTGGATGAGGCGACGGAGGGACTGGCGCCGTTGGTGCGAACCGAGATTTGGCAATGCCTGATGAGATTAAAGCAGGCCGGACAATCCATCCTGGTCATCGACAAAAATGTGAAGGCGTTGACCGAAATCGCCGATCGCCATTACATCATCGAAAAGGGCAAGGTCGTGTGGGTCGGAACGTCGCCCGAACTGTCCGCCGACGAGGATATTCAGCACCGCTACTTGGGCGTTTGATAAGCCATTTGACAGAATACGGCGAGCCGCTAATGTTTCTTGCCTGATGGCAGGAAACAGCACGCTCAATTCAGATAAATCCCTGATATCGCCAAACAATCGCTCCACGGTTGAGGGCGCCAATCGCTTGCCTTCGTCGGGCGGTCCCGTGGTTGCTCCACCGTGAATTCGGATATTGGTAACAACGGCGATCGCAGCCGAGTGACACTGGAAAAGGTCGCTGAAGCGATCATCACCATTGACCCGAGCGGCATCGTCATCGATTTCAACCCGGCGGCTGAACAAATGCTGGGCTACGGCGCGGACGAGGTCATTGGCAACAACGTCAAAATGCTGATGCCCCAGCCCTATGTCGACGAACATGATGACTACCTGAAGAAGTATCTCGACACCGGAACGGCCAAAATCATCGGCGCGGACGGGCGCGAGGTCGAAGCCAGGCGGAAGGACGGTTCGGTCATTCCGGTTGAACTCGGCGTCAGCGAGGCATTTGTCGGCGGTCAACGCTTTTTTGTCGGCGTCCTGAAGGATATTTCGGATCACCGCCGCTCACGGCTGGCGCTGGAGGACAGCAACGCCCTCCTGGGCACCCTCAGCCGGATGCAGGCCCGGTTTATCGCCAACATCGGAGCCGAGCCCGGCGAAGTCTTCGACGAAGTGCTGGCAGCCGCGATCAGCCTGACCTCAAGTGAGCTCGGCTTCATCGGCGAAGTCCGGGGCGGCGATTCAGGTGCGCCTTATCTGCGCCTCTTTGCGGTCAACAATGTTTTGCCGGGAGTTGGAAATTTGCCTACCGACGACGGTGAGGTACTGCGCGGCGTCGAACTTCGGGACAACGCCAGCCTACTTGGCGTCTGCCTCATGGACGGCGAGCCGGTCATGCTGAACGATATCGAGACGGAGGGCCGCCCCATCGGCCTTCCCGGCGAACACCGGCCCGTCCATTCGTTGCTCTGCGCCCCCTTTTACAAGGGCCCCGAAATGGTTGGTTTGATGGGAATCGCCAACCGGGAGGCCGGCTATGATGTTTCGCAGCTCCTCCTCCTGGAGCCCGTGCTCTCGACCGCCGCCAATATTATCACCGCGTGGCGCAACGACCTGCAAAGGCGGGAAGCTGTCGAAGCGTTGAGCCGCAGCGAGGAAAGCCTGAAGCAGGCCCAGGCGATCGCTCATATTGGAAGCTGGTCGCGCCACCTCAAGACTAACGAGCTTATCTGGTCGGATGAGGTTTTCCGCATCATGGGCCAGACCCCCAGTGGCGGACTCCCGGATTACAGGGCGTTTATCGAGTCGATTCCGCCGACGCAACGAAAGGGTATGGCCGACGCCGTGGCACAAACCATCTCCACCGGCGACAGCTACAGGTATGAGCATCAGGTCGTGCTGCCCGACGGCCGACAACGCGATGTCCTCGAAATCGGCGAACTGGTCCTCGACGAAACGGGAAATCCGGAGAAACTGATCGGCATCGTGCACGACATCACGGAGCAAAAGCTAATCGACCGAATGAAGACCGAGTTCATTTCGACGGTAAGTCACGAATTGAGAACGCCGTTGACATCCATCAACGGCTCGCTGGGTCTGCTGGCGGGCGGGGTGGCCGGCGACATTACGGGACAAGCACTGAAGCTGATCGAAATCGCCTCGAACAACAGCGAACGTCTGGTTCGCCTGATCAACGACATACTCGATATCGAAAAGATCGAAAGCGGACAAATGGTTTTCCACGACCTGCCGCTCGACGTCATGCAGTTGGTGAGAACCGCCTTGGAGAGCAACCAGTCCTTCGCTGATCAGCATGGAGTTGATCTGGTGCTGATCGGCGATACTGGCGATGCCCGGATAGCCGGAGACCGGGATCGCATGACCCAGGTGTTTGCCAATCTGATATCCAACGCCTGCAAATTTTCCGCCCCCGGGATGACGGTCGAAATCCGGGTCGCGCTGAATGGTAATGTCGTCAGGATCGAGATTGCCGATACGGGACGCGGCATACCGGATGATTTCCACAAACGCATGTATCAGAAGTTCGCCCAGGCCGATTCATCGGATTCCCGGCGCTTTGGTGGCACCGGCCTTGGATTGAGCATCGTTAAGTCGATCCTCGACAACATGAACGGCACTATCGAATTTGAAACCGAATTGGACAAGGGAACGACCTTCATTGTTGAGCTTCCGCGGTTGCAAACTGCGCTACCGCGTAAATCGGCGGAACCGTCATCCCGGGGACTCCGGCTCTTGGTTTGCGAAGATGACCGGGACACGGCCATCCTGTTGCAATTGATGCTGGAGAAAGAAGGTTATGCCGTGGACTTGGCTGATAGCGCGGAAGAGGCGAGAGCCCTAATTGCAGGCAACGACTACCATGCCATGACGCTGGATATCGGACTGCCTGGGGAAAGTGGTGTATCCCTTATCGACAGTTTGAGATCCCATTCGGCAACCGCCCGATTGCCGATAGTCGTAGTGTCGGCCTCCGCAGCGAAAGACCACAGCGGCCTCACCGGGGACGCCTTTTCCATCGTCGATTGGATCCGCAAGCCGATCGACGAAAACCGGTTGATAGAAGCGGTGCGAAGCGCCGGAATCGATCGCCACAAGGGTCGTCCGAACATCCTGCATATCGAGGACGACCGTGATCTGGTGGTCGTCGTCGAGGAAATGCTCGCCGAAATCGCGGACGTGACTCCGGCAGCCACGAACCAAGAAGCGGTTAATTTGCTGCGCGCTCGATCCTTCGATTTGATAATCCTCGATATCGAACTACCTGATGGAAGCGGTCTCGACCTTCTCCCGGTAATCGGGCGACATAGCCCGGCTGCGCCAATTATGGTATTCTCGGCACACGAATTTACCAGCGATACGTCGGAATTGATCTCCCAGTCTTTGGTCAAGTCCCGTACAAGCAACAGTCAACTGGTCGAATCGATAAAAACCCTGCTGAAGCGATACGCCCCGGTGGAATAAAAACAAACAAGGACCAGATACCGATATGCCTGCCAGAAAACTCGAGCGAATACTGTATGTCGAGGACGAACCCGACATTCAGGAAGTCGCACGCATCGCGCTCGAACTGGCCGGCGGCTATACCGTCAAGATTTGCAGTTCCGGTGAGGAAGCGGTCGGCATTGCGGTCGAGTATGCGCCGGACCTGATCCTCCTGGACGTCATGATGCCCGGCATGGACGGTCCGACGACATTTCAGGCGCTGCGGGAGTTGGCGCCGCTGGCCGAGACCCCCGTCATCTTCATGACCGCCAAGGTCCAGCCCAACGAGGTTGTTCAGTACAAGGAAATGGGCGCCATCAACGTGATACCCAAGCCCTTCGATCCCATGACGCTGTCGTCCACCATTATGGATATGTGGGAAGAACACCATGCCGGATGACGGCCCGTCCGGAAGCGCTAGCGTAGCAGAAAAGCTGAAAGCGCTGTCGGGCGAGTTTCTCGGTGTTCTGCCCGAACGCATGGCCGCCGTCGAACAAACCAATCAAGCGTTGACGGGGCCCATCTGGGACGCGCCGGACATCGATAGCCATTACCGCAGCGTTCACAATCTGGCGGGCAGCAGCGGGACGTTCGGCTTCATCGAACTAAGCGCGGCTGCCAGATCGGTCCTGGAGGTCCTTGAACCGCTCATGGGCGCCAACTTCGAAGTAACAGCGAAAGTCCGCGACGAATTCGAGAAGGCCATGGCGGATTTCCGCAGCGCAGCGGAAAATCCGGTCGCCGATGACGCTTGGCTTAATCCGCCGGGGTGACGCAGACCTTTTTGTCAAACTCTCCCGCTACGCACTGCGCCGCAAGGGCCGTGATTCCAGACCGGCCAGGCAGCGATCAATCCACAGGGCCGTCAATTTCTCCTGCACGGCGTTTTGCCGCAGGCGGCTATTGAGGCCGGCGAAATCGACCAGATCGAGTTCCTGGTCTTGATTGAAGCAGGAGAACACGACGCTGCGTTCGCCCGTCACCGGATCCCGGTGCGGCTGCAGGCACTGGGCGCAGATTTCCTTCATCATGCATTGCATTGGTGAGTTGATGCTGCCAACCGCGACGTGTTCGGCTTTGAGGAAAGGCTTTAGCACTTCGTGACGGGACTGGCCGACGGCCGCCATCATGCGGTCGGACCCGATTGCCACGACGCGGTCGACATCCGACATCTTGATCGCCTGTTCACCCAGTTCGCCGCTGGCATAGGCCTGCATGCACTGAACGATGTTGCCAACGAAGGTGTGATCCTGGGGGCGGTTGGGTTCGAAACCGGGCGCTTCGTCGCAGCACCAAACGATCACGTCAGCGGCCGCTTCGATGTCCTCGACCTTGTAGCGGTCGATCACCGCTTTATAGCCGGCGAAATACAACACTTTGGAACCGGCGGCCCTGAAGGCCTGCCCGATCGAGAACAGCACGGCGTTGCCCAAGCCGCCGCCGGCCAGCAGCACCGTTTCGCCGCCCGGTGTTTCGGTCGGCATGCCGGTCGGTCCCATCACGATGACGGGTTCGCCGGGTTCGAGATAGGCGCAGAGATCCGAGGATCCACCCATTTCCAGGACGATCAAGCCGATCAAGCCCTCCTCCTTGTCGACCCAGGCGCCGGTCAGGGCGATGCCTTCCATGGCCAGGGTGGTGTCATCATAGGTCTTGGCGATGGTTTCGAAATTCTGCAGCCGGTAGAACTGCCCCGGATTGAAGTTACGGGCCGCCGCCGGCGCCCTGACGACCACTTCAACGATGGTTGGCGTCAACCGGATGACTTCGTGGACATGCGCCCGCATGTCGTCGTTGAAATCATCGAGGAACGCCTTGTCGTCCATTTCGGAAAACGGCGAGATCCGATCCAAGATTTTCGAAACCACGGGATAACCCTGTTTGCCGCTGGCCATCGCACTGACGACGTTGCCGGCGTAGCTGGGGTGGAGATCGCCGAAGAAGCTGACATAGCGGCCATCGTCCCGCTTCGAGGCGAGGATCTGGACTTCGTTCGGCTTCTTGACGCGTTCCGGGGTAACGGGATTGCCGTCTTCATCGATGGCTTGGAAGAACTTGCCGTCAAGATGGACGCTTTCCGCATCCTCACGTGCCAGAACCGTGTTGGGCGTTGTGCCCGCCGCTACCAGCACAGCGCGGGCCGGCAATGTGACTTCGGCACCCTCGGCGCCAAAGCGGCCGTCTTCGTCGCGGATTTGCCGGGCGAAACGTACTGATTCAGCGTGACCGGTATCATCGACGTTCACCTCAACCGGCGAAAGCAGTTCGGCGAATCGGATGCCCTCCTCCAGCGCCTTTTCGATCTCTTCGTGGTTCAGCGTGTAGCTGGGCGCGTCAAGCATGCGTTTGCGGTAACAGAGCGTGACGCCGCCCCAACCGTTCAGCAGTTCCAGTATTTTGGGTGCTTCGCCCACCGCCTCGGCCCGGTTGCGCTCCTCGCGGATGGCGCGGGCATGGGTAAGAAACTCGTCGGCGATATCCGCTTCCTCGGGCATGAAATAAGCGGCCCGCACTGCGTCTTCGCCCAACTCGCCGGCCAAGGTCTCCCAGCGTTGCAGGAATTTCTCGACCTGAACGGTATAATAGGCCAGCGCTTCCGTTGCCGTATCGATCGCCGTCAGGCCGCCGCCGATCACCACGACCGGCAGGCGAAGCTGCATGTTGGCCAGGGTGTCGGTCCGTGCCGCACCCGTCAACTGCAGCGCCATGAGGAAATCGCTGGCCGTGCGCACGCCGCGGGCCAGACCACCCGGCATATCGAGCACCGTCGGCTTGCCGGCACCCACCGCCAAGGCGATGTGATCGAAGCCGCGCTCGAAAGCGCCGTCGACCGTCAGTGTCGTGCCGAAGCGCACGCCGCCCATCATGGTGAACTGGTGGCGGCGTTCCAGCAGCAGCCGGATGATTTTCAGGAAGTTCTTGTTCCAACGCACCGTGATGCCGTATTCGGCGACACCGCCGAAGCCCGCCATCACACGCTCGCCAAGTTCTTCGTACAGATCCTCGATGTCGCGGATGGGGCGGAACGGGACGCGGCTGCCGTCCGTGGCGACGCCTGAAAGATCTTCGGGCAGCGGTTCGATTTTCAGGCCGTCAATGCCAGCGACGACATGGCCGTCGTTCATGAGGTTGTGGGCCAGGCTGAACCCGGCCGGACCGAGGCCGGCTACGAGAACGCGTTTGCCGGTTGCCGGCAGCGGCAGCGGCCGGAAAACGTTGAGCGGATTCCACCGCGTCATCAGGCCGTAAATTTCAAAACCCCACGGCAAATCCAGGACATCCTTCAGAGTGCGGGTCTCGGCCTGGGGGATGTTCACCGGATCCTGGCGCTGGTAAATGCAGGACTTCATGCAGTCGTTGCAGATGCGGTGGCCGGTGGCGGCGCACAGGGGATTGTCGACCGCAATGATCGCCAGCGCACCCAGGGCGTAGCCCTGCGTCTTGACCAGGTGCATTTCGGAGATGCGTTCATCCAGCGGGCAGCCGGCCAGAGTTACGCCGAAGGGAGAGGCTTTGAAAGCGCCGATTGTTCCCTCCGGCGCGTCGCGCGCGACTTTCTCGCGCAGGCCGCGGGCGCAGGAGTCCTTGCCCTGGTTGTGGCAGAATATGCAGTAGTTGGCGTGATCGAGGGCGCCCACGAGGTCACAGCCCTGATCGGTCAGCGCAAATCCTTCGCGGCGGCGTAAATGTTCTTCGCCCAGGCGGTGATAGGATATCGAACCGTCCAGCCCATCCAGTTCGCCCCCTTCGATCGGCACCAGATGATCTGAGTCGACCTTGCCCGGCACCTGGAAAAGCACACCGTGGCCGTGCCTAGCCCGGCCGGCCGGGGTCAGCGTTGCCCAGGCTGCGTAGCGGGCGGCCACATCAAGGTCGCCTTCATGAGCGTCCGCATCGTCTTCCGCCGCCTGCTGCCAGGCCGTCACGGCTCGGGCAAAGACCAGTTCATCTCCGTCGAACTCACTGCCGATGGCCTCGCCGAAAGCTTGAGCCAGTGCGTCGCCGTCAAGCGTCTCAGCCTCATCGGCCTTGAATTTCTTGACGGCGATGCGCTGGACGAACAGGCGTTTGCAGGTGAACAACGGGGCCAGATCGTGATGGCGCTCGGCCAATGCACCCAACTCGGCCTCTACACCGAACAGGCGGGCGAGAAAATCCTCAAGGTGCGGCGCCAGGGCGATCATCAGGTCAGCATAGGGGCTGCTGTCCGATCCAGTCACGTTTGCCCGGGCGTCGGTCAGTTGGACCCTCAAATCCTTGTCGACATCGCCCAACCAGTCCAAAAAAGCGGCGTCCACTTTGGCCAATCCGGCTGTCTCGTAGAGATCGGTCAGCGTCAGGTCGAACGAGAGATTAAGCGAAGCGTCGGCAGTCATGAAGGGCGCCCTCCGGTGATTGGGTACAACAAAATTACTAATATTCTTAATTGTTGGGTATACCAACAATTACAGAAAAAACCAATAATTTTACGGCACAATCCTCAACCACGGGTTCCGGCCGGATACCTGTGGGCGGCGCGCATACACGGAAAGGATAGCGGGGATCGTAGTCTCAGGCGAGCGTAAAGCGCATATGCTCGCGGGCGATAATGGCCCCTTCCCAGGTCTTGCGGGCTTGGGATTCGAGGTCCTCCATAAACAGATCCTCGTGATCGGGATCGTGGTGGAAGATCGCTAAATTCTTGGCGCCGGCTTCCTTGCAGAGGCGAATGCCTTCCTGCCAGGTCGAATGGCCCCAGCCGACTTTGTCGGGAAATTCGTCGTCGGTGTAGGTGGAATCGTAGATAACCAAATCGGCGCCGTCGATCAGCTGCAGGACATTCTCGTCCGGTTTCCCCGGCACGTGTTCGGTGTCCGTCACATAGCACATGACCTTGCCGAGATACTCGATGCGGTAGCCGGTGGCGCCGTCGGGATGATTGAGCGGGAAGGTTTTGACTTCGATGCCCTCGCCGAAATCAAGGACGTCGCCGCAGGCAAAATCCTCGAATATCAATTTTCCGCCCATCTTTTCCAGCGGTACGGGAAAGGTTGGCTGCGACATCTGGCTGGCGAATACGTTCTCGACGCCGCCCTTCGATTCCAGATGGCCTGCCATGATGCGGAAGGCGTGATCCTTGCGAAAGGCCGGCGAAAAAAATGGAAAACCGTTGATGTGGTCCCAATGCGTGTGCGAGAGCAGCAAAATGGCGTCGCTGACCTGCTTTTTCATCAACCAGTGACCGAGGTTGCGGATACCGGTGCCGGCATCAAGAATGATGCGTTGGCCCCCATCGCGACTTCCACACAACTGGTATTGCCGCCAAAGGCAATATGGCGCGGTGACGGGCACGCGATGCTACCGCGAACGCCCCAAAACTTAACTTTGAAACTCATGCGATCGAGCTGCCCTTGCCCACAAACCCTACCCTTTTCTCGCCACTCCTTAACGTCCCCGAGCGGCTATCTTGTAAGAGCTGTTCTTATTGTTGCGGACACAGAAGCATAGGCGGGCTAAAAAGACAAGATAACCATGTACCTGAGTTTTTCTCCTATTTGTCACGTATTTGCGTCAACGACCTCTAATGCGACATCAACACCGGGACCGTCATGTGGCCGAGAATGTGCCGGGTCGCTCCGCCCAGCGCCAATTCGCGGATACGGGAGTGACCGTAGGCTCCCATTACGATGAGATCGACGCCGAAATCGAAAGCGGCCGACAGCAGCACGTTTCCAACATCAATATCCTTGGCAACCGAGTGATGAGCCTCCGCGTTGACGCCGTGGCGCGCCAAATGCGTGCACAGGTCGGCGCCGGGAACATGGTTTCCGCCGCTCGGGTTTACCGAGAACACATTGACTTTATCGGCCCTCTCCAGGAACGGCATGGCGTCCGCTACGGCGCGAACGGCTTCCCGTCCTCCATTCCAGGCGATCATCACCTGACTGCCGATCTTAGGCCAGGATCCCGTGTAGGGAATGCTTAGAATGGGCCGGCCGACCGTCAGTACAAGCTCTTCCGCCAGGTCGTAGACACCGCCGGCGTGTTCCGTCGCGCTCTCAACCTGGCTGACGACGGCGATGTCGGCGTAGCGGGCGTGCAGTTCCATAAGCGCCCGATCATCGCCGGCGCCGACGCGCCATTCGTGGGAGATGCCTTCGCGTTCGGCCTTGTCGACGAAAATGGCTTCGGCGGCCTCGGCGGCTTTCAGGGCCTGACGCCGTTGCTCCTCGAGAACGTCGTCGGTGATGTAGGCGCGGACATAGCCCGGAATATTCGGCGTCCTTGCCACATACAGCGCCGTCAGGTGGGCATCTAGGTTTTGCGCCAGGGTCATCGCCGCCTGGCTGCGGGCCTGAGCCAGATTGTCGTCGCTCATGTGAAGTAGGATGTCGCGGACTGCCATGGTTGCCTCCAATCAGCGTGATACCGCGTGGAGCCGGATGAAAAAAAGCCGGCCCACACCCGAAAGATCGGTCGGACGGCCGCCCTCAACAACAGGGCAATTTGTCGCAACCGGAAATTCGACTATCTATGTTGTTTACGTAAAGCGTTTTAATCCCCTAGGAGATCATCATACATGCAACCCCGGATACAGGCGCCGGATTTCGATCTATCCGGCTTGAGCTGGTTCAACGTCGATCGCCCGATCGGGCTTGAGGACACGCGGGGACGCTTGGTGATCCTCGATTTTTGGACATATTGCTGCATAAATTGCATCCAAATCATTCCGACGCTGAAACGCCTGGAGCGCGCTTTCCCCGAAGACCTCGTGGTGATCGGGGTGCATTCGCCCAAATTCAGCGCCGAGAAGGACGCCGCCAACGTTGAACTCGCGATCAGCCGTTACGGCGTCGAACACCCGATTATCCACGACCCGGATTTTGAAATCTGGCAGGCCTACGGCGTGCGCGCCTGGCCGACCCTGATGTTCGTCGGTCCCGACGGCGAATTGCTGGGCCAGGCCTCGGGCGAACCCGACCCGGAACGCCTGATGGAAGGCGTCGGCGACATGATCGCGAATTTCCGCCAAAAAGGGGTGATGTCGCCCGCACCGCTGGTTCTGACCCAACCGCCCGAACCGGCGGGACGATTGTCGTTTCCGGGAAAGATGAAACCGTTGAGCTGGCAGGGCAGCAATTTTTGGGCGGTGGCTGACGGCGGCCATCACCAGATTGCCGTGTTCGACGCCGAGGGCGCCGAGCGTCTCCGCATCGGCAGCGGTGACGCCGGTTTCGACGACGGTGAATTGACGGCGGCCACCTTTGAACAGCCGCAAGGACTGGTTTGTGGCGAAGGAGTAATCTACGTCGCGGATACCGGCAACCACGCGATCCGGGCGGTTGACCTGGAAACCGGCACGGTCACGACGCTGGCGGGCGTCAATCGCCGGGGACCGGCACTTACGCCGGATGAACCGGCAACCGGCGCGGCGCTCGCCTCCCCCTGGGATCTCGAACTATCGGCGGACGGCAACCGTCTCTATATCGCCAATGCCGGGACCCACCAGCTGGGCTACCTGGATTTGGCGGCGGCGACGGTACACCGGCTGGCCGGCGACGGCGGCGAGGACATCGTTGACGGCCCGGCGGCTGCGGCCCGGCTGGCGCAACCCAGCGGCCTCGCCCTCAGCGCCGACGGCGGCTCGCTTTTTTTCGCCGATTCCGAAACCTCTTCCGTGCGGGCGGTCGATCTCGGTGCCGGCACGGTCGGCACCTTGGTCGGTGCGGGATTGTTCGAATTTGGCCACGTCAACGGCGACTTCGGGCAGGCGCGGCTGCAGCATGCGCTGGGAGTTGCCCTGGACGGCGATGAAAATCTGTTGGTGGCGGACAGCTACAATGCCGCCGTCCGCTTGCTCGACCGGTCATCTGGGCAGGCCAGCGATTTCGACGGTGGCGTCTATACCTGTACCGATGAGGTCTGTTTGCCGCTGGGCGAGCCCGCCGGGATAGCCGCCGATCCGGAAAACGGTCGGGTCTTCGTCGTCGACACCAACAACCACCGCGTATTGGCCTACGACACGGAAGAGAAGACCTACGGGACTTGGGTGGCTTGAGCGAATACGGAGGCGCCCGTCGTGGGGCGCCCCCCAATCGCTATTACTCCGCGGCCTCGGGCTTCGGCGGCATGGTGACCTGGAAGCTCTGCATATCGCCGATGCGGGCTTTCCAGGCGCCGATATTGGTCTTGCCGCCAAACAGTTCCGGACCTTCGGGCGAAATCCCCACATAGAAGAAGATCGGTGCCAGGAAACAGTCGGCAAGACTGAAATCCTCACCCGCCAGGAAGCGGCTATCGGCAAGGGCCGCGTCGGTGACGTCGATGGCGTGACGGATCTCCGGCATGGCCGCTGCGATCCGCGCCTCGTCGGGCTCGTTGCCGCGCATTGGGGCGACGATGCGCTGCAGGACGAACTCGCGGATCATGGGCGGGTAGAAATAGTCGTTGATCGAGCTGATCCACTGGTTCATGCGGGCCCTGGTGGCGGCGTCGCCCGGCTGCAGGCTGGTGCCGTCAAAGGCTTCATCAACGTAGCGGCAGATGGCGCTGGTTTCGTAGAGGTGGACGTCGCCGTGATCCATCGACGGCATCTTCATGAAGGGGTGCAGGTCGCGGTGCGATTCCGTGCCCGGATCGATAGGCTGGACATCGTACGACACGCCTTTTTCCTCCAGCGCCATGCGCGCCGTGCGGACGTAACTGCTTTGCGGAAATCCGTGAATGATAACGTCTGACATAGTGGTCTCCCTATGTGCCCAAGAATAGATCCAAATCTTCGAACGAGCTTGACCAACCGCCGTTGTGGTTGGTCGCCGCTTCCTCTGTCGGCATGCGGTCATGCGTGAGTTTGAGTCGGGTTTCTCCGCCCAGATCCTCCAACTCGACGGTGACCAGGGTGTCGGCGCCCCCGGTTTCGCCGGGATCCTCCCATTTCCACGTGAAAACCAGCTTTTCCGGCGGGGTAACCTCCTGGAAAACGCCGCCGACACAGTACTTGTCGCCATCGGCGTTCTGCATGCAGGTGCGGTAGGTCGCGCCCACGGCCGGGTTCCAGTCACATTCAGGACAGGTCATGCCCTGCGGCCCCCACCATTGCGCCAGCTGGGCGGGGTCGGTCCAGGCGGCGTAAACCCGCTCCCGCGGCGCCTTGAAAATCCTGTCGATCTCGAGGGCGAAGCCCTCCTCCGTCGCGTCAATCGCGACCGCTGCCGTCTGACTCATCGTCGTCCTCCTGTTTATCCTTGTTGGCTTCGTCTTCGAGATAGCGGGAAAGCTGGTCGAACTGGCCCTCCCAGAACTGCTTGTAGGTCGAAATCCAATCTGAAGCCGTCTGCAGCGGCTTGGGATCGAGATTGCAGCGGTGGAAGCGCCCTTCGCGCGTCCGCAGCAAAAATCCAGCGTCTTCCAATACCCTGAGATGCTTCGACACGGCAGGCAGCGACATCTCGAACGGTTGCGCCAGTTCGCCGGCCGTCGCCTCGCCTTCCGCCAGTCGAGCCAATATGGCGCGCCTGGTACGGTCGGCAAGGGCGGAAAAGGCCAGATCGAGCCGGGCTTCCGCCGCATCGTTCAGTTGGTGGCCGTCTATATAGTTAACCATATGGTTAAATATAAAGCCAAACGACGCTCCGTCAAGTCCGCGAAGAAGAAAAATCGGTGATTAGTGGAGGCTGACGCCGGCGATGTAGGGGTGGCCGAGGTAGAGGGCGGCATAAAGCGCGATCCCAACAGCCGGGCGCCACCATGAGATTTCACTCCAACGGATGCGCGCGCGGCCCTGCATGACAGCGGCAAACGGAATAATCGATGTCACCGCGGCCAACCGGTCGAAGGCTTCCGGCTCGCGGGCTTTCAGTTTTGCGTCGATCGACACCGTCCCGACCAGCGCCGTGAGCAAAAATCCGCCAAAAAAAGCCAGCGACGCGGCGTCGCCGTTGACGATCATGTGAGCGCCGGCCCAAAGCGCAATACCGACAAGGAGGGGGTGGCGGGTAATCCCGACGATGCCCTTGGGCCCCCTCTCACGATGCAGGGCCTTGTCGCCGCCCACGCCTGTCGGGTTGGCTGTCGTGTAGGCGCAAACCACCAGGATGGCGGCAAACGGCATGACGATGTGTGGCACGAATTGGAGCGCTGGCATATCCCACAACACGACCGCAGGGGCCGCGCCATAGGCCATCACGGCCCAGACCAGGACAATCAGCGAGAGGACGGAGAAGAAACCCTGAAACGCGATCTCGCCGATCCTGCCGACCAGGATACCGCGCAAGGGCGAACCGGCAATACCGAAATGGATGCCGAAAAACAAAATAGATGCGATGAATACGTCCCCAAGACCAGCCATGCGCCCTCTAGCTCCCCGCGACCGAGCATTGAAATTACTGAATATCTGGGGATGGTGGGCGATGAATCAAGCCGGACTCAGCAGGAACCGCCGACAACGGGGAGTGCCGACGGTCCTTGGCTTGTAGGGTCGTTGGTTTTGTGTTGAGAGGGGTACGACCGTTACGAGTCTCACGCTAACAAAGACTCGTTAATGTTGTCTTAGCGGGCGGTCACGAAAGCGTGAAAAATAACCCCTTACCCCTCGAATACCCGGCGACCGGCATCGGTAAGTTTGCAGACCAGCCAGTCGGGCTTCATCGGGTTGGCGAACCAGGGTTCGGCCCAACCGGCGCGGATGCAGGCCTGCACTGTCTTATCGCCGACCCGCTGGCCGTTCTCGTCAAACAGGGGCAGCTTGCCGCCGGGCTGGTCAAGGCCGCGCTGGAGATACTTCAGTTGCGCTCCTGTGGGCTTACCGCCCTTTGCCGCCTTCGCTGATTTTGCCGTACTAGCCAATCGCCGGCCTTCCCAAGTATGAACTCATCATTCGTTTGTTGACCGCAACCTCTGCACCAATAGGTTCAGCATTGCCCGGACAAAGGCATCTGATTTGCTCAGGCGTTTTTCAAACTCCTGCCGTGTTATCAGAATACACGTGGCCGGCTCCTTCACCCGGGCCGATGCCGATCTCGGCCCCTCGTCAATCAACGCCATTTCACCGAAGATGGCGCCAGGCTGAAGCGTACCGACAACGGTACCGTCCTCGATGACGATCTCGACGACGCCGGAAGCCAAAAGGTAGGCGAACCTCGGCGGGTCTCCCTTCTTGAAAATATCCGTCCCTAAGGCAAAAGCCTCACGCGGTAAAATGTCTCGCGCCACAGCGATCTCCCCCAAATAAACTTACGCCCGCCCCCTCGGAAGAAACTATAGCTTTACGGGTAGGCCGTGGCCAAGACGGAATTGCGCCGGACGGACTACAACAGTTGGTCGATAAATGCCGTCATCGCCCGCAATACGGCGTCCGGCTGATCGCGGTGGGGAGAATGGCCGCAGTCGTCAAGCATAACGGTTTCGACCGTGCCGCCGGCCATGGCTGCGATGGCATCGACCTGCGCGGCTGTTCCGTATTCGTCGTTCACCCCCTGAATAACCTGCAGCGGTACGCCGATCGAAGGCAGGTATTCCTCGATATTCCACTGTCGGAAGTCGTTGACCAGCCAGACCTCGTTCCAGCCGCGGAAGGCGCATTCCGTATTGTCGCCGTGGTGGCGCTCGAGTTTTTCCGGGAGATCGGTGGTCTCGTAAACGGTTTTGATCTCGGCGATGCTGTCGACCGAGATTTGTTCGACGAAGACGTGCGGCGCTTCGACGATGACGCCTTTCAAACCCGGTTGCTCGAACTTGCCGGCGTTGATCAGCGCGATTGAGGCGCCATCGGAGTGTCCGACGAAGATGTATTCCTGGAGGCCCAGGCCCGAGATTACGTCGGGCAGGCTGTCGATCGCTTCGTCGTGCATGAAGGAAACCGGACGCGGCCAGTCGCAGCCGTCCGACTTGCCGTAGCCCCGGCGGCTGTAGACCAGCGCGCCGCAGCCCGTGGCCGCCGCCACGCGTTCGGGAAAATCGCGCCACATCGTGACGCAGCCCAGGCCCTCATGCAGAAAGACAAGCGTCGGCACCTCACCGGGCTTGGGCCCGTGCCAGACGTACTCCAGTCGCGCGCCGTCGGCCTCCACAAAGCCTTGGGTCATGAATCGGGCCGCTACTGGCGCAGTTTGAAGCGTTGGATCTTGCCGGTCGCCGTCTTCGGCAGTTCGTCGACGAATTCGATCCAGCGGGGATATTTGTAGAGTGCCAGGCGGTCCTTAACGAAGGCTTTGAGCTCGTCGGCCAGCGCCTCGTCGCCTTGGCCGTCCTTCAGGACAATGAACCCTTTAGGCTTGACCAGCTGCTTTTCGTCCTCCTGACCAACGACGGCGGCTTCCAACACCGCGTCATGCGCCAGCAACGCCGATTCAACCTCAAACGGCGAAA
>CAYOAD010000040.1:10856-23110 GCA_964401845.1 uncultured Rhodospirillaceae bacterium | reverse complement strand
GCCTGCCGCCGTCTGGTCGCCGGCGGAGATTTCCGGCCTTCGCGAAGGCATGCGACGGCGATCGGCGGCGCACGCGCCCGATACGCTGAACCCGGACCGCGTCGTCGAAACGGTTCTTGAACTGGTGACCGCGCCGGTCCGGGTGACGGTCGATGCCGGGGCGCACATGTTCTCCGTCATGAACCGGTGGCCGGCCTGCCGGCCCCACGACGTGCTGAAATCCAACGGGCTTTCGACCATGGGATACGCGCTGCCGGCGGCCATCGCTTCGGCGCTCGCCGAGCCCGCGTTGCCCGTCATCGCCTTCAGCGGAGATGGCGGCCTGATGATGTGCGTCTCCGAGCTCTCGACCATGGCGCGTCTGAAATGCGATATCATGGTCGTCGTTTTGAACGATGCGGCGCTTTCGCTGATCGACGTCAAACAGCAGCGCCGGCAGGATCCCAGTTCCGGCGTGAGATACCCGGCCGTGGATTTTGCTGCCGTCGCACGGGGTTTCGGTGTCACGGCCTGGCGTGTCGAGGATGTGACGGCGCTGGATTCCGTACTTGCCGAGGCCGGCCACATCGACGGCCCGAAACTGATCGACATCCACATCGATCCTGCCGCCTACGGTGATCAATTAACGGCGCTCAGGGGTTAGCGCAATGAGAAGGAACGAAGGGAATGAGTGAGAAGTTTGCCTTTATCGGCCTCGGCGCCATGGGCGGGCCGTTGGCGCGTCACCTGGCTCAGTCGGGCAGGGACCTTGCGGTGTTCGATTTGGATGCTGGCCAGGTGGCCAAAATCACGCCACATGGCGCGCGCGCCGCGACGTCGGTGGCCGATGCCGTCGCCAACGCCGACATCATCATTACCTGTTTGCCGGCCTCGCGCGAGGTCCGGGCGGTCATTCTCGGCGAAGGCGGCGTGCTGGCCAACGTCAGTGAAGGTGCGCTGATCGTCGATACCAGCACAGTGGATCCCGAAACGACGGACGAGATTGCCGCTGCCGCGCTCGACGCCGGATGCGCCTTCGCCGATTCGCCCATCGGCCGTACCGTCGATCTGGCGGAACAGGGGCAGGCGCTGTTCATGGTCGGGGCCACGTCGAACGACTTCGGGCGGTTGAAACCTGCGTTGGAGGCCATGGGTTCGACCATCCACCATTGCGGCGATCCCGGCAGCGGGATCCGGACCAAACTGGTCAACAACTTCCTGGCCATCGCGGCGGCGCAGCTTTCGGCGGAGGCCCTGGCGCTTGGCGCCGGTCTCGGCTTGGACGTCGAAACCATGTTGAAGGTCGTTCTCGAAACCACCGCGACCAACGGCCATCTCGCCCGGCTTTGGCCGGTCAAGGTGCTGGCCGGAGATATCGAACCGGGTTTCAGCATCGATCTGGCCTTCAAGGATATGTGCCTGATCACGGAAGCGGCCCGCCAGGCCGGCGTGCCCGTCGTGCTGGGTGGGGCTGCGCGCGAAAGCCTCAATTTGGCCCGGCGCCTCGATGACTTCGGCTCGAAGGATTTTTCCGCGTTGCTCGACGTCGCGAGCAGCCATGCCGGGCTTGATCCGATTCGGGTGAAATAATACTCAGGGAGCGGCTGTCATGCCGAAGTTTGAGGTCATCGTGCCGCCCGGTCTGCAAGGTGTTTACGATACCTGGCATTTTGCTCCCGCCGTACGGGCAAACGGCATGCTCTATTGCTCCGGCGTAATCGGCACCAGCCCTGGAGGAGAACCGATCGCCACATCGCGCGGAGGCGGTGAAAAGGCGTTCGATGGCGCACAGTCGACGCTGGCAGCCGAAGATGCCGAACTTGCCGATATCATGGCGGTGCGCGATCCGGAAGCGCAATTCGAAGCCGCATTTGAGATTGTTCAAGCGGTTCTTGTCGAGGCCGGTGCGGGGCTGGAAGATGTTGTCGATATGACCACCTACCACGTTGATATCAGCCAACACATGGCCACTTTCATGGCGGTCAAGGACAGGTACCTATTTGAACCTTACCCGGCCTGGACCGCGGTCGGCGTGTCCGAACTGGTTATTCCGGGCGGTTTAATGGAAATTAGCGTCACCGCTGTGGCACCCTGAACGATACGGGCGCCAAATCCGGAACTTGCTCTTAGCTTGCCTCAACACCATTTAGGATTAATACTCATTAGCGTTTATTTGCGCATTGGTGCGCGCGCCTGGAAAAAGTAGCTTCGGCAGGGGGATACCCTTGTTGGGGGGAGGCTCTTATGAAGGCATGGCTCTGGGGATTGGGCCTATCGGTTATCGGCTATTTGAGTTTCGTCGGGGCGGAAGCGGGGACGCTTTCCGGCGAACTTAAAGTCGATGGCAAACGCCCGCCCAAAAGTTTTGTGATTTATCTCAGCCCGGCAGGTTCGGGCGCCGCCGACCCTGGCGGGAATGCAGTTCGGATCAGTCAACGCGGCAGTCACTTTTCGCCGGGTGAGGCCGTTGTCGTACAGGGCGGTGCGGTCGATTTTGTCAATGACGAAGAACAAAACATCGATCACAACGTCTATTCGCTCTCCAAGGGCAACCGGTTCGATATCGGTCTGGCGTCCAAGGGCACCAGCAAAAGGGTGGTGTTCAAGAAAAGCGGCATCGTCAAATATTTTTGTTCGGTCCACAAGAACATGGAAGGGAAGTTGTTCATCGTGCCCAGCCCCTACTTCGCCCAGGTCGACAAACCGGGCGCTTTCTCCATCGAGAACGTGCCTGAGGGTGAATGGGTCGTGAAGGTTTCGGTCGCTCACCGCCGCTACAAGGCATCGCCCGTTCCGGTCACGATAGCCGGTGACGGCGTTGGCGACGTCGTTCTTCTCGTATCCAAAAAGCGGAAGAAAAAGTGATGATCAAGTCCGCATTCGCCTTAATGTGCGCCGCTGCGTTGATTGCGCTCGGCCTGAACGCCGCCCGGGCGGATGAATCGCTCGGCACGATCCATGGCAAGATCAAGGCCAAGGGGCATAAGGAGGTTCTGGCGAAATGGGCCAGAGAAAAAGATAAATACCAGGATGACGATACACCGGAAAGTTCCTACGACAGTCCGCCAAGGGGTACCAAACTGCCGCCGGGCGTGATCAATTACGCCAATATTTCCAGCATGTACGTGATTATCGAGGATACGACCTATAAAGGCGGCAAGTACCACAATCTGGTCATTACCCGAAACGGCATCGTCCCCAAGGCTCTCGCAGTGGCTGTCAACGACGTCATCCGGGTGCGCAACGAACTGCCGGACTACCTCAACGTCTACATTGCCGGTGACGGCGATGATGACATCATCGAATTTCCCGAGTTGTCCGAGGACGCTTCGGAAACCGTAAAAGTCACCTTGTCCGGCAACCTTGAACTGGGGGTCGATGAGGATGAAGATTTGGTCGTGCCGATCGTGTCGGCGCCCGGACTGCGTACACGCCGAGTCTCCAGCGGCAGCGAGTACAAATTTGAAGATCTGAACCCGGGCCGATACAAAGTACGTTTTTGGTACTGGCGGCTTGGTTCATTGACTCACGATGTTGACCTCAAGGCGGGTGCCCGCGTTAAGCTGGACGAGACGTTGTCGGTGGACCGCGTTTTCAAGTGAGATTTCTGCCTTGTAGGGACTGATGGGTCTTCGCGCCAAAATCTTTGCGGCTTTTTCGGTAATCGTGTTCGGGCTGTTGGGCACCGTTGTCTACGTAACCAATTCCGAAACCGAAACCTATGAAATAGATCGCATCAGCCATCAACTCCAGACCGCCCGCGAACGTTTTCAGCGGCGGCTGGACACCCAGCGGGCGCATTCCTTCCGGTTGGTCAAAACCATCACTTCCGACCAGAAATACCGCGCCTTTCTTGAGCAGATGAAGGACAACTTCTACACCTTCGCCGAGGAGTTCGCGCGCGACACCGACAGCGGGCTGGTCATCGTGGTCGATGAGGAACTGACCATAAGCGGCGTATCGGCGCCGCAGGACAGCCGGGCCAACATGGCTGACCATGTAGAAAAAATGACCCGGGCTATTGAGGCCGAACACATCGCAGAAGCCTTCGAAGCCGTGCTTGACGAAGGCGAAGGCCAGACGGCCGTGATTGGCCTCGGCGAAGGTCTTGCCAACGCCGTCTTCGTGCCACTGAAGGAATCGGCGCGGGATGACTACGCCTTGGGTGTGGTTCTGGTGGCGAACGTGATCGATGACACCTGGGTGCGCGACTTGCTGGGTAACGAGGTGGATGATCTGACCGTCGCCTTCTTTGCCGGCGAACGCGCCGTTGCCTCGGACGCTTCCCAACAGAACCGTCAGGCGCTGGTTGCCCAATCCTCGCCCGAGGGGGTCACACGCGTCATCCTGCAGAGCGACCGGCACTTGGCACTGACCGAACACTTCGAGGATGCGGGCGTGCCGGCCGGCTATGTGGTCGCCGGCAATCTGGACCGGGCCCTGAAACCGATCGCCGAGTTACAGCGGCAGATCATTCTTTACGGGCTGGGTGTCCTGCTGATCGGCCTGGTCATCACGCTGGCTGCCTCGGCCCGCATCGTTCAACCGATCCGCCGCCTGGTCGACGTGACCCACCATGTGCTCGATGGCCATTATTCCTACCGGGTGGAGAACCACTCCTCCGACGAAGTGGGTGAGTTGACCAGTGCCTTTCAAAACATGGTGGAAGGCCTGCAGGAGAAGGAGCAGATCCGCAACCTGTTCGGCAAATACGTCCATCCCAGCATCGTCAGCGGTCTGATCGACAACCCCGATGAACTGGGCGTCGGTGGCAAGAACCAGGTGCAGACGCTGATGTTCAGCGATATCGCCGGCTTCGTCGGCATCAGCGCCGACATGTCGCCCGAGGAAACTGTGGAGTTCCTCAACGAGTATCTTGGTGAAATGACCAACGAGATCACTCGTACCGACGGTATCCTGGACAAGTACCTGGGCGACGGCATCATGGCATTTTTTGGCCCGCCCTTTACCCCCGGCAATCACGCCATGGCGGCCTGCCGCGCAGCGTTGCGCATGGACAGGCGGCTCGGCGAACTACGCGAGGGGTGGCTGGCCGACGGGCTGCCGCCGATCCGCGCCCGCATCGGCCTGGCCACCGGCGAGGTGATCGTCGGCAACATCGGGTCTGAACAAACCCGCGACTACACCTGCATCGGAGAGAACGTGAACGTCGCCTCGCGCTTGGAGGGCGTCAACAAATACTACGGCACGTCGATCATCATCGATGCCGGCACGCGGGATCTGGCGGGCACCGGTATCGAGGCGCGGGAGATCGATATCATCAAGGTGATGGGCAGCGAGCATCCCGTCAGGATATTCGAGTTGCTCGGACTTTCGGGCGAAACGCCTGTTGCCAGGCTCGAAGTCGCGGAAGCTTATCATTCCGCGCTGGCGCACTACCGTGGCGGCAGGTTCGAGGACGCCGCCGCCGAATTCGACGCTCTGGCCAACGGCGAAATCCACGATCCGCCCAGCCGCATACTGGCGCAACGCAGCAGGGATTTCATCACCGACCCGCCGGAACACTGGGAAGGCGTCTACGCCATGGATCAGAAGTAGTTAATTGGTGTCAGGCACCATTTAGTTAATTGGTGTCAGGCACCATTTAATGACCTAGAAGTCGAACTTGGCGAGCCGTTGTGGGATGCCCAGCCGTCCCGCAAGCAACATCAATCCGGTGACAATGATCGAGACCACCAGGGCCAGCGACCAGGCCTTCATGTTATCAACGTATCCGGGCAGAATGGCCAGAGCAAAACAGAACGAGACGTAAGAAATCAAGCCTTTGCGGGCATTGGAGATCGTGGCGGCGGAAAATTTCGCACCGTAACTGTGGTAGAACATCCAGGCGTTGGCCGACGTCATGATGGGAAAGGCGAAGGCGAGACCGGTGAGGCTGGGGCCGAGGGTCTTGGAGAAGGTCGCTGCCAGAGCCACGACGCTGCCGCCGATCACCGCCCGGAACACCAGAAAACCGATTCCGCCCTGGCGCTTGGCCCGGTCACCGCCGCCCTTTTGGTCGTAGCCCCGGTAGCGCAGGACATGGGCGAGGGCAAAACCGGCCGCGACGATGACGACCGACCACAGCAGGGAGGGCTGCGCGTTGGTCAAGGGCAGGGCGACGACGATCCAGGCGGCCGTCGCGACCCCCAGGTTCATCCAAAACCGGCTCAGCCGGGAGGAGGCATGGGCGTAAGCCGTCATGAAGGTATGCACGGCCGCCGTGGCGGTGAAGCTCACCAGGGCGCCTTGGGCCAGAAACCCGGGTTCGGCCTCCAAGGCGACAAAGAAAAACCCCGGTCCGGCGTTTAGCGGCAAGGTGATGACGAGCGCGGCGATCAACACGCCTGCCCGCTCCGCCACCAAGGATGCCACAAGCAGCACGAGGCCGGTGGCCACGGCCTTGCCGCCGAAACTGAGGATCAGGTCGAGATTTTCCAATTCACCGGCTCGCGTTTGGTTCAGGTCGTTCCATAGCACTTTGCTTGTCGCGGGTGAATTGCCAATCCCGGCATAACGGACCATCATAACCGCTGGCGGAATGAGGGAGGCGCTGCCTTGGACGCAGACGGATTATCCTTGGGCGACATAACCGTGCGGGTCTGGCGCGGCGGCGAGGAGGGCGGTTACCAGAGCTTCGAGGTGCCGCGCCGTCCGAGCCAGACGGTGCTCGACATCGTCACCCACATCCAGCGCCACATCGACCCCAGCCTGTCCTACCGCTACGCCTGCCGCGTCGGCATGTGCGGCACTTGCGCGATGACGGTGAACGGCAAACCGCGCTGGACCTGCCGCACGCGGGTCGAAACGGTCGAGAAGGACGGCGGCCTCACGATTGCGCCGATCCGCAATCTGCCGCTGGTCAAGGACTTGGCTACCGACATGGCGCCGTTCTTCGACAAGTGGGAGCGGGCGGGCGGGCGCTTCAACCCGGGCGACCACAAAAGCCGGGCCTTCGCCAAAGTCGAACCCGGCAGCCCCGCGCGCCGGGCCGCCAGCGCCGCCATCGAGTGCATCGGCTGCGGCGTTTGCTACGCGTCCTGCGATACCGTGAAGTGGCGGGAAGATTATCTTGGGCCGGCGGCGCTCAACCGCGCCTGGACGCTGGTCAACGACGTGCGCGACGCCGATCCCGCCGGACACATCCGGGCGGTGGCCGGGGACGCCGGCTGCCAGGCCTGCCACAGCCATCAGACCTGTGCGGAGCTCTGCCCCAAAAGTCTAAATCCGACGGCTTCCATTGCCGGCCTCAAACGTCGGACGCTGGCGGCGGTTCTGAAGGGTGAGCTATGAGCGTCCGCAACGAAGTCCGCCTGTACGGGCTGCAGCGTCTGACCGCGCTGATTTTGGCGCCGCTTGTGGTCGTTCATCTGGGAGTGATGGTTTACGCCGTGCAGGGCGGCCTCAGCACGGCGGAAATGCTCTCCCGTACCCAGGCAAATCCCATTTGGCCTGTGTACTACGGCATATTCTATACCGCCGCGGCACTCCACGCCGCGATCGGACTGAGGGTAATCGCCCGCGAGCACACCAAACTCCGGCCGGGGATGATTGATGCCGCCGCTGGGGTGTTTGCGCTTGCGACGCTCACACTGGGTGTGCGGGCGGTCATGGCGATCTCATGATAAACGGCGCCGCCAGGACCCACCCGACCTATTGGGCGTTCGTGCTGCACCGCGCATCCGGATTGGCGCTGGCGGTGTTTCTGCCGATCCATCTATTTGTCTTGTCGCTGGCCGTTGAAGGCGGCGCCTCGTTGGACGCCTTCCTGCATTGGGCCGATGCGCCGCTGGTCAAGTTGGCCGAAACCGTGCTGGTCGTCCTTTTCGCGGCTCACATGGCGGGCGGCGTTCGCCTGCTGGCCGTCGAATTCCTGCCCTGGAGCGGTGCGCAGAAGAGCTACGTCGCGTTGGCCGTGCTGGTGGCGTTGGCGGCCGGCCTGCTGTTCCTGCTGAACGCGTTTTGAGGCCGGACGTGGAACGTATCCGCACGGACATCCTGATCCTCGGCAGCGGCGGCGCCGGCCTGTTTGCCGCGTTGCATGCCCACAAATCTGCGCCGGACCTCGATATCACCATTGCCGTCAAGGGTTTGCTGGGCAAGTCCGGCTGCACCCGCATGGTGCAGGGCGGCTATAACGTCGCTCTGGCCGAGGGCGATTCGGTGGAGCGCCATTTCATGGACACCATCGAGGGGGGTAAGTGGATCAACAACCAGGAACTCGCCTGGACGCTGGTCGAAGGCGCGGTGGAACGCATCCATGAGCTGGAAAACGAGATCGGCTGCTTCTTCGACCGCAATCCCGATGGCACCGTCCACCAGAAAGCCTTTGCCGGGCAAACCTTTGACCGCACCGTCCACAAGGGCGACCTGACTGGCATCGAGATCATCGGCCGCCTGGCCGAACAGGTTTGGGCGCGGGGGATCAACCGGTTGGAGGAACACCGCGCCGTCGCCCTGGTCCCGGACGGCGGCGGCGAACGGCTGGCCGGCGTTTTGCTGGTCGACATCCGCAGCGGCGAATTCCGCTTCGTCGAGACCAAGGCCGTTCTACTGGCGACCGGCGGCGGACCGACCATGTACCGTTATCACACACCATCGGGCGACAAGAGCTGCGACGGCATGGCGATGGCCTTGCGGGCTGGGTTGGGCTTGCGCGATATGGAGATGGTGCAATTTCATCCCACCGGCCTGGTGGCGGGCGAGGACACGCGCATTACCGGCACCATCATAGAGGAAGGCCTGCGCGGCGCCGGCGGTCACCTTCTGGACGGCGACGAGCGCCGTTTCATGGGGGATTATGATGCGCGGGAGGAGAGGGCGACGCGGGACATCGTCAGCCGCGCCATGTTCGACCAGATGCGGGCCGGGCGGACGGCAGCCAACGGCGGCGTCTACATCACGATGCGCCACCTTGACCCCAAGACCGTGCGGGCCCAGTTCAAAGGCATGGTGGAGCGCTGCGCCGATTGCGGTTTCGATCTGGTCGGCGGGCTGGTCGAGGTGGTGCCGACGGCGCACTACATGATGGGCGGGGTGGTCTTCGAGGCCGACTGCCGCACCGAGCTGCCGGGTCTATTCGCCGCAGGAGAAGACACCGGCGGTGTGCACGGTGCCAACCGCCTGGGCGGCAATGGCGTCGGCAATTCCACGGTGTTCGGTGGTATCGCGGGCGACGCCATGTCGGCCTGGGTCGGCCGCGAAGGGGCCTTCGCCGAACCCGACCGGGGTGTGCTTGAAGCGGCGATGGAGAGTACCTTGGCGCCGTTTGCCCAGCCGGTGGGGGACATGAACACGATCCGCTCGAGGCTGGCGGATTTGATGTGGGAGGACGGCGGCATCGTGCGTGACGCGCAAAGCCTTGAACGGGCCCGCAACGGATTGAACGGGCTTGCAGCGGAATTGGGCGGGTGCGGCATCGCGCAAACAGACCGGAGATTTGACATGGCCTGGCACGACTGGCTCAACCTGGAAAGCCAGATCCTGGTGAGCCGCGCCGTGGTCGAGGCGGCTGCCGTCAGGGAAGATTCCGCCGGCGCGCACTACCGGACCGATTTCGCCGAGACCGTGCCGCCGGCCGATGCCTACTACACCGAGGTCCGTCTGAGCGCCGACGGCCTCGGCGTCTCCCGGCACAGCGTGGATTTCAGCCGCATCAAGCCGGGCCAAAGCCTGATTGAGGAACCAGCGACATGATCGACGAACCCCTCATCGAAACCGCCGGGCTGGAGATCATGCGCCGCGCCGCCATCGATATTCCCGACGATTTCCGCGACGGCATCAAGGGCATGATGGCCGAGGAAGAGGACGAACTCAGCCGCTTCGTGCTGCAGTCCATGGTGGAAAACTGGGAGGCGGCCGAAAGCGACCGCCGGCCCATGTGCGCCGATACCGGCCTGCCGCGCTACTTCGTCAAGGTCGGTAACGAAGCCCACATCGAGGGCGGTTTCATCGCCCTGGAGCGCGCGCTGCGCCGCGCAACCTCGCGGGCGACACACGAGGTGCCGCTCAGGCCTAACCGCGTCCACCCGCTGAGCCGGGCCGACACCAACGACAACGTCGGCATCGGCGCACCGGAAATCGATTATTCCTTCGAGCCCGACGCCGACTGGATCGACATCACGTCGGTGCACAAGGGCGGCCTCTTTGGCTCCGACTACCGCATGCTGTTTCCCGGCGACGGCATCGACGGCATCAAGCGCTTCTTCCTCGACGTCATGGTGCAGTTCGGCCGCCGGGGCCTGGCCTGCCAGCCCGCCATCGTCGGCGTCGGCATCGGCGGCAGCAAGGATGTCTGCATGACGCTGGGTAAGCAGGCAGCCTGCCTGCGCACCGTCGGCGAGGCCAATCCCGATCCCGAGGTGGCCAAACTGGAGGAGGAACTAAAGGAGCTCGGCAACAACATAGGCATGGGGCCGATGGGCTTCGTCGGGCGTTCCATGGTGGTGGACTGCCACGTCGAGGTTGGCTGTACCCATACCGGCGGCATGCCCGTCAGTGTTCACAGTTTCTGCCTGTCGTCGCGTCGCGCCGTCGTCCGGCTGCATGCCGACGGTACCGTAGAGCACCGCACGGAACCCCACTGGTTCACCGACTACATGCGGCGGGAGGGCATCGAATGACCTTGAAAACCGCTCGCCTGCAGCTGCCCGCCACGCCGGAAGCGTTGGCGGAACTGGAGATCGGCAGCGTCGTTTTTCTCGACGGCGTGATCTACACGGGCCGGGAGGGCCTCTACAAACGCCTCATCGATGAAGGTCTCACGCCGCCCGTTGATCTCGCTGCCATCGGCAACTGCAATTTCCACTGCTCGCCCGCCGCCAGCCGGCGCGACGACGGCGAATATGATGTGGGCGCCGTGACCGGTACCGCCAGCTTCCGGTTCTCCAAATGGATGAAGCGCTGGTTCGAAATGTCGGGTTGCCGCGTGATTATCGGCAAGGGCGGCATGTCGGCGGAGGATTACCGCGACCATTTCGTCCCCAATGGCGCTGTCTACCTGACCACGGTGGGCTACGGCACCGGCGCCTTGCTGGGCCGCGGCATCAAGCGCGTGCAGGACGTGCACTGGTTGGAGGAATTGGGCATTGCCCAGGCCATGTGGGTGTTGGAGGTCGAAAACTTCGGACCGTTCCTGGTCGAGAGCGATCTTCAGGGCCGCAGCCTGTTCGAGGAGGCCGGTGAGAAAATCAACAAACGCCTCGATGACCTCTATGCCGGGCTCAAGAAACCCGCGCTCGGGCGCTACGGCGAGACCACCTCGCGTGACGATGAGGTGATCTAAGGTGTTTCAAGCTTTGATTGAAACACTGAGGGCCGTGACAGCATTGTGTTGCCTGGAATTATTCGACGAGGCGTTTCCGTTGAAACGGAAACCGCTCTAGTGAACCAACTTAAGGGTGCGCACCGCCGCCCGATGATGTAATAACCGTTTACATGAGCAGATCGAAACGCGACCGCGAGAAGCGGGGCTATCACCACGGCAATCTGGCGGAGGCGTTGATTCAGGCGGCCCTCGACCTGATTGCCGAGTACGGCCCGGCGGGGTTCAGCTTCGCCGAGGTGACGCGTGCCGTGGGCGTCAGCCCGGCCGCGCCCTACCGCCATTTCCGCGACCGCGACGCCCTGATGGCGGATATCGCCCGGCGCGGCTTCGACAAGTTCGCCGACCGCTTGTCCGATGGCTGGAACGGGGGCAAACCCGACGCGTTGTCCGCCTTCAAGAACGTCGGGCAGGCCTATCTGGCCTTTGCCCGAAAGGAGCCGGCCTATTTCGCCGCCATGTTCGAAGCCCGGTTGCCGCCGGACACCAGTCGCGAACTGACCCAGGCGACGGAACGCGCCTTCGGGGTTCTGCGCCAGGCTTGCGAGGCGCTGATCGCGCCGTTGCCGGAAAACAAACGGCCGCCGTCACTGATGATGGCATTGCACGTCTGGGCCATGTCGCACGGTATCGCATCCCTGTTCGGCCGGGGTGATGCCGCCCGGCGCCGGGTGCCGATGAAGCCCGAGGAACTGCTGGAAGCCAACATTCTGATCTATCTCGACGGTCTGGGCCTCGGCGGCGATAAATAATCGTCGATTTTTCTTATCCGGCCTCTTGACTCCCGCCAACAGTCTCCCCATTTTGGTTAATGTAAATAACATTTACATGAGGATCCGATGGATTTCGTCGACAAACTGGATGAACACGGGAAGGGAGCCTGGATCGGCGTCATGATCCTGAGCTTTATTCTCTTTTGGCCGGCCGGACTGGCGATCCCGGCCTATTTGAT
>CAYOAD010000040.1:0-10756 GCA_964401845.1 uncultured Rhodospirillaceae bacterium | reverse complement strand
TCCTGAGCTTTATTCTCTTTTGGCCGGCCGGACTGGCGATCCCGGCCTATTTGATTGCGCCACGGGAAGATTAGGTTGGAACGGGCTCGTCTACAAGAGGCGCAGCGCCTCGGACGGTGTGATTGATTAGCAGTTTGCCGGAACAAGGCCGCGAACGACGACGGAATACTTGCCGGAGGGGTGCTGGACGGTCGTCCAGGCGCCGCTGTGACTGTAGTAGTCGGCAGAAACCGTGGTTTTGGCGTTGAGGTCGGTGGTGTAGAGCGGAACGACCAGCAATCCGGCCATTCCAAGCAACCAGATACCGCCACCCATGATCCAGGCCGCGATGACCTGCTTGGTGGATAATCCACGCTTGATTTTGGGATAATACGACGCTGATTGAGCCGACATCGTCTTCTTCCTTGTTCGCCCCCCACGTCCCATGACGCGGGCTCATAGGTCCTATATGGGATGCCCCCGACGGCACACAAGAGGCTTAAGAGAATTTTTGCAAAAACCTTTTAATAGTATGATGAATAGGGATTTTTTGGCCTTCGCTTGAAGCCGCCACCGCGTTGGTCCAAAGTCCTCACCGGGATCGATTACGGCGCTCCCGACACCTTAACGTCAATGAATCGGACCGCGGATTTGCCGGACATCCTGACGATCATCAAGAACGGAAAGCCGGCTGGACTGGGCGGCGAATTCGTCCGTTACTTCATCGTTAGCCTGGTAGCCTTGGCGGCGGATTTCGGCACGCTGGTGGGTTTGACGGAGCTGTTCGGCATTCCCTACCTTGTTTCCAACGTTGCCGGCTTTATTCTGGGCGCGGTCGTCGTTTATATCGGCGGCATCGTCTGGGTGTTCGCCAATCGACGTCTCAGCGACGCCCGGGCCGAATTCATCATATTCGTCATGATCGGGGTTGGCGGATTGGGCGTGAACGAAGGGGTATTGTGGTTGTTTACGTCCGGCATCGGATTTCACTATACGTTCTCGAAGGTTTTCGCCGCGGCGGCCAGCTTCGCCTTCAATTTCCTCGTTCGCAAATACCTGTTGTTCCGGTAATGCGATGAGCGAACAAGAGGGTAATCAACGAATTGCCGTCATTATCGGCGCCGGGCCCGCCGGTCTGACGGCGGCCTGGGAGCTTCTGGAACGCACGGATATCCGGCCCGTCGTGCTGGAAGCCGGGGACGACGTTGGCGGCATATCTCGGACCGTCGAATTCGAGGGCAACCGCATGGATATCGGTGGCCACCGGTTCTTTTCAAAATCCGACCGGGTGATGCGCTGGTGGCGCAATATTCTGCCTCTGCAGGGTTCGAAGGACGGCGGCATCGAGATCACCTACCAGAACAAACGACGCTGGGTGGAACTGCCGGCGGACGGGCCCGATCCCGACGCGGTCGACGACGTCATGCTGGTCCGCCAGCGGGTTTCGCGCATTCTTTTTCGCGGCAAGTTCTTCGACTACCCCTTGAGCCTCAACCTTACGACTCTAAGCAACCTGGGCTTGGTCGCGACGCTGCGCATCGGTTTCAGCTTCCTCAAGGCGCGTCTGCTGCCGATCCGGCCTGAAAACACGCTTGAGGATTTCGTCGTCAACCGCTTCGGAAGGGAGCTCTACGCGACATTTTTCCGCGACTATACGGAAAAGGTCTGGGGCGTGCCGTGCGGCGAGATATCGGCCGAATGGGGCGCCCAGCGCATCAAGGGACTGTCGCTTACGGGTCTCGTAAAGCACGCTGTAAGCGCCCTTTGGCGAAAATCTTCAATTGAGCAAAAATCCATTGAAACCAGTCTAATAGAGCAATTTCTTTATCCAAAACATGGACCGGGGCACATGTGGCGCCGGGTGACCGAGATGGTCACCGAAAAGGGCGCCGAGGTTCGCTTCGGCAGCCGTGTCGCTGGATTGGAGCACCGGGGCGGAAGGGTAACGGCCGTGCGGCTGGCCAACGGCGCCCGCATCGAGGCGGATTACGTCTTTTCGACCATGGCCGTTCGAGACCTGATCGCCGGCTTCGAACCAAAGGGACCGGCGGGTGTCCACGAGGTGGCGGAGGGTTTGATCTACCGGGATTTCGTCACGGTCGGCGTCCTGCTGGACCGCATCGAGTTGGGCGGTGGGGCGACCGGGGCGGACCTGGCCGAACGGGTGCCCGACAATTGGATTTACATCCAGGAGCCGGGCGTCAAAGTGGGACGGTTGCAGATATTCAACAACTGGAGCCCATACATGGTGGCCGATCCGGAGAAGATCTGGATTGGTCTGGAGTATTTCTGCGACGAAGGCGACGACTTGTGGCAGCTGGACGACGAGGCGATGGGGCGGCTTGCCGCGGCGGAACTCGCGGAAATCGGTATCGCCAGGCCTGACTCCGTCCTGGCCACCAAGGTCATTCGCGTGCCGAAGACATATCCGGCCTATTTCGGCGCCTACGACCGCTTCCACCTGATCCGCGAATTCCTCGACGGCTTCGCGGCCTATTTGGGCACGCCGTTCGTGGTGCCGGACGAGCGCATCCGCATCTACCTCGGGATCCGCTACGCCGTGCCGGTGGCGCTGGCCGCGCTTTGGTTCGCCATTCCGCTGGTGGTTCGCCGCCACCAGGGCGCCGACATCCCCTCGCTCAGCCGGGAACTGGGTTGGAGCGCGCTCTATGTCGGTGTCTTCACCGGCATCATGTGGCTGCATTTCCATATCAAGATGTGGGTGCCGTTGATCAACCCCGCACGTTTCGACGAGTTCTACCAGCGGACGGACCTGATGGTGCAGCCGTTGATCGGAGCTATGCGTACGGTGCGGGAGGGTCTGGCCGCCGTGCTGCCCAATGTCGACTGGTGGTACATCGGCGTTTTCGTCGGCATGTTCTTCGTCTCGTTCACCTATCATCTGGTGGCTGACCGGCGCGGTTTCCGCCGGGTTTACCTGGCGACGCTGATCAACCAGTCGCTGGGTGCGCTCAGCTACCTCATCGCGCCTGCCGTCGGGCCGTTTCTCTACGGTTACGGCCCCAACCGCATTGCCACCAACTCGCAGGAAGGCATGTGGGAGGCTTACAACCAGCTCACCGCGAACGGGCCGGCTTGGCTCGACACCTGGGGCACCAGCTACTTCAACGCCGGCCTCGCCGCCATGCCGTCGCTGCACGCCGGGGCGGCCTGGGTGTTCGTCTGGTACGCCTTCGCCCACCGCATCGCCATCCGGCCGCTCTACGCCATCGCTTTCCTCTGGATCCTGATTGAGGCCGTCGTGACGCGCTGGCATTACGTCATCGACCTGCCCGCCGGCATGATATTGGCGGGGGTGAGCATCTGGCTCGCCAATCGCATGCTTGAGCGGGCGGAGCGCAGCGCCTGACCGGCAAATATTGCTCAGGCGGTAAATGTTGCCGCCAGCTAGGCAAATATTTCATGCAGGAAGGTTGACCTAAATCTTATGCGACTATTTTAAGTATTTGAAATTAAGAAGAAATATTAGATTCGTCCCATGCCCGATCTTCACACTTTGGCAACCTTTCGCTGGCACGCCGATTGCTCTGTTTTGGGTACGTAGAAACCCGCCCTGGTCCTTCCATAGAGGAGACCAGGCGACAACTCCAAAACGGAGCAGAACGATGCAAGAGAACAGAAATTACCAACGTGAATTGGCCGAATGCCTGATCAAGGCGGTCGGACTGAACGGCGCGATGGATTTCGCCCGCACCAACCACTGGGAAGGCGTCATGACGCAGATCCAATGCGTCGAGGGCCGTTTCATCCACGAAGGCGACGACGTCCTTCACTAGGCTTGCTTTGGCCCCCGCAACAGGGGCACGATGAGACCACGAAGCCACACCGACAAGCGGGAGTGATTTGTGGAAATGGCAGCCGGATTGCGATTTGTTTTCTACTTCCTGGCGGCCTACGCGATGTTCACGGCGGCGATCTATCTGGCCCAGCGCCGGATGATGTATTTCCCGGCCAC
Source organism: uncultured Rhodospirillaceae bacterium (assembly GCA_964401845.1). Lineage (GTDB taxonomy): Bacteria > Pseudomonadota > Alphaproteobacteria > UBA2966 > UBA2966 > CAYFKJ01. Next base: position 6,801 of record CAYOAD010000040.1, on the reverse strand, counting down.
CTACCTGCCGAGGCCCATTGATGCCGGACTGCCGGACGCCGCGGCGGTGACTTTCAGAACCACGGACGGCCTCGACCTCACGTCCTGGTATGCCCAGGCCCGTACGGGCTCCGACCTTCCCACCATCGTCTATTTTCACGGCAACGCCGGCAATATTGCCGGGAGAGCCGCACGTGCCCGGCCTTTCATGCAGGCCGGCTACGGCATGCTGTTGGCCGAATACCGGGGGTACGGCGGCAATCCCGGCAGCCCGAGCGAGTTGGGGCTCTACGCCGACGGACGTGCGGCAATGGCTTTCCTTGAGGAGCAGGGCGTACCGGCTTCGGACGTCGTCTTGTTCGGAGAATCCCTCGGCAGCGGCGTCGCGGTGCAGCTGGCGGCCGAGTACCCGGTTGCCGCCCTGGTGCTGGAGGCCCCCTACACCTCCACCACCGACGTCGCCGCCGGCGTCTACTGGTTCCTGCCGGTGCGCCAGTTGATGAAGGACCGCTTCGAATCCGTCAACAAGATCGGCGATATCGACGCGCCGCTGTTGATCATTCATGGCGAACACGACCGCACTATCCCGGTGGCTCTCGGCCGTCGCCTGCTGGCCGCCGCCGCCGAACCGCGCAAGGGCGTATTTATTCCCCGCGCAGGCCACAACGACTTGCCGTCCCACGGCAGCGACCGCATCGTGCTGGATTTCCTGAAAGAGATTGGGCGCTAGAGGTCCGGGGCTAACCCCACTCCCAGTGCCAGGAGACGGTGACGGCGCCGAAGCGGCTGAACCTGTTCTGACCGTCGAACTCCTTGCTGCGGAAGGCGTTGGCATAGGTCAGGTTGAACGGTCCCACCTCCAGCGAAAAACCGACCGCCAGATCTCCGACCCAGGGTTTCTTGTCGACGCTGTGGCTGTTCCTGAAGGTATTGCCGTCGAGGAAAATATTGCGCGCCACATAGCGGCCCTGGGCGGAAACAAAAACGTAGGCTTCGAGATCCTCCCAGGCGGTTTTGCGGTTCTCGACGTAGTAGGGAGCGGCGCCCCGGATCAGGCTGGGCGGGCCGAAGTTCTCGCCGAGATTGACGCCCCAGCGGACCGTGCCGCCGATGTTCGCCTGGGTCGAGATATTGCCCAGCAAAAAACCGTAGCTGGGGATGATGTCGGCCTCGCCGATGATGAAGGGCACCGGCTTGCCGATGCGCTGTTTGTGCTCGTAAAGCGCCAGGATGCCCGGTTCGTTTTCGAGCTGATTGTGCCAGCCCTCGAATTTGTCGATCAGGCGTATTTCGTGGACCAGATCCTGGGCTTCCTGCCCCAACGCCGATGGTCCAACGACGCCGAGCGCCAATTCCAATGCGTCCTGGGATTTCCAGCCGTTGCCGGGGTCGCTGATCTTGTAGACGGCGGCGGCGGCATAGAGCCAGCCGGCATAGGGCCGGTCGTTGACGATCAGGTCGGTCCGGGTCTTGTCTTCCGGCGTATAGATGTCCTGACCGATGCTGAAACTGAAGCGCGCTTCGTCGTTGTCACCTTTCCGGCTGATGCCCGGCAGCGCGTTCATTGTCGTCAGGAGAAAATCATGGACCTCCGCCAGCGTTTCCGAGGAGCCGTCCTTAGGCGACAGCCAGGTGCCCCGGAGGCCGTTGGTGTAGTGGCGGTCGGAGCCGGAAAACATGTCGTTTTCCAGTTGGACCGAAAAAGTCCCGCGATCGGTCTTCTTTCTTTGGTCCTCCGCCCGCGCCGTCGCGGACCAGAACGTCATGCCCAGTGCCAACGTGCCAACAATTACGACCCAGCCCATCCGATAATGTTCTTGCTGCGGCATCATACCCCAATAAATAGCACAATATTGAAATTCACATACCGAAAATAGCAGCCATTTGATGCCGTGCGGTTGCGCTTTCCCCGTATAGCGCATATTTAACCGTTCTGCATTTCGAACGATTTCACCTGGGGGATTTTTATGTCATTTGAACTTTGGTTCGCCTTCGCCTTGTCGACCACCATCCTGCTGGCCATACCCGGGCCGACGGTGATGCTGGTCGTGAGTTATGCGCTGGGCCGGGGGCGGACAAGCGGTTGGGCCACGGTGCCCGGCGTGGCGCTGGGGGATTTTACGGCGATTACCGTGTCGCTGTTGGGGGCGGGCGCCATCCTCGCGGCTTCCGCCACCCTGTTCACGATCTTGAAATTGGCCGGGGCGGGGTATCTGATCTGGCTGGGCATCAAGCTCTGGCGCTCCCAGCCCACGCTGGACGATTTGACCGACGAGGCGGCGCGGGGCGGGCGCAAGCGCATGTTCCTAAGCGCCTTTATCGTCACCGCACTTAATCCGAAGGGCATCGTCTTCTTTGTCGCCTTCATGCCGCAGTTTGTGGACCCGGGCCGCGCCCTGCTGCCCCAGTTCGTCATTCTAGAGGTGACGTTCCTGGTCCTCGGCACCGTCAATGTGGCGCTTTGGGCGCTGCTCGCCGGCGAACTGCGTGCGCGATTTTCGAAGCCCTCCAATCTTCGGCTGGTGAACCGCATCGGTGGCAGCTTTCTGATCGGTGCCGGTTTGTTGGCGGCGGCTGTGCGCCGGACCTAATCCTCGCTTGGTTTCCCCCTTAGGCGCTTCGTTGCGCCCCGCCGGGTCTTGGCGTCGGTGCGCCGCGCCTTTGCCGATCTGGAAGGGCGGGTCGGCCGCCGCTGGACCGGCCGGACCGCGGCTTTCTTCAGGAGAGTGACCAGACGGTCCAGCGCGTCCTCCCGGTTCTGCTCCTGGGTGCGATAGCGGTCCGCCGTGATGACGATGACGCCGTCCTTGGTCAACCGGCGGCCGGCCAGTTGCTTCGCCCGCTGGGCAACGGCGGGAGGCAGGGAAGGGGAGCCGGCAACGTCGAAGCGGAGTTGTACCGCGGTCGCCACCTTGTTGACGTTCTGGCCGCCGGGTCCGGAGGTGCGGATGAACGTCACCGCGACTTCGTCGGGCGCGAGCTTGATATCATCCGTGATCTTTATGGCGTTGCGGGCCATGGAGACTACTTTCATTTGTTGGACCCCGCATAAATGCCTCGTGGTCCGGGCGCGGTCAACGTAGGGTGCGCCGAATTACAGGAGACGACTTGAACAACGATCAATCAAAACTGACGGAAGAAGAGCAGCGCAAACGGCGCGAGGGCGGCAAGATGGGATTTGCCGAATTTGTGGCGCTGACGGCGGCTATGCTGTCGTTGGTGGCGCTTTCCATCGACGCCATGCTGCCGGCGCTGCCCGACATCGGCCGCGACCTCGCAACGTCCAACCCCAATGACGTTCAACTCGTCATCACGGTGATGCTGCTGGGTTTCGGTATCGGGCAGCTCATCTACGGGCCCATCTCGGACAGCACGGGGCGCAAGCCGCCGATCTATGTCGGCATCGCCATCTATCTGGTGGGCTGCGTCGTCTGTATCCTCTCCCAATCCCTCACCGTGATGCTGGTGGGCCGGTTCCTCATGGGCTTCGGCGTTGCCGCGCCTCGCATTCTGACCGCAGCCATCGTGCGCGATCATTTTGAAGGTCGGGCCATGGCGCGGGTCATGTCGTTCGTCATGGCCGTGTTCATCGTCGTACCTGCCATCGCGCCGGCCATTGGGCAGGGCATTTTGTTCATCGCCGACTGGCGCTGGATATTCGGTTCGTTCCTGATCATCGCCGTTGTCGTGCTTTTGTGGCTGGGCACGCGCCTTACCGAGACGGTCACGCCGGAGCGCCGCGCGCCGTTGTCATTCAGACGAAACGCCCGCGCCATCGCCGAGGTCTTTCGCACGCGCCAGGCCTTCGGCTATACCCTGGCGACCGGTTTTATCTTCAGTCCCTTCCTCGGTTATCTGAGTTCGGCCCAGCAGATTTTCGCCGACGTCTACGATCTCAAGGCGGAATTCCCCATCTACTTCGCTGTCCTGGCCCTGGCGCTGGGTGTGTCGTCGCTGGTCAACGCACGCCTGGTGATGAAGCTCGGTATGCGGCGGCTGTCGGCTTGGAGCGCGGCAATTTTCACCGTTCTCTCTCTTGCCTTTTGCGTCTTCCTCTTCACGGTGGCCGACCAACCGCCGTTCTGGGCCTTCATGGCCTATTTCATGGTGACGTTCTTCTGTACCGGCATCCTGTTCGGCAACACCAACGCGCTGGCCATGGAGCCCCTGGGCCACATCGCCGGCGTCGGCGCCGCCGTGGTGGGCGCCATCTCGGCCATGATGTCGGTCGCCGCCGGCATCGTCATCGGCCAGGCTTTCGACGGCACCATCGTGCCCCTGGTGGTGGGCTTCGCCGTCTTCGGCGTCGCCGTTCTCGTTACGATGTGGGTGACGGAGAAGGGCGGAAAATCCTAGCGGACTAGATCAGCAACGTCATCGCCACCGAGGCGACCAGCAGCACGGCAAAGCTGACGTTGATGATGCGGCTGATACGGGGGTTCTGGAAGAAGTGCTGCAAGGCGGCGCCGGCCAGAAGCCAGACCACGTTGCCCGAGGCGACGATGGCGAAGGCGAGCGCGGATTTCAACAAGCCGGAGAGAAAGGGATCGCCGGGCACCAGGTCGAAGCTGGCGAACAGGGCCGTGAAGGCGGCGTAGGCTTTGACGTTGGTGATGTTGAGGATGACCGCGCTGGCGAACCCCGGCGTGCGGGCGCCCGGCTTGATCTCGCCCACCGGCGGCGCGGTGGCGATGCGCCAGGCGAGGTACGCGATATAGCAGGCGGCGAAGACCGTCAGGCCCTCGGCGGCGTAGGGGATCGTTGTGATGGCCGTGATGACACCCGCCGTAACGCAAGAGACGACGAATACCAGACCGGCCAGCAGCCCGAAGTAATAGGACCAGGCGACTCGTTTGGGGTAGGCGGCACCAGTGGCGGCCATGCTGAGGGTGGCGGGACCCGGACTGATCAACAGCGCCACGCCCGCGGCGACGAAACCGGCGACATCCCCCACGATCATGAATTAGCTGCCTTTGGACATGAGTTATTACTTTGAAATCCACCTCTAGGAAGGAACAGCCGCTGTCCCCCCCATCCTATCCTTCCCCCGCCAGGGGGGAAGGGACGCACATAGGTAATTTGATCCGACATCAAAAAGCCCTCCCCCTTGAGGGGGGAGGGTTGGGTGGGGGTGGAGCCAGAAGTTCCGCGAGCTGTTTTCGATGCAATGGGTTACCCCTCGGCTTCGTCGACCGCCTTGGCCAGCGCCTCGAAAGGCAGCAGGACGCACTCATGGCGGCTTTTGTATTCGCCAACCGGGGCGAAAGCGGCGACGTCCGTCCAGGCATCGTCCGGGCCGGGTCCGCCGTCACCCTTGAGGACGGTTTCCAGCGAGGTACGGGCGGTGCGCGCGGCGGCGGTCGAGGTGCCGATGGCCTGTTCGCCGATCAGGGAGGCGGCCGCCTCGCACAACATACAGCCCCGCACCTTGTGGCCGACGGCGGTAATCTGGCCGGCGTTGACGCTAACGTCGAGGGTGATGCGGTCGCCGCACAGGGGGTTGTCCAACACGATGCTGGCGTCCGGGTCGTCCAGACGGCCTTCTCCGTGTTTGGCTTTGGCGAGGGTAACGATGGCGTCCTGGTAAATATCGGTACTCATGTAAGCTTTCTGATCGCCGCGTCGAGGCCTTCCAAGAGGGCGTCGACGTCGGCCTGGTTGTTGTAGATCGCCAGACTGGCGCGGGTGGTGCCGGTCAGGTCGAAGAAATCCATCAGCGGCTGGGCGCAGTGGTGGCCGCCGCGCAAGGCCACGCCGTGGGAATCCAGGATCTGGCAGACGTCATGGGGGTGAACGCCTTTGATGTCGAACGAGATAACCGGCATGCGCGACTGCAGGCCGGCCGGCCCGAGAATCCGGATGAGGTCGCCGCCGCCGGCGTCGTTGATCGCCGCCAAGCCGTCCAGCACCCGTTCGCCCAGCTGGGCGACATGATAGCTCGCCTCCGCCGTGTCGACTTGGGAGAGCCAGTTCACCGCCGCCGCCAGGCCGACGGCCTGGGCGATGGGCGGGGTGCCGGCTTCGAATTTGTGCGGCGGATCGGCGAAAATGGTCTTGTCCAGCGTCACCGTGCGGATCATCTCGCCGCCGCCAAGGAAGGGCGGCATTTCCTCCAGCAGTTCCCGTTTGGCCCACAGCACGCCAATGCCGTTGGGGCCGTACATCTTGTGGCCGGAAAAGGCGTAGAAATCGACGCCCAGGGCCTGAACGTCGACCGGCCCGTGGGGTACCCGCTGAGCGCCGTCGAGCAGCACTCGGGCGCCGACGGCCTCCGCGGCCTCCACGATGGGTCGGACATTGGTCACCGCACCGGTCACGTTTGAGACATGCGTCATCGCGATCAGCTTGCAACGATCGGTGACGGCGTCCTCCAGGGCATCCATGTCGAGGCGGCCATCTTCCGTCACCGGCAGGACCTTGATCGTGATGCCCGTGCGTTCGCGCAGGAGCTGCCAGGGAATGATATTGCTGTGGTGTTCCATCACCGAAATCAGCACCTCGTCGCCGTCGGCCAGTTGATCGCCGAAGCTGTGGGCCACGAGGTTGATGGCGCCGGTGGTGCCGGATGTGAAGACGACTTCGGAGGGGCGGGCGGTATTGATGAATTCGCCGATGTCGTGGCGGGCGTTTTCGTAGGCCTCGGTCGCCGCTTCCGCCAGAAAATGAATACCGCGCAGCACGTTTGCCCGGTGGGCCGTTTCGTGAACGTTGACAGCGTCCAGTACGGCCTGCGGCATCTGGGCCGACGCGGCGCTGTCGAGATAGTGCAACGGTTCGCCGTGAACCGTGCGGGAAAGGATCGGGAACTCCGCCCGAATGGCA
>CAYOAD010000039.1:0-23147 GCA_964401845.1 uncultured Rhodospirillaceae bacterium | reverse complement strand
ACAGCCGTGCACGATCCCAGCGGCCTTGAGGGAGCGCCGGGCAGCGAGGCGGGCCTCGCGCTGCTCGATGTCGAAACCACCATCGCCGGCGACAAATCTCTCAAAGAGGTCCGGGGCCATACGGCCAATGGCCGGACGGCGGTTCGCGGTTACGAGATGCATTGCGGCGAAACCGGGGGCGCCGCCACGGACACCCCGATGCTGACGCTCGAGGGCGGGCGGCCGGACGGCGCCGTGAACCGGGCGGGCCGCGTCATGGGGTGCTACGTCCACGGTCTCTTCAGTTCGGACGAATTTCGCCAGGCGTTCCTGGCGCGTCTCGGCGGCGGTAGTGCGTTGGACTACGAAGCCGACGTCGACGCCGCGCTGGACGGTCTGGCCGACCACCTCGAAGCGCACCTGCATACCGAACGGATACTGGAGATTGCCGGTGGTTGTTAGAACCTCAGATCAGCCACGCCAGAGCGGCGATACCGGCGGCAAGTGTGGCATTGGCCCAAAAATAAAGGCGCAGGGCACGTCCAAGCTCAGCGCCGTCGATCTCCCGTCGGCCCTCGCCCCCCATGTACGGGTCGTCCACCGGGCCCGCGGCGTACACACGGGGTCCCGCCAGGGCGACGCCGAGCGCGCCGGCCATGGCGGCTTCCGGCCAACCGGCATTGGGGGAACGGTGCTGAGCCGCATCGCGCATCATCACCGTGATGGCGCTGGGTCCGCTGGTGTCGGGCAGGATACAGGCTGCGGCGCAAATCAGGAAACCGGCCAGACGCGCCGGAATAAGATTGGCGAAATCGTCAAGCCGGGCGGAGGCCCAGCCGAAGTCGGCGTGGCGCTCGCTTTTGTGCCCGACCATGCTGTCGGCGGTGTTGAGTGCCTTGTAGGCGAGCAGGCCGGGCAGGCCGAAAAGGGCGTACCAGAAGGCGGGCGCCACAACGCCGTCGGAGAAGTTCTCGGCCAGCGATTCAACGGCGGCGCGGACGACGCCGGCCTCATCCAGTTGCTCAGGGTCACGCCCGACAATGCGGGCCACTTCCTCGCGTCCGCCGGCCAGGCCGCGCTCGATCAGGCCGCGCGCCACCGCCGAAACGTGGTCATGCAGCGACCGGCCGGCCAGGAAGACGGCGACAAGGGCGATCTCCAGGACGACACCGATGGACAGCGCCCGGCACACCTGAGCCAATGCCCAGCCCGCCAGGCAGGCCGCGACGACCATCGCGGCAGCAAATATCAGCCCCGCCGTACGCCGGGCCTCGGCCTCGTCTCTTTCCTTGTTGAAGGTACTGTCGGCCCAGCCGATCAGGTTGCCGATGACCACAACCGGGTGCGGCACTCGGTCCCACAACGCAGGCGGATCACCGATCACGGTATCCACGGCCAAGGCCAGCAACAGGATGACCAGCGGCGCGAGGGCCGCTTCAGGCAGGGCGAAGGAAAACATCGCCCGACAATGATTTGCGATTTCGCCGGCGTCAACTTATGGCGCGGCGAAATTTGGCACGAAACACCGGCAGTGCTATGAGAGCCCGGTAATTTGAGGAAACCAGTATGAGTGATGAAATTAAAACCGGCGTGATGATCTGCGGCCACGGCAGCCGCGACGATACCGCCGTGTCGGAATTCGAGAACCTCGCCGTGCGGCTGCGCGAGTTGCTGCCCGATTACGAGGTCGAACACGGCTTTCTGGAATTTGCCCTGCCGATCATCCGGGAGGGACTGGACAAACTGGTCGCCAAGGGCTGCAAGCGCATCTACGCCCTGCCGGGCATGCTGTTCGCCGCCGCCCACGTCAAGAACGACATCCCGTCTGTCTTGAACGAGTTCTCACTCGACAACCCCGATGTTGAACTTCATTTCGCGCGTGAGCTGGCCGTCAGCCTGAAGCTGGTCAACGCCGCCGCTTCGCGCATCGAGGACGCCATCGGCGAGGCCGACAAGAACGTGGAGATAACGCGCAAGGACACCTTGCTGATGGTGGTCGGACGCGGCGCTTCGGACCCGGACGCCAATTCCAACGTTACCAAGATCACGCGCTTCCTCTGGGAGGGGCTTGATCTGGGTTGGGCTGAAACCAGTTACTCGGGCGTCGCCGTACCCTTGATCGCCGACGGCCTCGATTATGCCGCCATGTTGGGGTTCAAACGCATCGTGGTTTTCCCCTACTTCCTGTTCTCCGGCATTCTGGTCACGCGCATCTACGATGCCGCCGACGCCGCCAATGCCAAGTATCCCGACATCGACATCATTAAGGCGGGATACCTGAATGATCACCCGCAGGTGCTGGACACCTTCATCGAGCGCATGAACGAGATCATCGAGGGCAACCCCAACATGAACTGCCAGCTCTGCAAGTACCGCGAGCAGCTGGTCGGTTTCGAGGCCGAGCATGGCGCGCCGCAAGTCGGCCACCACCACCACGTCCAGGGCATCGGCACCGACGGCGATCACGCCCACCGCCACCATGACCACGGACATGGGCATCACCACCACCACGACGGTGAAAGCTGAAGGCGGGACGTGAGCGCGGACAAGACATACGACTACCTGCGCGACCCGGCGGCGATCTACCGCCGGTCGTTCGAGATCGTGCGGAGCGAGACCGACACTGCAGGGCTGCCGGACGATCTCGCCCGCCTCATGCTGCGGCTGGTGCACGCTTGCGGCATGCCGGATATCGTCGGTGATCTCGCCTGGTCCGGCGACGTGGCCGGGGTTGCCTCCCAAGCCTTGGCCGACGGCGCGCTAGTGCTGGCGGATTGCCAGATGGTGGCCAACGGCATCATCGGCCGCCGCCTGCCTGCGCAAAATGAAGTGATCTGTACGCTCGACACGCCCAGCCTCGCCGATCAGGCCGCCCTGCTCGGCACGACCCGTTCCGCCGCCGCCGTCGATCTCTGGATGGGACCGCTGGCGGGCGCCGTCGTCGCCATCGGCAACGCGCCGACGGCGCTGTTCCGCCTGCTTGAGCTGTTGAGCGAAGGCGCCTATCGCCCCGCCGCCATCCTGGCTTTCCCGGTCGGCTTCGTCGGCGCCGCCGAATCCAAACAAGCCCTGATCGATGCCGACCTCGGCGTTCCCTTCATCACGCTGAAGGGCCGCCGCGGCGGCAGTGCCCTGGCCGCAGCAGCGGTCAATGCCGTTGCCGCAACCAGCGAGGACGATCAATGACGAAACCCTGGCTTTCGGTGATCGGCATCGGCGAGGACGGCCTCGACGGTCTTTCCGCCTCGGCCCGCGCACTGCTCGACGCCGCCGATATCGTCGCCGGCGGCGAACGCCACCTGGCGATGATGCCGAAAAAAACCCATGATCTCCTTAAATGGCCGACGCCCCTGGAGGACCTTTTCGACGACCTGGCCAAACATGGCGCCGCCGGCCGGCAGGTCGCCGTCCTGGCGACAGGCAATCCCATGTTGTACGGCGTCGGCGTCAAGCTCAGCATGCGTTTCACGGCCGACGAGATGACCGTCATTCCGGGTTCGTCGGCCTTCGACATGGCCTGTGCGCGCCTGGTCTGGCCCCAGGCCGAGACGGCCTGCCTCACCGTGCACGGCCGCCCGGTCGAAACGGTCAACGGGCACCTGAGACCCGGCGCCCGTCTCGTGTTGCTCTGCCGCGACGGCAAAAGTCCGCGCGAGATCGCCGCCGAACTCGTTAAGCTCGGCTACGGCGGCAGCGCCATGACGGCGCTTTGCCGCATGGGCGGGCCCAACGAAGATCGCATCGACGCCCTGGCCGCCGACTGGCCGGAGGAACCGACGGATGATTTTGTCAGCGTCGGCATTCATTGCGTGGCCGTTGACGGCGCCAAGGCCTACAGCCGCGCGCCGGGCTTGCCCGACGAAGCATTCCGCAACGACGGCCAGATGACCAAACGCGAAGTCCGCGCCATAACCCTGGCCGCCTTGCAACCCAAGCCCGGTGAAACCCTTTGGGATATCGGAGCGGGTTGCGGTTCCATCGCCATCGAATGGATGCGGGCGGCTGAACACGGTGCGGCCGTCGCCATCGAACGCAGCAAGGGCAGGGCGAGCTTGATTGCGGAAAATGCAGCAGCCTTGGGTACACCCAAACTGGAGCTTGTGATTGGCACAGCACCCGAAGCGTTGACGGAGCTTGGACAACCGGATGCCGTGTTTATCGGCGGCGGCATCACGGCCGACGGCGTGTTCGATGCCGCCTGGCTGGCGCTGCCGCCCGGCGGACGCCTGGTGGCCAATGTCGTCACGGCGGAAGGCGAAGCCCGGGTGCTGGCGTTTCACCGGCAACACGGCGGAGAACTGCGCCGCCTGGAAATATCCCGCGCCGAACCGCGCGGCGACTTCAACATGTGGCGCGCGCTCGCGCCGGTCACGCAGTGGAGCGTGACCAAACCTCAACAAGGAATTTGATCTGACATGAGTGGTACCCTTTACGGCCTGGGCATTGGGCCCGGCGATCCGGAACTCATCACGCTGAAAGCGTTGCGTGTCTTACGCGATTGCCCGGTGATCGCCTGGCCCGCGCCGGACGACGGCGACAGCCTGGCCCGCGCCATCGTCGCCGAGCACCTGCCCGGCGGCCAGACCGAAGTGCCGATCCGCATTCCCATGACCCCCGGCCATTTCCCCGCCGAATCGGTATACGACAAGGCCGCCCGCGAAATCGCCGAACATCTGCTGGCCGGCCGCGACGTCGCCTGTATCTGCGAGGGCGATCCTTTTTTCTACGGCTCCTTCATGTATCTCTTCGGCCGGCTGGCGGCGGACCATCAAGTTGAAGTCGTGCCGGGCGTCTCGTCGCTCACCGCCTGCGCCGCCGTGACGCATTCTCCGCTGGCCGCCCTCAACGACGTGCTCAGCGTCATTCCCGGCCCCTTGGACGAAGACGAACTGGAGGCCAAGCTGCGTGCCGCCGACGCCGCCGCCATCATCAAGGTAGGCCGTCATCTGGGTAAAATCAGGGGCGTGATCGAGCGCCTCGGCATGACCGACCGCGCCCGCTACGTCGAGCGCGCCACCATGGCGAACCAGCGAACGATGCCGCTGGCGGAACTGGCGGGTGATGCCGCCCCCTATTTCTCCATGATCCTGGTGCACCGCCGCGGCGAGGCCTGGGTCAGCGAGGTCGGGCGCAACGGGGTCGGCGCATGAGCGCGGCGCCCGCCGTCATCGCCCTCACGGCACGCGGCCTGGAGACGGCGCGTCGGGTTGCCGCCGCGCTGCCGGGCTCACGCGCCCACGGACTTTCCGGCCGCACACAAGGCGCCGATCTCGAGTTTCCCGAAACGGGCGTGCACCTTAAGGAGCTCTTCAGCTCCGGCACCCCCATCGTCGGTGTCTGCGCCGCCGGCATCCTGATCCGGCTGCTGGCGCCTCTTCTCAACGACAAAACGGCGGAGCCGCCGGTGATCGCCGTGACCGAAGATTCCGCCCACATCGTCCCCCTGCTGGGCGGACACGGCGGCGGTAACGACATTGCCCGCCACATTGCCGATACCTTGGGCGGCAGCGCCGTCATCACGACGGCGGGCGATAGCCGCCTGGGCTTCGCCCTCGACGAGCCGCCCGCCGGCTGGCGCATCGCGGACCGGCGGACCGCCAAGGACGTCACCGCGGCCTTGCTGGCCGGTCTGCCGGTCGCGCTGATGAACGACCGCCCCGGTGTCGATACGGCCTGGCTGACCGACAGCGCCGCGTTCGGCGATGAAGGCGAAACGAGTATCCGCATATCCGACCAGGCGGCGACTTCGGAAACCGGCGTTGTCCTGCACCCGGCGGTCCTTACCGTCGGCATCGGCTGCGAACGCGGCGCGTCAGCAAGCGAAGTGACCAATCTGGTGCGCGAAACGCTGGCCGATGCCGGCCTCTCGGACAAAGCGGTCGCTTGCATCGTCTCTCTCGATCTCAAATCGGATGAGCCGGCGGTCCATGCCGCCGCCGCCGACCTCGGCGTCCCGGCGCGGTTCTTCAATGCTGACGCCCTGGAGGCCGAAACGCCGCGCCTTGCCAACCCCTCCGACATCGTCTTCGCGGAGGTCGGTTGCCACGGCGTGTCGGAAGGGGCGGCCCTGGCCGCCGCCGGAGCCGACGGCGAACTGATCGTCGAAAAGCATAAGAGTGCGCGGGCAACCTGCGCCGTGGCGCGGTCTTCGACCATTATCGAACCGGCCAAGGTGGGCCGCGCCCGAGGGCGCTTGACCCTGGTGGGTATCGGTCCCGGCGATGCGGCCATGCGCACGCCGGAAGCCGATACCGCGGTGGTGGCTGCCAGCGACCTGATCGGCTACAGCCTCTATCTCGATCTGCTGGGCCCGGCCGCGGCCGGTAAGCAACGTCATGATTTCGACCTCGGCGAGGAAGAGGCTCGCGTGCGCGCCGCCCTCGACCTCGCCGCGGAGGGCCGCAACGTCGCGCTGATCTGTTCTGGTGATGCCGGTATCTACGCCATGGCCTCACCAACTTACGAACTGATCGATCGGGAGTGTGAGAACCGGCCCGACTGGACGCGTCTCGACATCGCCGTGGTGCCGGGCGTCTCCGCCCTGCAGACCGCCGCCGCCCGCGCCGGTGCGCCACTGGGTCACGACTTCTGCGCCATTTCGCTTTCCGACCTGCTGACGCCGTGGGAGGTTATCCGAAGGCGCGTCGAGGCCGCCGCCGCCGGCGATTTCGTCATCGCTTTCTACAACCCCGTCAGCAAGCGCCGCACCACGCAATTGGCCGAAGCCCGCGATATTCTACTGCAGCACCGTCCCGCCGAAACGCCGGTCATGCTGGCCCGCAACCTGGGGCGGCCGAGCGAGACCTTAAGCCACACTACGCTGGGCTCGCTCGATCCCGCTAACGTCGACATGCTGACGGTGGTTCTGGTGGGCTCCACGACGACGCGGCGCATCGATCACGCCGGCGGCGCCTGGGTCTACACGCCGCGCGGTTATGCCAAAAAAATGGACGCCAAAAAACCGGAGGCCTCGTCATGACCGTGCATTTCATCGGCGCCGGTCCTGGCGCACCCGACCTCATCACCGTTCGCGGCCTTCGCCTGATCGAGGCCGCGCCCGTGGTGCTTTACGCAGGCTCCCTGGTGCCCGAGGAAGTCGTGGCGTCCGCCCCCGACGACGCCCGGGTGATCGACACCGCGCCCCTCAACCTGGATGAAATCCTGGCCGAGATGGTAGCGGCGCACGAAAAAGGCCTCGATGTCGCTCGGGTGCACTCGGGCGATCCTTCGCTCTACGGCGCCATCGCCGAACAGATGCGGCGCCTCGACGGTTTGGGCATTCCCTACACCATCACGCCGGGCGTACCGGCCTTCGCGGCGGCGGCGGCGGCACTGGGGAAGGAACTTACCCTGCCGGGCATCAGCCAGACCGTGATCCTGACGCGCACCGCCATGAAAAGCTCCGCCATGCCGGAAGGCGAGGAGTTGGCCGAGCTGGGCCGGGCGGGCGCGACGCTCGCCGTGCACCTGTCGGTCCGCAACCTGAAGCAGGTCAGCGCCGACCTGATCCCCCACTACGGCGCCGACTGTCCGGTCGCGGTGATCTACCGCGCGAGCTGGCCGGACCAGCAAATCATCACCGGCACCTTATCGGATATCCGGGAAAAATGCCGCGCCGCCAAGATCACCCGGACTGCGCTGGTGATGGTGGGCCGGGTTCTGGGCGAGGACAGCTTCGAGGAAAGCCGGCTATACGCGCCGGATCACGTGCACCTGTTGCGCCACAAAAACAGCTAGCCCAAGTCCGCCAGCCAGGCCATTACATCGTCCACCGTTTCGACGACCTCACCGGTTTGGGTTTGCCCCCGTTCGATCATGACGACCGGGATGTTGAGCTGGCGGGCCGCCGCCATCTTCGGCCAACTGCCCGCGCCGCCGGCGTTCTTGGCGACGATGACGTCGATGTCGCGGTTCGACAGCATGGCGTGCTCTTCGGCCTCGACGAAGGGCCCGCGACCCGTCACCACATCGTAATTCGCCAACGGCAGTGGCTCGACCGGCGGATCGACCAGGCGCACCAGCAGCCAAATGTCCGCCAGGCCGGCAAAGGCCGGCAGCTCCTGGCGTCCGGTCGCGAGAAAGCCGCGCCGAAAGCCACGCGCGGCGATTTCGGCTGCGGCGGCGGGCCCGTCATCCACCGCAATCCAGTCGTCGTCCGGGCTTGGCTGCCAGGGTGGCCGCACCAGTATGAGACGGGGAATGCCGGCGGCGTCGCAGGCGGCCGCGGCGTTGGCCGAGATGTTGACCGCGAAGGGGTGCGTGGCATCGATCAGGACATCAATCCGTTCGTCCCGCAGATAATCGGCCATCGCCTTAGGCCCGCCGAAACCGCCGATGCGTTGTTCGCCGGGTACGCGGCGCGGCGCGCGCGTGCGCCCGGCCAGGGAGGTGATAACCTTCATGCCGGAGAGTGCCACCGCCTGTTCGGCGATCGCCGCCGCTTCGGCGGTGCCACCGAGGATGAGGAGCTTCACGACCCCGATCCTCCGGCGCGTCCGATCATCTCACCCGTCCGGTTGAAGACGATGATCTCAACCTCGGTGCCGCCGCTGAGCGTCGCGAGCGCTGTTTCCCGTGCCCGCCTGGCCACAACGGCGGCAAGGTCAAGACCGTTCCGTTCGGCTATTTCCCGCGCCTCCTTGGCGGTATTCGCGCCTCGTACCGCCTCCACGGTATCCTCCCCGCCGCCGAGATCGTCCACGGCGCTGGCCAGCCAATTGGTATCGACCTGGCTGCGCGACGAATGCAGGTCGAGCGCCCCGGCCGCAAGTTTGGTGAGCTTGGCAAAGCCGCCGCCGATGGTGAGGCGCGGCACGGGGTGGTCGCGCAGGTACTTCAGCATGCCGCCGGCGAAATCGCCCATGTCGATCATCGCCGTGTCCGGCAGGTCATGGATTTTCCCAAGGCCCGTTTCCGAGGTTCGGCCGGTTGCCGCCGCCACATGTTCGTGACCGACCGCCCGGGCGACGTCGATACCGCGATGGATCGAGTGGATCCAGGCCGCGCACGAAAAAGGAACGACGATACCCGTGGTTCCGAGGATGGAGATGCCGCCCAGGATGCCCAGACGGGGGTTCCAAGTCTGCGTGGCAAGCTCCTCGCCGCCGGCCACCGAAATCGTCACCTCGATGTCCCCGGTACCGTCATGGGCAAGCGCAACTGCTTCCAAGGTCTCGGCGATCATGCGGCGGGGCACCGGGTTGATGGCGGGTTCACCGACCTCCAGGGGCAGGCCCGGCAGCGTCACCGTACCGACTCCGGGACCGGCTTTGAAGGTGATACCGCTGCCCGTCTCCCCAGCCGTAACGGAGGCCTCGATCTCCGCCAAGTGGGTCACGTCGGGATCGTCGCCGGCGTCCTTGATCACGGCGGCGCTTACCGAACCGGCGGAGCGACGTTGGCGGGCCAGCGCGAAAGCCGGCTGCTGGCCGCCCGGCAGCGTGATGACGACGGGGTCGGGGAAATCGCCCGTCAACAATGCCTGATAAGCCGCCTTGGCCGCAGCCGTGGCGCAGGCGCCCGTTGTCCAGCCGCGGCGCAGGGGTTTGTCGGGCGTGTCCGTCATGGCGGCGATCTTAGAGCGGTTTCCGTTTTGACGGAAACGCCTCGCCTCATGTTTTTCAAGCGGGACAATGTGTTAAAGCCCTCAGAGTTTCAAGCAAACTTGATACACCCTTGATCATTCACGCTGCGGGTTGGGTAAAAGCGTATCCCCCGGGAGGGGGACGCCGTATAAACTGAGGTCATGTGCGAGCCCAGCCAATCACCGCCCACCGGATTGATCATCGCCGCGCCCTCTTCCGGCAGCGGCAAGACAGTTACGACGTTGGCCCTGCTACGCCATTTCCGCCGTGAGGGGGTCAAAGTCCATTCCTTCAAGGTCGGGCCCGACTACATCGATCCCGCTTTTCACAGTGCCGCGGGCTCGACGGTCTGCCGCAACATTGACGGCTGGGCCATGCGCCGTGAAACGCGCACACAGGTTCTGGACGAGACAGCCGCCGGCGCCTCCCATGTCATCGGTGAAGGAGTCATGGGTTTGTTCGACGGCGCGCCCGACGGCAGCGGCTCGACCGCCGATATCGCGGCTGAGGTGGGCCTGCCCGTCGTACTGGTGGTCGACGTCAAAGGCCAGGCGGCCTCAGCCGCCGCGGTGATCGAGGGGTTTGCCGATCACCGCCGCGACGTCGACGTGGTGGGCGTCATCTTCAACCGGGTCGGCGGAGATGGCCACCGCCTGACGCTTGCAGCGGCGTGCGCCGAAATGGACATCGCCGTATTGGGATACCTGCCCCGCGACGAACGTCTGGTGCTGCCGGAACGTCACCTGGGACTGATCCAGGCCGGTGAACACGACGACCTCGACGCCCGACTGGATGCGGCGGCCGACGTGGCCGGCGCCCATATTGATACCGCTGCGCTTTTGCGCGTTGCCAGACCCCTCACAGGTGGCAAGACGCTGCCGATTTCACCGCCCTTACCGCCCTTGGGGCAAACCATTGCCGTGGCGCGGGACGATGCCTTCGCCTTTGCCTATCCCGCCGTCCTCGACGGCTGGCGCCAGGCGGGAGCCGAAATCCATTTGTTCTCACCGCTTGCCGACGAAGGCCCCGACAAGGCGGCCGACGCCGTCTACCTGCCCGGCGGCTACCCCGAACTTCATGCCGGGAGGCTGGCGGCGAACGGGGGATTTCTTGACGGTCTACGGCAAGCCGCCGAACGGCAGGTCGGAATATTCGGGGAATGCGGCGGCTACATGGTGCTGGGCGAGGAATTGACCGACGCCGACGGGATCGCCCACCGGATGGCCGGATTATTGGCGCTGAAGACCTCTTTTGCCGAGCGCCGTCTCCACTTGGGTTACAGGGCTGTTTCGTTGTGCGCCGACAGCGCTTTGGGACAGGCGGGAACGGCCTACAGAGGCCACGAATTCCACTACGCCACGGTGCTGTCGGAGGATTTCACGAAAAACCAGCCCTTGTTCGAGGCGCACGATGCCCGGGGGACGGAAATCGGCAAAGCCGGTCTCGTCAACGGAACCGTGGCCGGATCATTCGTTCATCTGGTGGACCGGCAATAGTAGCCGGAGGGCATCTGGTGGATCGGCAAATCTAGCTGGAGGCGTTTAGGCGCTTTCGAAACGGCGGTAGAAATATCCGGCGAGGCCGCCCAGTACCACCCAAAACAGGGCCATCGTGGCCAGGGCGGCGATCTGGAAACTCCAGCGCAGGTCGTCGGGCGCCAAGCCGCCGTGTTCATCCGGACTAGGCGCGCCGACAATATGGGGCAGAGCGATCAAAACCAGACCCGCCGCGCGCCAGGGCCAGGATTGGGCGAAGGCGGCCAGCGCCAGCCCGCCCGCCGTGGCCACGGCGGCGAACAGCCACCAGAACTGCCGGTCGGCCAGGGGTGCGGCGAAATCGCCGGGCAACTCGGGCGGCAAACCCAAAGCTGGCGCCAGATTGAAGGCCATGAACCCCGCCACGCCCCAAGCCAGGCCGCGCCGCCAGTCGACACCGCCCCGCAAGGCAAAACCGGCGACCAGCAAAAGGCCGAAACCAACACCCGTCAGGGCATCCGCCGCCGCCGTCAGCAAAGATCGGCGGTCGAGCCCCGAAGCGGCGTGATCGTCCGCGGCAGCGTGACTGTGATTGTGGCCGTCGTCGGCTGGCTCAGCCTGCTGCGCAGGCGCCGCGTTCTCATAGGTTTCGGCATGGAGAATCAACGGCACGACGAAGACCGCCTGAACCGCATACAGAAGAAGACCGGCGAGAACGCCGGCCAACGCCGCGCTGAAGACCACGCGTCGCAGTAAATTCATGGAATTAGCCTAGTGGCAGGGAAACGATGCCGCGTGGCGGGTATCGTGCGCCGCGTCGTGCATCGCAGCGGCGTTGACGAAACCAACGCCGAATATGATGAAGGTGCCCAAGAGAGCAGCCAAGAGGGCCGGGGCGAGAGCTACCGTCCGAGCACCGGAGGCGGCCTGATCGGCTGTCCGCGCCTGCGCCACCGCTTTGGCCTGCTTGTTTTGTTGGGTCATGGTTCGAAATACTCCCTGATCACGCATACACTGCCCGAAGGCCGAGACTTCGGAAATTATAGGCTTTCGGCCTGACGTCGACAAGTGCCGCAAATGGCTAATTTCCCGACGTTAGACCGTTTGAAGGACCACCGAACCCGCTGCCATGAAAGCGATTTCCGCCAGCAAACCGCAGGCGCCGAGAACATCGCCGGTGTAGCCGCCGACCTGTGCCTTCGCCAATCTGGCCATCCCCCAGGCCGCCGCCGCCGCGGCCGCCAGGCACGCGACCGCGGACGTCACGCCGAGGGCCGCCACCGCAATCCCGAAGGCAAGAGCGGCCGCCCAATAAACGGTGATTCGGTCCGGCTTGCCGGCATCTGCGCCCAGGCCGTCCGCGCGGGCCGGTTCGAGAAAATGCATAACGGCGGGCATGACGCATCTCGAAGCGGCGCCCGCCGCAATCAGCAGGGCTATGACCAGGCCGGTTTGCTCCAGCGCCGCAAGGGCAGCGATGCGGGCGACAACGGCGACCACCAAAGCCAGCACGCCGTAGGTTCCGACCCGCGAGTCTCGCATGATGTGAAGCTTGGCGTCGCGATCGCGGCCACCACCGAAACCATCGGCGACATCCGCCAGGGCGTCCTCGTGCAAGGCGCCGGTGATCAAAACCATGGCCGCCAAGGCGAACGTCGCCGAAAGCCACCAGGACATGCCGAGAGAGGCGGCAAGCGCGAAAACCACCCCGCCGGCCAGTCCGATGCCGGCGCCGACGACGGGAAAAACCCGCATGGCGGAAGCCAGAGCCTGACAGGGCGTGCTGGGCGGCACCGAAACCGGCAGACGCGTCAGAAAGGCCGCTGACAGCATGATGTCGGCAACAAGTTTCCGATTTAGGCCTTCCTCGGGCCCATCGTTCCCGTGTCGTTCGTTTTCCGTCATTTTTCGCCCGTAATTCGGCTTCCACTACGACAAAATGCTGGTCTTGAGGCATCGGTTATAGGACAGTTATCAGCCTGCATATAGGCCTTCATTTATTTAGAAATATTCGCAATTCAAAGGACCCCCCCATGCTCGATCCCATGACTTTAGCTGAACAGCTTTCCGGACTTGACGACATCCGCGCTCTGGCGAGGGAGGTGCCCGGACCAGATGCGGCGGCGGCTGAGCGGACCCGGGAACGCGATGCCCAGCTGACCAAACCGGCCGGCGCGCTGGGCCGCCTGGAGGACCTCGCGGTCTGGGTGGCGGCCTGGCAGGGCAAACACCCGCCCAGCGCCGATCACGCACAGGTTTGCGTCTTTGCCGGCAACCATGGCGTCACCGCCCAGGGCGTGTCGGCTTTTCCCGCCGAAGTGACAGTCCAAATGGTCGCCAATTTCAGCCACGGCGGAGCTGCCATCAACCAACTCAGCGAGGCAAACGGCGCCCGGCTGGACGTCGTGCCGCTGGAGCTCGACCGGCCGACCGCCGATTTCACCGAAGGCCCGGCCATGACGGAAGCCGAGCTTACGGCGGCGATGGCGGCGGGCATCTCGGCCCTTGCCGCCGAGACCGATATCCTGTGCATCGGCGAAATGGGCATCGGCAACACGACGGCGGCGGCAGCGGTGTCCTGCGCCCTGTTCGGCGGCACGGGCGCCGACTGGGTGGGACGCGGCACGGGCGTCGACGACGCCGGGCTGCAGTTCAAGGCCGAAGTCGTCGACCGGGCCTTGAAACGCCACGGCGAAGCCCTGGCCGACCCGCTTGAGATCCTACGCCGCGTCGGCGGCCGGGAACTGGCAGCCATGGCCGGCGTCGTAATGGGCGCCCGGATCCGGCGCATTCCGGTGATCCTGGACGGCTATGTGGCGACCGCCGCCGTGGCGCCTATTTTTCGATTGATTGACGGCGGCCTAGAGCACACATTAGTCGGACACGTTTCGCAAGAACCGGGGCACAGGCGCCTGCTGGCAGCTCTGAACAAGGAGCCGCTTCTGGATCTCAATATGCGCTTGGGCGAAGCGTCGGGCGCGGCGGTCGCGCTGGGGATCGTGAGGTCCGCACTGGCCGCGCACAACGGGATGTCGACCTTCGCGGAGGCCGGCGTCGCGGAGAAGGATGAATAGGCCGGCGTCTGCTACCGTTGAGGCAACGGCCAACATCCTTCACCGCACTTTTTGGGGGTAATTCTTAGGTGCTGACATGAGTGGAGAATCCATTCTTCTGATCGAAGACGAGAATATGCTGAGTAGGCTCTATGGCGACATGATGACCGCCAAGGGGTATGTCGTAACGGCCGCCGCAGGCGTGGAGGAAGCGCTCGGCGCGCTTGAAGAGAAGCTTCCGGACATCATTCTGACCGATATCATGATGCCGGAAATTGACGGCATCAAGGGCTGCGGCATGATCCGCGAGTGCTTCGGCGACGACATTCCCATCCTGTTCGTCTCGGCGCTCGACGACCGGGACACCATTACCCAGGCGTTTGCCGCAGGCGGTGCTGATTACTTGACCAAGCAGTCGTCACTGGAAGACATCCTGAACCGGATCGAATTGTGGCTGGACACGCCGCCAGGCGAGCGGGCGTCACAGACCGAACGATTCCGCGCCGACATGGCGTGAGTTGTGCGGCCTAAATCCGAAATGCCCTAGCGTTCCTGCATGGCGGCCTGGAAGGCGCCGAGGAAGGGGTCCAGCAGGTATTCCAAAACCGAGCGCCGTCCTGTCTGGATGCTGCAGATCACCTGTACGCCCGGCACCAGGGAGTAGCGTGCGCCGCGGCGCTCGAAATAGTCCACCGCCGTTTCCACCCGGACTTTGTAGTAGGGAACGTTGTCCTCGTTCGTCAGGGTGTCGGGGCTGATATGCGCGACCCGTCCCTCGATTCGCCCGAAGCGGATGGCGTCGGCGGAAGCCAGCGTCACCTTGGCCAGTTGGCCCGGCGCCACGTATCCGACATCCTGGGCCGGCAGCTTGGCCTCGATCACCAGACGGTCCCCGGCGGGCACGACGTCAACAACATCGTCACCGGGGCGCACCACGCCACCCACGGTAGCGACATGGAGCGATTTGACCACGCCGTCCACCGGCGAACGCAGGGTGGTGCGGGCGAGGTTATCCTTGAGCTTCGACATGCGTTCGGCAAACTCGTCGAGCGAACGGCGCTTGGTGTCGAGTTCCTGGCGGACGTCTTCGTTGAACTGATGCCGCAAAGCCGAAGTTTGGGCGCGCGCCTCCGACACCGCCGCCGCCACCCGTTTCAGCGCGGCTTCGTCTTCCGCCACGCCGCCGACCAGCGTGGTCTCCTCCTTCAAGAGGTTGAGGTGGAGCATGCGGTTGGTCAGATCCTCCTTCATCAATTCCTCGCTGATGGCGATTTGCTCCTTCAGCAAGACGAGGCTTTTGCGCCGCTTATCCATGCGGGCGCTGATTCCCCGAGCTTCCTCGCGGCGCTGGGTGGTCATTTGCCGTTGGGCAGCAATTTCGTTTTCAATACGGCTCATGCGCGTCTTGAAGCGTTTGCGCGCCTCGGCCACCAGCCCCTTGTGGGAGGCCGCAAAATCCTTGCGGAAATTGATGCGTTTGGCGCCCGACAATTCGGCCTCAAGGCGGGCCACGTCGACACGCAGCGCGGTCATGCGCACCACGAGCTCCTGAACATCGGCGTCGGAGGCGGTTTGTTCCAGCACCACCAGCGCCTGGCCCGGTTTTACGCGATCTCCTTCGCGAACCAGGATCTCACGGACGATGCCGCCCTCCAGATGCTGGATTGCCTTCACCTGGGATGACGGCACGACCTCGCCGACCGCGTCGCTGACGACATCCAGCCTGCCGAAGTAGCTCCAGGCCGCAAATGCCGCCACAGCCAAAAGGCACAGCGCCAGCAGAAAATGGCTTGCCGCGCCCGCGTCATAGTGGCTGGCGTTCGTCCGTGGGTGTTGGCCGGTCATTGCCCCGCCTCCGGCAGGTTGGCGGCCCGGGGCGGCGAGACTTGCGTTAGGGTCGAAAACTTCGGCACCGGCTTTTCGTTTAGATCGAGAACATGGTGCGCGCCGCGAATGATCTGGGCGTCATGGGAAAAGGCGATGATGGTATGACTTTCGGTGGCAAGCTGGTTCATGACGGCGTAAACGTGCGCCGCACCTTCGGTATCCAGACCCTCTGTCGGTTCGTCCAGGATCACCAGCTTGCCGTCGTGGGCCAGTCCCCGCGCCAGCGCCAGACGGCGTCGCATACCGAGAGACAGGTTGGTGCCGCCGTTCAGGAGCGGCAGGTCCAGGCCGTCGGCGTGCCGGTCGACAAACTCGCGCAACCCGACGCGGCCGAGCAAGGCGTGGATGGCCGCCGTATCGAGGTCTTCCTTAAAAGCCTGAAAATTCTCCCTCAGGGTCGCGCCGAGAAATCTCGGCTCCTGCGGCAGATAGACGATTTGCCGCCGCCACCAAACGGGCGCGACTTGAGCAAGGTCGATGCCGTCGACCAATACATGGCCGCGCCCCGGCTCCAACAATCCGACGAGCAGGCGCGCCAAGGTTGTCTTGCCGCTGCCGTTGGCCCCCGTCACCACCAGCACGGCGCCGGGCGGTAGTTCGAAGTCGAGTTGTTCGAACAAGGGGGCTTGCGCCCCCGGATAGGCGAAGGAAACGTCTTTCAGCGTGAGCCGTCCCGAATAGTCTCCAATCGCGGTACCGTCCTCGCGTTCCCGCGGCAGGCGCGCGAATTCGGCGAACATGTCCCGGGCCTGGCGCGCCCGTGCCCAACCCTCGGTCATTTGCGCCATACTGGCCAGGGGAACGAGGGCGCGCAGGGCGAGAATATTGGCGCCGATCATGGTGCCGACGTCCAGTTCACCGCGTACGACAAGCAGCGCGGCGAGGCTGATCATGGCGATGGTCATCAGGGCATGGGCGCTCTGGATCAGCCCCTGGATGGCGTTTTGGCGGCTGCCGATGCGGCGCTTGAGGCCGTCCAGGGCGCGCACGCCCAACGCCCAGCGGCGGCGCAGGAAATCGGCGGCGTTGAACACGCGCACGGCATCGGCGGCATCGATCGCCGAATCGATCAACACGCCCCGGCGCCCGCCGGCTTGGGAAATGCCCTTGGTCAGACCGCGCATCGAGGCCATGCCGAACAACACGGCGAGGAACACGGCGGCGACAAAACTGCCAGCGACGACGGCGAGCAAGGGATGCAGCAGGAACAAGGCGCCAAGGAACAGAAGGGCGAAGGGCACGTCCATCAAGGTGCAGAGATGGGGCCCGGAAAACGCTTGTCGGATGGTATCGCCGCCGGCCAGCACCTCGCGCCTCAAGCCCGGCGGCAACATGTCCATGGCGGCGGCCTTGGCCCCGGTCAACACGCGATAAGTTTCCAGTGACAGTGCCTCGTCGGGCCGCGAGTTGACGGCTTCGGCAAAGCGCAATCGGACACGCCGAAAGCCGAACTCAAGCAAGATTGCGATGACTGCCCCGCCGGTCAATGTCGCCAAGGTCGAATCGACGCCATGGGCGACATAGCGATTGAGCACCTGGATCACGAAGATCGGCGTCGCCAAGGCCAAAATATTGGCGAACAGCGACGCCGCCAGCATTTCGAATGCCAGCACCGGCCGGACCGCCAGTCTGCGCAGTACTTCAAGCATCGGTTTCGGCGTCTCCCTGCAAAGACGCCTGATTATCAACCGCCCGCGTCCAGAGGTCCAGCAGCGCCGCCTCCAGATTACGGGTGAAAAGAGCAGTGTCGAACAAAGGTGCAGTGTTTTGGTTTTGCAATACCTGGTGACGGAGGGCGGCCAACGCCCCCGGCGTGGTCGCCAATTGACAAGCGCGGGAGACGTAATCAGCGCTGTCGGTTGCGACCAGTTGCGGCAGCCCGGCAGCCGCCAGCAAGGAAGCGCCGGTACGGTCAGGCAGGTCGCCGCGGTAGCTGGTGAGAACCGGCGTTTCTATCCACAGCGCGTCCGTCGTCGTCACGCCGCCGTTGTGGACCAGAGTATCCAGGCAAAGATCGACGACCTTGTAGCGTCCCAAGTGGCGGGCGGCATCCAGGAACGCCGAAAAAATCAGCCGGTCCGGGGAGATTCCGCGGGCTTTCATCTCCCGCCACAGATTGCCCCTCACCGTCTGTCCGAGATCAAGAAGTACCAGGAGTCCAGCCGGGACCCTCCTTAAGATTTCCGCCCAGGCGTCAAGACTTTCCGGATCGATCTTGTAGGTACCGCCAAAATTGGCGAAAACCGGCGCGTCCCTCGGCAGTCCGAGTTCCCGGCGCGTGAGCGGCTCCGGTTCAATCGCCGGCCGTGATGCCGGTAGTGCGTTTTGCGGCAGATCGATCAGTTCCTCGTCGAAGAATTGCCTGACGCCAGTCGGTGTCGATATCGCATCGGTCAGCCGCCATGGCAGATAGGGTGCGCACAACGGTCCGCCATATCCAATGGCGTGAACCTGCACAGGCGCAGGACGCTGGGCTAAGATCTCCAGCCTGCCGCCCTTTGTGTGCCCTGCCAGATCAACCAGGATATCAATACCTTGTTCGGCAATCACCTTTGCGGCGGCGGTGTGGTTCAGTGACGCCAGGGTATGGAGTTGATCAAACGCTGAAATGAAGAAATTTGTGGTTTCGTCCTGAGCCTGATTGAGGGCAAAGCCGAAAACTTCGAATTTGTTGCGATCATGCGAGCCGATGACATTTCGGATCGAGGCGGCGATGCTGTGATTGCGGAAATCGGGCGAGATGTAACCCAACCGGATTTTGCCGCCGGACGATCGACGCCTGCCCGCTGGTAAATTTGCGGCGCCGGAATCGCCCTTGGCGCTAGCGCGACGGGCGGCGACGCGTTGTACCTCTGCCGGCATCCCCAACGGCAATAGTTGAAATGGCGCAACCACCAGCGGGCCAAGCTCCACCTCGTCATCGGACAAAATTTCAATAAGTTCGGCGCGCGCCGTTTGGTACTTTTCGCCCCATTGGCCGAAAATGCGATAGGCGAAACACAGTGCCGCAAGAACCGCTTCCCGGCTTTGATGGCGGCGTCCCGCCAAAGCCTTTTCCAAATCCGGAATCGCCCGGGTGATCTGTCCCCGTTCCAATTCGATAGCACCCCGCGCCGCCCAAGCCCTGACCTCACCGGGGTCGACGGAAAGAACATCCTGGCAGGCAGCGACGGCTTCCTCGGCCCGTCCCAGTGCCCTAAGCGCAATGACACGATGATAAAGCGCCTCGATGTTGTTTGGATCGTGCCGAACCGCCTCTTCGAGTGATTCCAATGCTTCCTGCCGCTCCCAAAGGCCAAGTTGGGCCAGCCCCAGCCCTGCCCAGGCTTCGGATTTGAGCGGCGAGCTGATCACGGCTTTCTGGAAATCATGCTTTGCCGCCGCGAATTCCGCCTTGTTGATAGCGGCGAAACCGCGTGACATATAGGTCTCGATTGGCTGGTGCGGTTCCGCCGCTGCGGCTGCCGCGCCCCGACGGGCGCTCTCTAGGTCCGGCTTCAGCGTAAGAGCCCGGTTGTAGTGCCGGAGCGCGCCCCGGCGACCGCTCTGGCGAAGCAGCACCGAAGCCAGATTATTGTGCGCATGCGGATTGGCGTCATCGAGTGTTACGGACTCTTCGAGGTGCTTGCGGGCATCGGTCAAGTCACCCGCCGCTGCCTCGGCGGTGCCCAGGCCGAAAAGCAGAGAAGCCTGTAACGGATTTCCCACCGACGCCGTTCGGTAATACTCAATCGCCTTCGCGGGCTTCTTCAGAGCCATCAGGCAATCAGCGGCACCGATCAGTGCCTCGACCGAGTGCGGCTGCTCCCGCAACAAGATTTCCCAAATGGCCAGTGCGCGGTCCGGTGCGCCTGCCGACATCGATTGGCGCGCCTCGACCGCTGCGGCAGCGGGATCGGTCATGAAATAATCGGCGTCCCTCTGGTCAAGCTTTCCGCTTATGCCAGATTGGTGTCGGTGATGTCCGTCACCCCCTGCAGCACGGCCACGACGCTCAAGTCGCTTGAGAACGTGTCCGACGTCGTGGTGCCCTCCTGGTAACGCACGATGATTGCGTCGGTGGTGGATCCTTGCGTCGCGCTTTCATAGAACACCATCAATACGTCGGAACTTGCCGAGCCCTCCGTCGTCGCGGCGCTGGCGGTCACCCCCGGACCGTCAAGCTTTGCGGCAATGGACGTCAGCAAAGTGGATTCGTTGTCGGTCGCGAAATCGTTGTCGATGTTCGCCGCGGAAAAATTGAATTCGATCGCACCGAACGTACCCGTCGAGAGGAAGTCGGTGGCAAGCTGCGAAGTTTGCTCTCTCAGGGCAATGTCGTCGGACGCGGTGATGCCAGACGTCGTGCCGTTGCCCGACTGCAAGGCGGAGGTCCAATCGAAAATATCCGTCGTCGATCCGGTACCGGTGGTAAAACCTGCAATTTCGGTGAGATTGAAATCGCTCTGGTTGCTGACGGAGAGGGTCTGGCGGGTGCCGCTGCCGTCGGCCAGAGTCAGGTCTTCGATCTGCACCAAATCGGCGCCCGCAAAAGTGACGTCGCCGTTAGCCGACAGACTATCGCCGACGCTGCTGTTGAGGTTGCCAACAATCCGGGTGCTGTTGAGGGTCGTCGAGCCGTTGATCGTCATCGTTTGGTTGGCCGAGGATTCACCCAGGGTTATCTGGAAAATGTTCGTGAAGGTATCGCCGCTGGCGTCGAAATTGCCTGACGAAATCGTCAGTTCCTCGTCGGAACCTCCCGAGATGCCGGTAAACGTCGTCATGCCGAGGTTGGATTCCGTGCCCGTCGCCGTGTTGCCGTCACTCAGGGTCATATTTTCGTAAGCTGTGATCGTCTTGCCGGTCAGCGTGATGTCGCTGGTAATGGCCAAAGTGTCGGTGCCGGTGCCGCCACTGATCGTCGTGACGCTGGAGAGTTCACTCGATCCTGCCGTCAGTGTGAAACCGCCGGTCGCGGTTGCAGTGTCGATGGTTTCGATGCTGCTGACAGTGGTCCCTGTCAGCGTCAGCGAGGTGACGCTGGAATCATCGATGTTAATCTTGTCGGTACCGTTGCCGCCGTTGAAGGTCTCGCCAGATACCACGTCTGAATTACCGACAATGGCAAACACGTCGTCGCCATCGCCGCCGTTCAGGGTGTCGGCGCCGCCCTGGCCGACCAATTCATCCGCCTGTGACGTTCCGGTCAAGGTGCGGCCGATCGAATCATTGGCGTCGCGCACGAACACCTCCGACGAACCGCCGACGAAATTCGCACTCAAATTGGTCACGTTGCTGGAGAGCGTGGTGACGCTATTCAGGTCGAGAGAACCGAAGGCGCCTGTGATGGTCAGGTTCGTCGCGCCGGATTCCGCGTTAATGGTCGTAATGTTGTTGCTTGAGCCGGTAAAGATCGAGCCGTTGACCACGGCCGTCGAGGAGGCCTCCTGAAAGTTCAACCTCTCGATACCCGTTACCAGGGTACTGTTGTTGCCTGACTGGGCCATCGTGAAGGTTTGAGCCGAGCCCGAGCCGTTGCCGAATTGAATGACGTCATCGGTGCCGCTGCCGCCGAGTATGCTGCCGCCCGGCTGGCTGCTTGATTCTTCCTGGAAATCGGAGTTGGAGCGGAAAATGAAACGGTCATTGCCGTCGCCGCCGTCCAAGGCATCGCCCCCGCCCCGCCCGGTCATCGTGTCATTGCCCAGACCGCCGTAGAGAATATCGCTGACGCCCGCAAGCCCGATCAGGGTGTCGTCTCCCGCGCCGCCGAAAACGATCGAGCCGAGGAAGGTCGACTGGGCATCGATGTCGTGATTGAGGCTGCCGTTTGCGAGATCGACCGTGCCCGAACCGTTCCCCAAGGTGATCTCATCCGCCGACGAACTGCCCGAGAGGATATAGCCGAAACCCGAAGCATCGTCGCCGAATTCAAGCCGTACGCGCGATTCCGTTCCGTTGTCCGCGAACAGTTGCTCGACGGAGAATAACGAAATGGTGCCTGACACATCGCCGCCGGCGTTGGCATACTGCGATTGTTTCGTCGCCGCATCGTAAATCAGTTGAATATCCGTCAAATTCCGCAAGGTGATCTCGTCAGTCCCCAGGCCGCCGTCGACGGAGTCAAGTCCACCCAGGGACGTGCCCTGGATCATTTCGAATTGGGTATTGCCCTCGCCGCCGATGAGGCTGTCGTCGGCGGTGGTTGCGGTCAGGACTTCGGTAAACTCGTCGGTCGTATTGTCATCTATGAGATCGCCCGTCGTGATATCGTCAAAAAAGACGATGTTCCCTTCTTCGTCGAAGAAGAATTCGTCCTGGCTGAAAAACGGATCATTGAAAGCAGGGTCGAAAAACGGATCGAAAAACGGATCCTGAAACGCCGGATCGAAAAATGGATCGGGCCCGAATCCGAATTCCGGACCGAATTCCGGACCGAATTCGGGACCGAATTCCGGGCCGAACTCGGGACCGAAATGGTTGTCGGGGCCCGGACCGAAGAAATCACCGGGTCCCGGGCCAAAGAAATCACCGGAACCGGGACCGAACGAATCGCCCGGACCGAAGCCGCCTGGGCCAGGCCCAAACGGTGAAAACGGCTGCGGGCCGCCAGGGCCGCCGGGGCCGCCCGGCTGGCCGGTCGCGGGATCGATCAGCGCCGCGAAATCCTGGTTGCCCGGCGCGGGTCCGCCAAAGCCGGCGGCTTGTCCGGCGGCGGCGAATGCCTGTTCCATTGAAAGTCCCGACGCCAGGGCATTGTCGAAGGCGGCTTGAGCCTCCGCCTCCGGGCTGCCCGGTGCGGGTCCGCCCGGACCGCCCGGTCCGAAACCGCCGGGCCCCTGAAGTCCGCCAGGCCCGCCTTGAGACGCGGCGGCGGCGGCCAGAGCTTCGGCCGGTGAGGCACCGCCTGCCAGCGCCTGCTCGAAAGCCGCTGCCGCCTCGGCTGCTTCCTCGGGCGAAGCGCCCGCCGCTTCGGCGGCCGCCAGGAAGGCTTCCTCCTGCGTGGCGCCGCCTTCCACCGCGTCTCTGAATGCATCAGTGGCCGCAGCCAGGTTTTGATCGTCCGGACCTTGCCCCGGCTGGCCAGGACCGCCGGGGCCGCCGGGACCCTCGCCCGGCTGACCGTCCGGCCCGGCTTCGCCGGGTTCACCCTCGCCGGGTTGTCCTTCTCCTGCGACTTGTTGACC
>CAYOAD010000038.1:1439-23338 GCA_964401845.1 uncultured Rhodospirillaceae bacterium | reverse complement strand
GCGCTTGTACAATTCAGTGATGACGCGGGGCGTGCGGGTAATCGCCAATTCCGAATTCATCGCCGAGCAGATCCGCAACGTCTATGGCGTCGGCATCGGCGATGATGCGGATCGCCTGGTCACCATCCCGCGCGGTATCGAAACGACTCGGATTTTCAATCCCGGCGCCGTCAGCGCCGAACGCATCATCCAGCTTTCCAGGCAGTGGCGCCTGAACGACGGCCAGCCCGTCGTCATGCTGCCGGGCCGCCTGACCCGCTGGAAAGGCCAGACGGTTCTCATCGACGCTTTGGCCCAGTTGGCGCGCCACGACATCCAGTGCGTCATGGTGGGTGACGACCAGGGCCGAAGCCGCTACCGCCAGGAACTCGAACAAATGGTGCGGAGCAAGAACCTCGAAAGCGTCGTGAGGTTCGTGGGCGACTGTAAGGACATGGCCGCCGCCTACATGCTGGCCGACGTGGTGGTATCAGCCTCCACCGATCCGGAGGCCTTCGGGCGGATCGCCGTGGAAGCCCAGGCCATGGGCCGGCCCGTCATCGCCACCGATCATGGGGGCGCTAGGGAAACCGTCCTGCCGGGTGAAACAGGCTGGCTGGTGCCGCCGGGTGATGCCCTGGCTCTGACCGAATCGCTGCGCCGCGCTTTGGCTTTGGACGAGGACGCCCGCGCCGTCATGGCGGCGGCCGGCCGGGCGCAGGTGATGAAACGGTTCACCGTCGAGCAAATGGGCGAACGGACACTGGCGGTGTATAGCGAACTGCTCGGTATACCGGCCCCCGCCGCCGCCGGTTGACGCAAGTCATGCCAAATTCTCCCGTCAGAATTCTGGTCATCAAGCACGGCGCGTTCGGCGATTTCGTTCTGGCCACCGGACCCTTCCGGGCGATCAGGGATCATCACGCGGACGCCCACATTACCTTGCTGACGACAGCGCCCTACGAGGACATGGCCCGGGCCAGCGGCTGCTTTGACGATATCTGGCTGGACGGTAGACCGAAGGCCTGGCAGCCCGGCGCCTGGCTGGAACTCAGGGCACGGCTGAACGGGGCCGCGTTCGACCGCATCTACGATCTTCAGACGTCCGGCCGCACGGCGCTTTATTTCAAACTCCTGCAGGAACCCAAGCCGGAATGGTCGGGCGTCGCCAAGGGCTGCTCACACCCCCATGACAATTTGGAGCGCGATACACTGCACACCATCGAGCGTCAGGCCGAACAACTGCACATGGCGGGTATCGAAAACGTGCCGCCGCCCGACGTTTCCTGGATGACGGCGGATGTGGACCGCTTCGAACTGGCCGAGACGTTCATGCTGCTGGTGCCCGGCGGCGCCGCCCACCGGCCCGGCAAACGCTGGCCCGCCATCGCCTACCGCGAGTTGGCGCGCCATGCCGCATCGAAAGGCGTCGTGCCCCTGGTGCTGGGGGCCGAGGCCGAGGCAAACGTTTGCGCCGAGGTCGTCAAGGACGTGCCCATGGCGCGGAACCTCTGTGGCCGGACAAGCCTGTTCGACATCGCCGAACTGTCGCGCCGGGCCGCGGTGGCGGTCGGCAACGACACCGGGCCAATGCACCTGATCACCACGGCTGGCTGCAAGTCAGTGGTGCTGTTCAGCACCGATTCCGATCCGGCGCTGTGCGGTCAGAGAGGGCCCGACGTGGAAATTCTGAGATCCCCGATGACGGCGGGCATTGCCTTTCTCGATGTCGTCGAAGCCGCCGGCCTGGGCGACGGCGACGGCATCGTCGCCCGCGTCTTCGAGGTCTGAGGCTTCAATCGCAGATCCGCCGCAGGGCATTCCAGTCCGTGTCGGAAAGGGCCGGCTTTCCATCCCCAATGCTTGCCTGCGCCGCTAGTTTCCGTTCTCCGGTCGCGGGGTGCGAGGAAAGATATTTGAGAATTTCCGGCCCTTCGAATTCCAGCTTTTGAATGCGCTCGAAAAATGCGTGGATGCCCCGGCGGCTCATGTTCGCCCGGCTAAGCAACTCGAACGCCAGCCGGTCGGCGTATGATTCCGCTTCCCGTGAATAGGCGGAGTTGACCAGATGTATTCCCGCCGTTGCGGCGAGTTCGGTAACCGCGCCGCTGTCGGCAACCGTCGACAGAAGTACCTGATAGCCCAGCTGCCGGAATGTCAGCTCTTCCGGGTGACGCAGCGCCACGTGAGCGATTTCGTGGGCCACCACGCCGGCGACTTCGTCACCGCTTTCGGCCTGAGCAATCAGGCCGCGCATGACGTGGACATGGCCGCCGGGCAGGGCGAAAGCATTTATCATGCTGGAGTTGATTGCCCTCATCGTGACGCCCTCCGGAACCGGCAATTCCGCCGTCAGGCGTCGCGCCAAGTCATCGAGAACGGCTTGACCTGCCGCTCCGTGGCACCGTTCGCCCAAGAGGGATTCGATGGTCTCCGACGCCTGGCGGCCTAGACTTTCCCGCCAGGCTTCCGGCGCCATCCGGGCTAACGGTCCCGACAACCACGGAACGGCGGCAAGGAGGCCGACTGTCAGCAGAACCGCAGCCACCCCGAATTTCCAAGCCATACCATGAGTTTTTCTAGATTTGACCGTTTCTATCCGCCCCTTGAGGGACGGATAGTGCCTCGCCAACTGATGGGCCAAATCGGCCGACTGGAGGATCAGCCGGGCGTCGGGCGTTGCCGATGTCGAGAAAACCGGCTTTTCCGTGCCACTGATCCAGCGGATTTCGCCAAGCTTCCAGCTCAGGGCAAGCCGGTCCGCCGCCCCGTCGGTAATGAGCAGTTGATTCCCGTCAACGCGAACCCGGACCTGATACGAGAGGGCCGAGGTGCCGTCGAAATATTCCGCTTGAAATATCGTGGGAGAAAATTCCGTCTCGTCCACTACACCGCGCCCATGTCGAAGGCATCCGCCAACCCTTCGCCGCTGGTCAGTTCGTCATCGAGGCTTTGGGCGATTGTTGCCAAATCGAGGCCTCCTTCGAGCTCGGTGTGGTTTGCGATGAAGCGAGCCCAACGGACTTGTGTGAACGGGAGCCCGAAACCGAGCGAAAAGATTACCAGAAGCAAATTCCCCAAGGCCAGTTTGAAGTATGCCCAGACACTCGCGTCGAAGCTCAAACTCAACCCCTCGAAACTCGTCAGGCCAACCAAAACCCGAGTTTCGCGCAACTTATACCAAACCAGCCCCAACAACGTGGCCGCCATCATCAGCCACCACAGCCAAATTAAACCGCCTATCTGCGCCAGCCCGTCCGTAACAACGATACTTATCTGGGCTTCGACTTGCTCGGGCTGCATGTCGCCGATACCGGGTACTGACCCCACGGCGGCGCCAAAGGCGAACAGCGGTCCAAAGTAGACCAGAGCGCCCAGCAGCCCGATGGCTGTGAAGGATTTGTAGAGTTGGCCGAGCGCGCCACGCGATTCACCCTCGCTGTCGAAGACGAAAAACTTATCGCCGATCTGGGTATTTTCGATCCTCATCCGCCAATGCTTCATATTTTTGTAGGGCGTAATCAGACCGAAGAACACCATCAGATAGTTCAAAAAGACGAACCACAAACCGTAAAACCAGCTTGATCCGGTTTGACCGGCCCGGACGCTGCGCCAGCGGGTTCGAGTGAGGCGGTACCGTCTGGCTCTGTATGTGGCCACGCCGATCAGATAGAAAAAGGCGATCGCAATGGCGATATTGTAGCCGAGCAAGAAGCTGGCGTTTTGCAGATATCCGCTTGCCTCGAGGCCGACGTTCAAAATGGCGTAAGGCACAAAAACCAGGAACACAATTAGAAGAAACCCCACAAACAGCTCTTTGCCTGTGCCGGTATATTCCAGCGGCGTCCCCAGGATTTGCATCTTCTCCCAAAGATACCGCCGGACGTTGGTGCGGGCCCAAAACCGGTAGAATCCGAGGGTGATGATATTGAGCAGCATGTTCTTGATGACCAAGCCGATAATGTCCCGGGACCGGCCTTGGAAATCGATATCGCCTTCAATTATGTTGTCGGCGCTGGCGGTTAGGTCAGTCACGTGTATTTCCTGATTTAACTACAAATAGTTGCCGGTTTGGTTTGGCGAAAAAACTAAACGGATACACACTA
The DNA here is from genome assembly GCA_964401845.1 of uncultured Rhodospirillaceae bacterium. Classification (GTDB taxonomy): domain Bacteria; phylum Pseudomonadota; class Alphaproteobacteria; order UBA2966; family UBA2966; genus CAYFKJ01. The sequence continues at coordinate 19,253 of CAYOAD010000038.1, read as the reverse complement.
TATAAGTGTACTTCCTCTTACGCCACCTCTGCCTTATGACAATCCGTTTTTCGATCGACTGTTTGCTTGACAGGGGAAGGATTCCCTATAGTTTTCCGGCTTCCGCGGCCATTAGGGCCGGTTATGGACTAAAGATCGTCTAATTAGAGAGAATTGGCATGGTTGCCATTACGCTTCCCGACGGCAGTGTTAAGAATTATGACGCCGCTCCGTCGGGCGCCGACATTGCCGCCGATATCGGGCCTGGCCTGGCCAAGGCCGCACTCGCCGTGCGCGTGGACGGCGAATTGCGCGATCTCAGCCGCGCCATTGACCACGACGCCGCCGTCGCCATCGTCACGCTGAAGGACGATGACGAGACGGTGTACGACCTGCTGCGCCACGATGCCGCCCACGTCCTGGCCGAAGCCGCCAAGGAACTGTGGCCGGATATCCAGGTAACGATCGGCCCGTCGATCGAGGACGGCTTCTATTATGATTTCTCGCGCGCCGAACCCTTCACGCCCGAAGATCTCGGAAAGATCGAGAAACGCATGCACGAAATCGTCGACCGTGGCGAGGAACTGGTGCGTGAGGTCTGGCAGCGCAACGACGCCATCCAATACTTCAAGGAGATCGGCGAGCACTACAAAGCCGAACTGATTTCGGACTTGCCGGAAGACGAGGTCATCACAGTCTATCGCCAGGGCGAGTTCGTCGACCTCTGCCGCGGGCCACACCTACCGTCCACCAAGTCGGTGGGCCATGCCTTCAAGCTGATGAAGCTGGCGGGGGCGTACTGGCGCGGCCAATCCGATAACGAAATGCTGCAGCGTGTCTACGGCACGGCCTGGCGCAACGAGAAGGAACTCAAGGCCTATCTCACGCGTCTCGAGGAGGCCGAAAAGCGCGACCACCGCCGCCTGGGCAAGGAAATGGATCTCTTCCACTTCCAGGAAGAGGCTGCCGGCATGGCCTTCTGGCATCCCAAGGGCTGGACGCTCTACCGCATCCTGGAAAACTACATGCGGCGCCGTCTCGGCGTGGCGGGTTATGTCGAGATCAAAACGCCGCAGCTCGTCGACCGCATGCTTTGGGAGGCCTCGGGCCATTGGGAAAAATACCGCGAGCACATGTACATCTCGGAGTCCGAGGACCGCATCTTCGCCCTGAAGCCCATGAACTGCCCGTGCCACGTCCAGGTTTTCCGCCAGGGCCTCAAGAGCTACCGCGACCTGCCGCTGCGGATGGCGGAATTCGGCTCCTGCCACCGCTACGAGCCCTCCGGCGCGCTGCACGGCCTGATGCGGGTGCGCGGCTTCGTTCAGGACGATGCCCACATCTTCTGCACGGAAGACCAGATCACGTCCGAAACCAAGGATTTCTGTGACCTGCTGACGGATATCTATAAAGACTTCGGCTTCGAGGACGTGGCCATCAAATTTTCCGACCGGCCGGAAGTACGGGCCGGATCCAACGAGGTTTGGGATCAGGCGGAAAATGCCTTGAAGGAAGCCGTGCAGGCGGCGGGATACGATTTTGAGCTCAATCCCGGCGACGGCGCTTTCTATGGACCCAAGCTCGATTTCGTGCTGACGGACGCCATCGGGCGCGAATGGCAGTGCGGCACGCTGCAGGTCGATTTCGTACTGCCGGAACGCCTGGATGCCTCGTATATCGGCGAGGACAGCCAGCGCCACCGCCCCGTCATGCTGCACCGCGCGATCCTGGGTTCGCTGGAACGCTTCACCGGTATTCTGATCGAGGAGTACGCCGGGCGCTTCCCGCTTTGGCTGGCGCCGGTTCAGGCCGTGGTCTGCACGATCACCAACGACGCCGATGATTTCGCCATGAGCGTTCAGGAGAAATTGAAGGCTGCCGGTATTCGCTGCGAGCTGGATAAGCGCAACGAAAAGATTAATCTTAAGGTCCGCGAACACTCGCTGGCCAAGGTCCCGGCCATCATCGCCATCGGTCGGCGGGAAGCCGAGGAGGGCACGGTGGCGGTTCGGCGTTTGGGAGAAAAAGGCCAACAAAGCCTTGCGCTGGATGACGCGGTCGTTAGACTTGTGGAAGAAGCGAAAGAACCCGGTTCGTAATCGTCAAATAATGTTTGAGTCAAAACGCCGAGGCGTTGAGTCAATCGTGGCGAGGGCGCGCCGAACAACTGAAACAACTTTTATTGGATCAACAAAAGAAGGAACTTAGGCAATAGCCAGAAGACCATTTGCGGCGCCGCCGACCCGAGAGGGCCCGCGCGCCAATGAGCTGATAACCGCACCGGAGGTCCGCGTCGTCGGACCCGACGGAGAAATGGAAGGAGTTCTGCCGATCGCCGCCGCCCAGGAACTGGCCGACGAACATGGCTTGGACCTTGTCGAGGTATCACCGAACGCCGATCCGCCGGTTTGCAAGATTTTGGACTACGGAAAGTTCAAATACGAGGCTCAGAAAAAAGCCAACATCGCCCGCAAGAAACAAAAGACCATCGATCTCAAAGAGATCAAGATGCGGCCCAACATCGACACGCATGACTACGACGTCAAAATGCGCTCGATCACCAAGTTCATTGGTGAGGGCGACAAGGTCAAGGTCACCTTGCGTTTTCGCGGCCGCGAGATGGCTCACCAGGAATTGGGCATGAAGGTTCTCAACCGGGTGCGGGAGGACATGGATACCCTCGCCAAGGTCGAACAATTCCCCAAAATGGAAGGCCGTATGATGACGATGGTGATGGCGCCGAAGTAGCCCGCCGCGATTTCATGCACCGAGCGCACAAAAAAACACCTGGCCATCCGGCCAGGTGTTTGTACTTGGGATATGCGTTTGTTCCCTACGTATATCCATAACTACTCGAACTAATTTACATGACTACTCGAACCAAATTTTACCGGTACTCGATACCACTCGTTGACTACTGCCCCAAGTTCTTGAAATTCTGAAATTCAGGCCTCGACGTCGACGAAACGGCCTCGGCCCTCGCGGGTCTCGGTGCGCCTGGATGTGGGCCTTTCAGCCTCCTGGCGCTCGCGGTTTGTCGGCATCGGTTCGGCTTTTCGCATCGGCGGCGGTAGCCGGCTCGCCTCTGCGGATACGGATGAAACGCTCATGATCGGCCTCCAACGCTGCCGTATTCAAATCATCATAGCGCCCCACGTCTTGTTATTAGCAAATTCACCCAAGTAATGCTGCAACTATCGTTTCGAATTTCATTTGAATTCTTAGACAATTTCCGAAGAATTTATCAACAATTTTAGCTATTTCAGCGATTACTCTGCCGGTGCTCCGGAAATCGCCTTGTCGCTTCTGATTTCGGCTGTCGCCTGGCGCACGATGGAAACCGAAGCCTGCAGCGCCAATCCGGCCAAAAGGACGCCGACGGCGAGGTCCGGCCACAGTGTGCCGGTGGCGAAAACGCCGCTGGCGGCCAGGATGACGGCAACGTTGCCGATGGCGTCGTTGCGCGTGCAGAGCCAGACCGAGCGCATGTTTGCGTCACCCTCACGGAAGCGGAACAACAGGGCGGCGGCGGCGAGGTTGGCCAGCAGGGCCAGCGTGCCGACCGAGCCCATGGTGACGGCGTGTGGCAGGCCAAGCACAAACGCTTTGTATATGCTGACGCCCAGTACCCAGAAACCGAAGGTCGCCATCGACAGGCCCTTGATGAGGGCGGCGCCGGCGCGCCAGCGCACGGTGCGCCCGATGACGTAGAGACTGATGGCGTAATTGGCTGAATCGCCGAGGAAATCGAGCGAATCGGCCTGCAGCGCCACCGAGCCGGCGAACAGCCCCGCACTCCCTTCTATGATGAACATGGCCGCATTGATCGCCAGCACGGCCCAGAGAACGCGGCGGTAAACCCGATCGGTCGAACGGTCGGCGTCAGGGGTGGGGCATTCGCAACTCACGACGCGTCCTCGTTTATGTGTTCCACCAAATCCTTCACGACGCTGCGGACGTGATCGTCGGCGGCTGTATAGAAGACGCTTTTGCCGCGCCGGTCGGCCCGCAGCAGGCGTGCGGCGCGCAACAGCCGGAGATGGTGGCTGGTCAATGACGGCGTCATGCCGAGTTTCGCGGCCATATCGCCGACCGCGCGGGGTTGATCAAGGCATTCCAGGATTATTTTCAGGCGGTTGGGTTCGCCCATCAGGCGCAGCATTTCCGCCAGGGCTTCCGCCTGGTCGTCGCTGATGTGTAGATCTTGGAAGTCGGCCATCTAAATATCCAAACATGTGAACAATTATTCATATGTTATTTTGAAGCTTATTGCCTGTCAAGCGAAATGACCCGAAAATCTGTTGTCGAAATCCGCCTTGAGACGCTTGCAATCCGGGCGCTTGGCCTATATAACCCCGTCTTTCCGGGTGGTCCGGCCTGAAAGGGCATGCCGTGTTCACCCCGAAGCTTCAAGCGTAACGACATCCGGGCTTTCCCGTTCGGATCCCAGAAGAAAGAGGAAGCAAATGCCCAAGTTGAAGACCAAGGCCGGCGCCAAGAAACGGTTCCGCCTCACCGCCAGCGGCAAGGTCCGCATGAATCAGGCCAACAAGCAGCACGGCATGATCAAGCGCACCAACAAGCAGATCCGCAACCAGCGCGGCACGACGATCATGTCGCCGCAGGATGCCAAGATCATCAAAAAATTCCTGCCCTACGGTTGAGGAGACTGAACAATGGCACGTGTCAAAAGAGGCGTGACGACTCACGCCCGTCACCGCAAGGTCATCAAGAAGGCGAAGGGCTACCGCGGCCGCAACAGCACGAACTTCCGTGTTGCCATCGAGCGCGTCGAGAAGGGCCTGCAATACGCCTACCGTGACCGGCGCACCAAAAAACGCAATTTCCGCAGCCTGTGGATCCAACGCATCAATGCGGCTTCGCGCGAATGCGGCCTGACGTACGGCCGATTTATGAACGGCCTTAAGCTCGCCGGCGTCGAGGTCGACCGTAAAGTTCTCGCCGATCTCGCAGTCCGTGAGCCTGAGGCCTTCAAGGTTCTGGTCGAGCAGGCCCAAACGGCGCTCGGCCAGGCCGACTGATCACCCGGCCCCGGCAACAACGATCTTCGGATCAAAAATCTTAGCCGCTGCACCCGAAATCGGGGATGCGCGGACCACGAAGGGGCCACCGATACGGCCCCTTTTTTGGTGACTGAACGTTATGGATGATATTGCAAACCTAAAAGAAGAACTCATCGGCGCTGTTGCCGCCTCTGATGATCAGGCGGCGCTGGAAGCCGTTCGCATCGACGCCTTGGGCAAGAAGGGCCGCGTCACCCAGCTCATGAAGGGTCTGGGCGGCATGAGCGCGGAGGAGCGCAAGACCGCCGGTCCGGCCCTCAACGCTCTGAAGGACGAAATTGCCGCCGCCATCGAAGACCGCAAGGCGGAATTGGATGAAGCGGAATTGGAAGCCCGTCTGGCGACCGAACGCATCGACGTGACGCTGACGCCGAGGCCGGAATCCCAAGGCTATATCCATCCCGTCAGTCAGGTGACAGATGAGTTGACGGCGATTTTCGCCGATATGGGTTTCTCCGTCGTCGAGGGACCGGAGATCGAGGACGATTTCCGCAACTTCACGGCCCTCAACATCCCGCCGGAGCATCCCGCCCGGCAGATGCACGACACGTTCTATCTGAACACGCCCGGTGGAAACGATCCGGAGGGCGATGCCGAGCGCATGCTGCTGCGCACGCATACCTCGCCGGGGCAGATCCGCACCATGCAGGCCGGACCGCCGCCCTACCGCGTGATCGTACCGGGCCGCACCTACCGCTGCGATTCGGACATGACCCATACGCCGATGTTCCATCAGGTCGAAGGTCTGGTGATCGACCGGGATATTCACATGGGCCACCTCAAAGGCTGCCTTGAGGAATTCGCCAAGGCCTTCTTCGAGGTCGAGAACCTGCGCATGCGCTTCCGCCCCAGCCATTTCCCCTTCACCGAACCCAGTGCCGAGGTCGATATCGGCTGTCACCACGAAGGCGGTAAGCTGGTCATCGGCGAGGGTGACGACTGGCTGGAAATCCTGGGCTGCGGCATGGTCCATCCGCGCGTGCTGGAATACGTCGACGTCGATCCCAACGAATGGCAGGGCTTCGCCTTCGGCATGGGCATCGACCGCATCGCCATGCTCAAGTACGGCATTCCCGACCTGCGCGCCTTCTTCGAATCCGATCTCCGCTGGCTGCGCCACTACGGCTTTTCGGCGCTCGACGTGCCCAGCATGGCCGGAGGGCTGGCGCGATGAAGTTCACCGTCAACTGGCTCAAGGAGCACCTCGACACCGACGCCACGCTGGACGAACTGGTCGACAAACTGACGGCGATCGGCCTTGAGGTCGAGGAAGTCACCGACCGCGCCAAAGATCTCGAACCCTTCACCGTGGGCTATGTGATCGAGGCCAAACAGCACCCCGACGCCGATCGCCTGCGCGTTTGCACGGTCGATACCGGCAACGGCACCTCGCAGGTCGTCTGCGGCGCGCCCAATGCGCGCACCGGCATGAAGGGCGTCTTCGCGCCGGTCGGCACGACCATTCCCGGTACCGGTATGCTGCTGACAGCGGCCTCCATCCGGGGTGTCGAAAGCGCCGGCATGTTGTGTTCGGAACGTGAAATGGGTCTCTCGGACGAACACGAGGGCATCATTGAGCTGCCCGAGGATGCCGTCATCGGCGAGCCCTTCGCGGCGATCGCCGGCCTCGACGATCCGGTCATCGAAATCGCCATCACGCCGAACCGCCAAGACTGCCTCGGCGTCGCCGGGGTGGCGCGTGATCTGGCGGCGGCCGGTCTCGGCACGCTTAAGGACCGCACCGTCAAACCCATCGCCGGAACTTTCGAAAGTTCGGTCAAAATTAACCTCGAACCGCTGGGCGACCGGGCCGAGGCCTGCCCCTATTTCGTGGGCCGCTACGTCCGCGGCGTCAAGAACGGTGACAGCCCCAAGTGGCTGCAGGACCGGCTTCTGGCCATCGGGCTCAGGCCGATCTCGGCGCTGGTGGACATGACCAACTACATCACATTCGATTTGGGCCGGCCGCTCCATGTCTACGATGCAGACAAACTCAACGGCGACATCCACGTGCGCATGGGCCGTGACGGCGAGAACTTCGACGCCCTCAACGACAAGGACTACGATGTCGACGGCGAAATGACCGTGATTGCCGATGATGGCGGCGTGCTCGGTCTCGGCGGCGTCATCGGCGGCGTGCCATCGGGCTGTACACAGGAAACCACCAACGTCTTCATTGAAGCCGCCTTGTTCGATCCGCTGCGCACGGCCACTACCGGGCGCCGGCTGCAGCTCGATTCCGATGCCCGCTACCGCTTCGAACGCGGCGTCGATCCCGCCGCCGTGGTCTCGGGCATGGAGGCCGCGACCGCCGTTGTGCTGGAAATCTGCGGCGGCGAGCCGAGTGAAATCACGTTGGCCGGGGCCGAACCCGACTGGGCCAGGGCCGTAAGCTTCCGACCCGGGCGCATCCACCATCTTGCGGGCATCGACATGGCGGAAGAGGAAAGCACCGGCATCCTCGCCAAGCTCGGCTTCGAGGTGACGGGGCGCAACGGCGAAGCGCTGGAGGTCTCCGTGCCGTCGTGGCGCTCCGACATCGAAGGCGAGGCCGACCTCGTCGAGGAGGTCTCCCGCATCAAGGGTTTCGAGCACATTCCGTCGACGCCGCTGATCAATCCGCATCCCGTCACACGGCCGGCGGTCTCTCTACATCTCAAGCGTGAGCTCAACGCGCGGCGCGCCCTGGCGGCCCGCGGCATGAACGAGGCCGTCACCTGGTCGTTCACGCAAACGCCCTGGGCGGAGATGTTCGGCGGCGGCGCGGATGAACTGCGTCTGGCCAACCCCATCAGTGCCGACATGGACATGATGCGGCCGAGCCTGCTGCCCAACCTGATCGCAGCGGTGAAGCGCAACGTCGACCGGGGCGCCGCCAGCGTTGCCCTGTTCGAAATCGGTAATATCTATTCCGGCACCGCGCCGGAAAACCAGAACATGGTCGCCGGCGGCGTGCGCCGGGGCGCTGATGCCCCGCGCCACTGGGCCGGGCCGGGCCGTGACGTCGACGCCTTCGACGCCAAGGCCGATGCCCTGGCGGCGCTCGCCGAAGCCGGCGCGCCGGTGGCCAACATCCAGACCTTCGCCGAGGCGCCGGGCTGGTTCCATCCCGGCCGCTCCGGCACGCTGAGGCTAGGGCCGAAGACCATACTGGCCACGTTCGGCGAAGTGCATCCGCGCGTTCTCAACGCCCTCGACGTAAAGGGGCCGCTGGTCGGTTTCGAGGTCTTCCTCGAGGCCCTGCCCAAAGCCAAAGCCAAGGCCAGCCGCAACCGCAGCCCGCTGGAGGTCTCGGACCTGCCCAGCGTCGACCGTGACTTCGCCTTCGTCGTTTCGGCGGACGTGGCGGCGCAGGACGTTGTGCGGGCGGCCATCGGCGCCGACAAGAACCTGATCCAGGATGTTTCCGTGTTCGATATTTTCGATGGCGGATCGCTGGAGGACGGCACCAAGTCCATCGCCATCCGCGTGCGTCTGCAGCCGACCGACAAGACCCTGACGGATCCGGAAATCGAGGCGGTCGCCTCCACCGTCGTCGCCAAGGTCGCCAAGGCCACAGGCGGGACCTTGCGTGGATAAACCGGTTTTGAAACAGGATATCCCCCAGGGTTTCCGGCTGCTGAAGACCAACGGCAGGTTTTTCGAATTCGTCGGACCGGTCTATGCGCGGCTGGGCGAGGGCACCATGTCGCTCGGCTTCCGGGTCGAGAAACAGCACGCCAATCCCGTCGGTATCTGCCACGGCGGCATGCTGATGACGGTGGCCGACATGCAACTTGGTTTCGGCAGCCTGGCCGGCCTTCGGGTCTGGGAGTTCTACCCGACCATCAACATGACGTCCGACTTCGTGGCGCCCGCCAAGCTCGGCGACTGGGTGCACGGCGAGGCCGAGGTCATCCGGGCCACGCGCAACCTGGTTTTTGCCAGCTGCGTTCTGCTGGTGGGCGACGAGCCCGTCATGCGGGCCAGCGGTGTGCTCAAACGCGGCAATCCGGACGGCGGCGAAGTCGATGTCGACCGCTTCTTCGTCGACGGTAGCTGAGGTCCGTGACCATGGCGTCGCCGCAGGAAATCGGGCGGGGATTTCGGCCGCTCACCGTTGTGCCGGACAGCTTCTTGGCGGCCAATGGCCCGTTCTTGGGCCGTATCGAGGACGACGTCTTCCGCATCGGGCTTGAAATCGCCCCGGAACACGCCAACGCCGGCGGCATCTGCCACGGCGGCATGATGATGGGCGTGGCCGACACGCAACTTGTCATCGGCGGCATGATCAGGCTGCAGGATTCGCGGCCGCTGGTGACGATCAACACCACCTTCGACTTCATCCGGCCCGGTGTTATCGGCGGCTGGCTCGAAGGGTCGACCTGCGTCATCCGTAGCACCCGCAACACGGTTTTCGCCGAAAGCCTGATGACGGTGGACGGCGAGACGGCGTTGCGCGCCAGCGGCATCTTCCGGCGCAGCGATCTGCCGCCGCTCGAACTTGACGCCTTTCTCTGCGACCGGGCCGAACCACGCGAGGTACCGCGTGGTGAAGCCAATCCGCCCGATGGCTTCCGTGAAGTCAAGATTCCCGGGGAGTTCCTGGCCGTCAACGGTCCCTTGCATCTCGACTTGACGGACGACCACGCCCATCTGGGATTGCGCATCGAGGATCGGCACTGCAACAGTTCCGGCATCTGCCACGGCGGCGCGTTGATGATGCTGGCGGACATTCAGCTCGCCGTGGGGTCAAAATTTCAGACCGGCAAGCTTGAGTTCATGCCGACCATCCATTTCGCCTGTGATTTCCTCAAGCCCGTGCGAACCGGGGATTGGCTGACGGGCCGGACCCGCGTCATCCGGCAGTCGCGCAACTACAATTTCGCCGAGTGCATTCTTTACGTCGATGGCGAGCCCGTGCTGCGCGCCAACGGCATCAACAAGCGCACCAGCAATTCGTTCGATTTCGCCTCGCTGGAAACGCTGTTTGTTTGAACCCCCGCTTAATGCTAAACCAAGCGCCCTGATGACCGATCTTAGCCACATCCGCAATTTTTCCATCATTGCCCACATCGATCACGGCAAGTCGACGCTGGCCGACCGCCTGATCCAAGTCTGCGGCGGCCTCAGCGAACGGGAAATGACGGAACAGGTGCTCGATTCCATGGATATCGAGCGCGAACGCGGCATCACCATCAAGGCCCAGACCGTGCGTCTGGATTACACCGCGGCCGACGGCGAGAAATACGTCCTCAACCTGATGGACACGCCCGGCCACGTCGATTTCGCTTACGAGGTCAGCCGTTCGCTGGCCGCCTGCGAAGGTTCGCTGCTGCTGGTCGACGCTAGCCAGGGTGTCGAAGCCCAGACGCTGGCCAACGTCTACCAGGCCATCGATGCCGACCACGAGGTCGTCGTTGTGCTCAACAAGATCGACCTGCCGGCTTCGGAGCCCGAACGTATCAAGACCCAGGTCGAGGACGTGATCGGTCTGGATGCCTCCAATGCGCTGCCGGTGTCGGCCAAGACCGGCGAGGGCGTCGAAGGCGTGCTGGAAGCGCTGATCGAAAATCTGCCCTCGCCCGAAGGCGACGCCGACGCGACCCTAAAGGCCATGCTGGTCGACAGCTGGTATGACCCCTATCTCGGCATCATCATTCTGGTGCGGGTGCGGGACGGTAAGATCAAGAAGGGCCAGAAAATCCGCATGATGGCGGCGGGCACCAGCCATCTGGTGGAACAGGTCGGCGTCTTCCGGCCCAAGATCGAACAGACCGGAGAGCTTGGTCCCGGCGAAATCGGCTACATCACCGCCGGTATCAAGGAAGTGGCGGATACCCACGTCGGCGACACCATCACCGACGACCGCAAGCCCGCCGACGAACCATTGCCCGGCTTCAAACCCAGCGTGCCGGTGGTGTTCTGCGGCCTCTTCCCCGTCGATAACGGCGAATACGGTCTCTTGCGCGAAAGCATCCTCAAGCTGCGCCTCAACGATGCGAGCTTCGAGTTCGAACCCGAAACCTCCGCCGCCCTCGGTTTCGGCTTCCGCTGCGGATTCTTGGGGTTGCTGCACCTGGAGATCATCCAGGAGCGCCTGGCCCGCGAATTCGACCTCGACCTGATCACCACGGCGCCCAGCGTGGTCTACAAGATCCACCGCACCGACGGCACGATGACGGAGCTGCACAACCCGGTGGACATGCCCGATCCGGTGCACATCGACCATATGGAGGAGCCCTGGATCAAGGCCACCATCATGGTGCCCGACGAACACCTCGGCAGCGTCCTCAAGCTCTGCGAGGAGCGCCGCGGCGTGCAGATAGAACTGACTTACGCCGGCAACCGGGCCGTGGTGATCTACCGCCTGCCGCTCAACGAGGTGGTGTTCGACTTCTACGACCGGCTGAAATCTGTGAGCCGGGGTTACGCCAGTTTCGACTACCAGCTCGACGGCTACGAACGCGGCGACCTGGTGAAGATGTCGATCCTGGTCAACGCCGAGCCGGTCGACGCCCTCAGCGTCGTGGTGCCGCGCGAAAGGGCCGAACCGCGCGGCCGCGCCATGTGCGAACGCCTAAAAGACCTGATCCCGCGCCAGCTCTTCAAGATCCCCATCCAGGCCGCCATCGGCGGCAAGGTGGTGGCGCGCGAAACCATCAGCGCCATGCGCAAGGACGTCACGGCCAAATGCTACGGCGGCGACGTTACGCGCAAACGGAAGCTTTTGGAGAAGCAGAAGAAGGGCAAGAAGCGCATGCGCACCTTCGGCAAGGTCGAAATCCCCCAGGAAGCCTTCATCGCCGCCCTCAAAACGGGTGACGACTAAAGCCCTCTTCACAGCTCTGGCCACACCTGCGTCAAGTGGCCGAACCAAGACTTTCGAACCGACTCCGCCCCTGAATTCCGCTGCCGTGAAGATTTATCGCGCGTGGTCTTGAAATTTAATATTAGCATTACCTAATATAACGGGAGTTTGAAATTTGTTCCCGGCGCGTATTCCGTCGTCCGGACAACCGATGGAGATACCCATGACCATTGAGCGCGCCGTTTTCGCTTTCGCCGGCACTGTTATTATCGCAAGCTTGCTGCTTTCCCAGTTCCACGACGTGAGGTGGCTCTGGTTGACGGGCTTCGTCGGCGCTAACCTCCTGCAGACCTCGTTTACCGGGTTCTGCCCCCTGGCCAGAATTCTCAAAGCGCTGGGCATGAAATCAGCCGCTGCCGGCGCGTAGTTTCGACGCCCCTGATACGAACGGGTAAGGCCATGATTACACCCCATGCCGTCGGCGCTTATCGCGTCGGACGAGCCCTTTTGCCGATTATTCCTTTGCTGGTCGCGGCGCAGGCGCTGCTGCTTTTCGCTGCCCCCGCTCAGGCGGAAGAGCGCGTTGTCGAGGTGACGGAAGTTACCGATTTGAAGGCCGTTTTCGCGCGCGTCGAATCCGTCGACGTGGCCCTGGCGCGATCCCGCATCGGCGGCACGGTCTCGCGCCTCAGGATCGACGAGGGCAGTCAGGTCGAGAAGGGCCAGGAAATCGCTTTGGTGAGTGACCCGAAAATCGGCTTGGGACTGGCGGCGATGGATGCCCGCATAGAATCGCTGGAGGCCCGCTTGAAGCTGGCCCGCAGTGAACTCTCACGGACCCGGAAGCTACGGAAATCCGGAACAATGAGCCAGTCGCGGCTCGATCAGGCGGAAGCCAATCATCAGGTCGTGGTTGCCGAAATCGCGGCCGTGAAAGCCGAACGCGCCGTGCTGGCCCAGAGCCGCACCGAAGGCAAGGTCCTGGCGCCGAAGGCGGGACGCGTGCTCAGTGTCAATGTTACGGCCGGCACCGTCGTTATGCCCGGTGAAGCCATCGCCGAAATCGCGGCGGAACGCTTTATCCTCCGGGTGCGTCTGCCCGAGCGGCATGCCCGTTTCCTGAAGCGGGGAGACGTGGCGCTGGTCGGGGGCCGGGGGCTGGCGGTACACGATCCAAGAATCCGACAGGGTGCCGTCCGCCAGGTCTATCCCAAGCTGCAACAGGGCCAGATTGTCGCGGACGTCGCGGTCGAGGGGCTTGGCGATTTCTTCGTCGGCGAGCGCGTGCGCGTCTGGGTTCCCGCCGGCAAACGCCGCGCCATCGTCATCCCAGATACCTTTGTCTACAAACGCTTCGGCGTCAGCTTCGTGCGCTTGAGCGATGGCGTCGAAGTTGCCGTACAGGTGGGCGCGCAGCACAAGGACGGCGTCGAAATACTTGCGGGCCTGAAGCCCGGTGATCGGATGCAGCTGCCATGAAACTAGGCGTTTCCGGATGGCTGGCCAAAGTATTCATCCGTTCCCCCCTGACCCCGCTCTTGCTGCTGGCGTCTATCGCCGTCGGGGCGCTTGCTCTCGCCTTGCTACCCCGCGAGGAAGAGCCGCAAATCAGCGTGCCCATGGTCGACATCGTCGTGCAGACGAACGGCCTGAAGGCGCGCGACGGTGCGGAACTCGTCACCAAACCGTTGGAGGACATCGTCCGCGGCATCGACAACGTGGAGCACGTCTATTCGGTCACGGAGGACGATGTCGTCATCGTGACGGTGAGATTTGACGTCGGGCACGACCCGGATCGCGCCATCCTCAGGGTACACGAACAGATCCGCGCCAATCTGCATCGCGTTCCCATCGGCATCCCCGAACCCCTGATTGTCGGAAAGGGCATCAACGACGTCCCGATCATGGTCCTGACCCTGTCGCCCAAGGCCGGCAGCGGAGACCGCTGGAACGACAACACGTTGTTTGAAGTGGCCGAGGAACTGCAGCATGAACTTCGTAAAGTGCAGGATGTCGGCCGCACCTTCATCGCCGGCGGCCGGCCCACCCAGATCCGTATCGAGCCCGATCCCGAAAAGCTCTCGCTTTACGGCGTCGCCCTGAACCAATTGGTCGACAAGGTACGACACGCCAACCGCGCCTTCGCGGTTGGAGGCATGCGCCGATTGGGCCAGCACCTACCGGTCGTTGCCGGACAAACCCTGAGCGGCGGCGCCGATGTGTCATTGCTGCTGGTCACGACCTATGACGGCCGCCCGGTCTATCTGAAGGACGTGGCCGAGGTCGTCTACGGATCGGCCCAGAGCGAGCACCGCGCCTGGCACATGGTGCCCGGCGAACAGGGAAAACTGGATTTGCGCCCGGCGGTCAGTCTGGCCCTGGCCAAGCGCCAAGGCAGCAACGCCGTGACCATCGCCGACGATCTGCTGGCGCAACTGGAGCGGATCAAGGGTCGGCTTATTCCCGCCGGCGTCGAGGTAACCGTTACCCGCAACTACGGCGAAACGGCCTCGGACAAGGCCGATGAATTGCTGTTCCATCTGGTTCTGGCATCCGTATCCATCGTGGCGCTGTTGACCCTGTTTCTCGGCTGGCGCGAGGGCGTGGTCGTTCTCGTCGTCATTCCCACGACCATCCTCCTGACGTTTTTCGCCGCTTGGCTGATGGGCTACACCATCAACCGGGTCAGCATGTTTGCGCTGATTTTCTCCATCGGCATTCTGGTCGACGACGCCATCGTCGTTGTCGAGAACATCGACCGGCACTGGCGTCGGCTCGGGCCGAAGGATGCGATGCTGACCGCCATCGACGCCGTGGCGGAGGTCGGCAATCCGACCATCATCGCGACGTTTACGATTATCGCCGCCCTGCTGCCGATGCTGTTCGTGTCGGGCCTGATGGGGCCTTACATGAGCCCCATCCCCGTCAACGCCTCCGCCGCTATGCTGTTTTCGTTGTTCGTTGCGATGGTGATCACGCCCTGGCTGATGTTCAAACTCCGCCGCCGGCCCAAAGCAGGCGCCGAAAATGCGGACCCGGGCGGCGGCCACGAGGATATCGGCTTTCTGGGCCGGACCTACCTTGCCGTAGCCGGTCCCCTGCTCCGGGGCCGGGCGAGGTCCAAGATATTTCTCGCTGTCGTTACCGTACTTACCCTGTCGAGCCTGACGCTTTTCTATACGCAGGACGTCGTCGTCAAGCTGCTGCCGTTCGACAATAAATCGGAGCTTTCCCTGGTGCTGGATATGCCCCGGGGCACGACGCTGGAAGGTACGGAACGTCACCTGCTGGCGGCGGCGCGGCGGCTGGAGGGATTGCCCGAACTGGTCCATGCCCAGGCTTATGTCGGCACTGCCGCGCCCTTCAACTTCAACGGACTGGTGCGGCATTACTATTTCCGCAGCCGTCCCGACCAGGCCGAACTGCAACTCAATCTGCTACCAAAGCATGATCGCGACCGGGCCAGTCACGAGGTAGCGCTCGATATCCGGGCGCGGCTTGACGGTCTGCAATTGCCGGCCGGTGCCGCCCTCAAGGTCGTCGAAGTGCCGCCCGGTCCGCCCGTGCTGGCGACCCTTCTGGCGGAAGTTTACGGCCCGGACATCGAGACGCGCCGGGCCGCGGCCACCCGCCTCAAGACGGCGTTCGAGGCGGTCGACTTCGTGGTTGACGTCGATGACAGTTGGGGCGAAACCAGCCCGCGCATCCGTTTTTCCATCGACCAGGAAAACCTCGAATTTCACCGCGTCGAGGAAGAGGCGGTCTACGACACGCTGGCCGCTTTGCTGGGCGGCGTTGCGGTCGGCTACTCCCACCAGGGCGGCGGCGCAAATCCGACGGAAATCGTCGTGCGTCTGCCACGCCGGGAACTGACCCCATCGGAGCGATTGCTGTCCACCCCCGTGCCGACGCTGACCGGCGGTTGGGTCGAACTGGGCGACGTGGTCTCCTTGTCCGAAGAGGCGGCCTCCCACCCGCTGTTCCGCCGCGACGGCCGGTTCGCTGAAATGGTGATGGCCGAGATGGCCGGGAAATTCGAAGCGCCGGTCTACGGTATGCTGGCCATTCAGGAACAGATCGACGCCATGTCCTGGCCCGGGGGGACGCCGAACGTTCTTCTGCATGGTCAACCGGCTGACGAAAGCGGGGTTTCGATCCTTTGGGACGGCGAGTGGGAGATCACCTGGGTCACCTTCCGCGACATGGGGGGCGCCTTCATCGTGGCGATCCTCGGCATCTATCTTCTCGTGGTCGCCCAGTTCGGCAGCTTCAAGGTACCGCTGGTCGTGCTGGTGCCAGTCCCCCTGACGCTGATCGGGATCATGGTGGGGCACTGGCTGTTCTCTGCGGCCTTTACCGCGACATCGATGATCGGTTTTATCGCGCTGGCCGGCATCGTGGTGCGTAATTCCATCCTGCTCATCGATTTCATCCGGGCTCGCCAAGGCGGAGACACCCCCATCCGCAACGTTCTGCTGGACGCCGGCGCTATCCGCTTCAAGCCCATATTCCTCACCGCCATTGCCGCCATGCTCGGCGCCTCCGTCATCCTGACAGACCCGATCTTTCAGGGTCTGGCCATATCGATGCTGTTCGGTCTGGCCTCATCGACGGCGCTGACGCTGCTGGTCATACCGGCGATTTACGTCTGGCTCCGGGATGACCATCGGGCGATGACGGCGTAGCCGCAAACCGGAAGGCGGTCGGGAAATGAGCGGGAGGACGAGAGGCCAATTGCTACTGCTTGGCGGCATTGTCGTCGGCTCGGCGCTGTTCGCCATGGGTTACGGACCCATCATCGGCCGCTTTCAGGGTTTCGACGCGCCGCCGGAAGTCCTGCTGAGGTTTGCTGTCCACGGCGTGATGTTCGGTCTGTCCATCGGCTGGTTTGAAGTCTTCTACGCCCGTGGCAAGGGCGCTGAGTGGTTCAGGCGTCTGCCGTTTTTCGCCTCGGTTCTTGTCAAAACGGCGCTGATGACCGCCATCATCGTCGCCGTTCTGCTGTTCGGCGGCATGATCGTTCTTCCCGAACGGCTGGCTGCCAGTAACGCACCCACTTTCTTCGCCGTCGATGTGGTCGTCGCCTTTGCCCTGGCCCTGGTTTTTCAGCTCATCCTGGCCGTCCGCTCGGTCGTCGGCGGGCGCGTGTTGGGCAACATGATGATCAGCCGCTTCTTCTTCGACGTGGCCCAGGCAACGGTCGCCTATGGCGGTGAAACGCACCGCTATATCGGCGACGAGGTGGTGGTCACATGGCCCCTCGTCAAGGGCATTCGCGATGCCGCCTGTCTGCAGTGCTGCTTCGCCATAAACGACCGGATCGCCGAACGGGCGGCGGATTATCGGAAGCGCTTCGGTGCCGTGCCGACTTACCGCATTGGGTTGCACGGCGGTCCCGTCGTCGCCGCCGAATGCGGTGACGACAAGCACGAGATCGTCTATTTCGGCGACACCGTAAATACCGCCGCAAGGATCGAGGAATACTGCAAGGAAAGCGGCAACCCGCTGCTGGTATCCGGGGAATTGCTGGCAATGATGGAGTTGCCCGACAGCATCAGCGCCTCCCCGGTCGGCGGCGTCCGGCTTCGCGGCCGCACCAGCGAAACCGACATCTACAAGGTCGTCAGGTCGAACGGCTGAGACTGTTCGATGAATGGGTGGTGTTCGGGGGGATGCGCGGCGCGGCCGTTACCCGGCTTTTTCCCGGCGTTCCCGGTTGGAGCCGAAAATCAGCACTATGACCGGCCCAGCGATGCCGAAGACCAGCCAGGCGGGTTGCAGCAAGAGGAAGACAACGCCGTCCCACAGCGCCGGCAGGACGTAGCGCTGCACCACGGCCTGGCTGACGTTGAGGCTTTCGCGGTCCAGCAGGTACCAAAGTTCACCGATGGCCAAGCCACGGTAGCCGCCGTCCTCCAGCGCCGCCACGACTTCCGCGCCGGCGGCCATCAGGGCCACTGC
>CAYOAD010000038.1:0-1339 GCA_964401845.1 uncultured Rhodospirillaceae bacterium | reverse complement strand
CGCCGTCCTCCAGCGCCGCCACGACTTCCGCGCCGGCGGCCATCAGGGCCACTGCTGTTATCAACCAGCCGATTATGCGTCCGATGATCATTTTTCGATTCCTTTGCCCGGGAGATTACCGGGATTTGGGTGTGGCGCAACCAGTTCGCAAGCATCTCGCAATCCTTTGATCAAATTGTGTAATTTCCCGTGATAGAGTGCGCTGCGATTTTTTCCCAAGGATTTCCGGAGACCATCAGGCCATGCGTTTGACCCTTCCCGTTTTGCTGATCGCCGCGTGCGCGATCGCGGCCCTCCCGGCCAAGGCCGCCGACATTACCGAATGCGACCGCGACGCCACCGATCCCCGCGACCGCGGCCGCGTGACTGACGGCGCCGACCTCAAGCTTTTGATGAACGACGCCACCCTGGCCGCTTGCGCCCGCGACGCCGCCGCCAATCCGGACGTTCCCCGCCTGGCCTATCAATACGGCCGGGTGATGCTGCTGCATGCCAAGGGAGAGGAAGGCAAGGCTGAGCTCGAACGGGCGGCGGCAGCTGGCTACCTCGCCGCCCAACTGCTGCTGACCAGCGGGTATGCCTCGGGCGCCTACTTCAAGGCCGACCAGGACCGCGCCACGTTCTGGGCGGAAAAGGCCGCGGCCCAGGGCAGCAACTATGCCCAGGCGACTTACGGCACCTGGATCATCGAAGGCAAGGGCACGGAAAAAGACGTCGCCAAGGGCCTCGGCCTGCTGCAGGGTTACGCCAAGGAGGGCAACGCCTTTGCCGATTTCTCCCTGGCCGTACTGCACCGCCAGGGCGACCTGGTGAAGCGCGATATCCCGAAGGCCGTGGCGCACTATGAAAAAGCCCGCGACGCCGGCCTGGGCGCCGCCTTCTCGGCGCTGGCGCTGATGTACATCGCCGGTGACGACATCAAGCGCGACGTCCTGAAGGCCCAGAAGATCCTCAATGACGGGGCCGAAGCGGGCCACTCGGGCGTGCAGTTGCTGCTGGCGCGCTACCTCGCCGAACAGGTTCTGCCCTCGCCCGACGGCGCGGCGGAGGCGCGCAAATGGATGTGCCGCGCCGGGCCCCGGGGCGCGCAGTTACACCTCGAAATTTACCGCGAGGACCTCACCTGTAATTAGCCGCCTGATGTGTTGAAACCGGCGGGCCGCAGTGTTAGGTTCCGCCCCGCCGGAGAGGTGGCCGAGTGGTCGAAGGCGCTCGCCTGGAACGCGAGTATACGGGCAACCGTATCGTGGGTTCGAATCCCACCCTCTCCGCCAAATTCTATGTGTAAATGGTTGATTTAAAATAGAAAAAATATTAAATTTCCTTGCTACCCATATAT
>CAYOAD010000037.1:0-23586 GCA_964401845.1 uncultured Rhodospirillaceae bacterium | reverse complement strand
GGCGCGTTGTTCTGCTCCTTGGCCTTCATCAGATGGAGCATGGCAACGGGGTGCGCTTCCGCCGCGTTGGAGCCGATCATGAAGATCGCCCGCGAATTCTGGATGTCGTTGAACGAATTCGTCATGGCGCCGTAGCCCCAGGTGTTGGCAACGCCGGCGACCGTGGTCGAATGGCAGATGCGGGCCTGGTGATCGACGTTGTTCGAGCCCCAGAAGGCCGCGAACTTGCGGAACAGGTAAGACTGTTCGTTGCTGAACTTGGCCGAACCGAGCCAGTAGACGCTATCCGGTCCCGACGCCTTGCGGATCTCCAACATCTTGTCGCCGATGTCGTTGACCGCCTGGTCCCAGGAGACCCGTTTCCATTTGCCGCCTTCCAGCTTCATCGGATAACGCGCCCGGCGTTCGCCGTGCGCATGCTCGCGCACCGATGCGCCCTTGGCGCAATGGCCGCCGAGGTTGAAGGGGCTGTCGAAGTTTGGTTCCTGACCGACCCATACGCCGCCCTGAACTTCGGCGTCGATGGCGCAGCCGACCGAGCAGTGCGTACAAACAGACGTGACCATCTTGATCTGGGCCTTGCCCGCCGCCGCCTGGGCGTCGGCCTTCTTGACCGTGCCGAGACTAAGCGCGCCCGCGGCTGCGATGCCGCTGGCCGCCAGGCCGGAGCGTTTCAAGAATGTCCGCCGGTCGACGGTTTCGCCGGCGACGCTGGTCAGGGTCTTCGCCAAACGGGGGCCAATCGCCACCCCGCTGGATTTTTTCCTGAGCATGATTCTCTCCCTATCCCGGAAACCTGATGTTCCGGGTGCTTGTTTATCTTGTTGGCGTCCTCTTCAAGGCGCTTAGAACCTTGCTGCCGAGTACGCTTTTTTGACGTGGTCGGTTAGTTGGTAGCCGCGATCCTTGCGGTCCGCCGAGGCTGCTTCAGCCTCCGACGGTTTGCCGCCGATCGTGGCCGCCGCAGCGCTTGCCGCACCGACTCCGGCCAACTTGAAAAAGTCGCGCCGGCTTGTCGCTTCCTTGGTTGGTTTTTCTTCCTTACGCATGTTGTCAAACCCCTGTCTGATGATGGGTTGAAATAGCAACAAATCTGGGAACCAATTGAAGACGAAAATAGAAAACAACTCGTGTCGCGGCGGCTGTCAGGCCGCCATCTTGAACGCCTGTCTTTCGATATCCATGAACAACCGCCCGACGGCGCCGAGCGGCATGTAAAGAGCCGCAGATTGGGCGCGCTCCAAATCCTCAAAAAATTTCGTCGCCCAGGGACCGACGTGGGCATTGTAGAAGTCCCGTTGCGTGCCGATGTCGACGGGCGCGCCGAACGATCCGGTGATCAGGCCGGCCATCATCTCGCAGATGCTGGCGATGTGATCTTCCGGCTCAGCGACGTCATCCGCATGTTCAATGCCGAGGGCGGTCATGGTATCGCGCAGTTCGGCCAGCGGTTTTTCGTAGAGAAAACCGGTCAAATAGAACGAGGCGTAGGGATTGAGCTCGCCGCCGTTCACGCCGATGAACAGGGCATGGTATTCATCGCTGGCGGGCGCCGGACTGCTCGCCCGGGCGGCGGCGCCCAAGGCCGCCAAAGCGAGTCCCAAAGGACTGTCGTCGCCCGTCAAATCGGCAAGTTGTGCGAGGGTGTCTTCTTCGGGGGGTGCGGCGAGTGCTCGGCCCAATAGCGCATAGAGGCCGGCACGGAGAAAATCCTCTTCGCTGACGTCTCCCGTATCGAGGTATTGCACCTCAATGCCGTCTTGGGCGTCGATTTCAGACGCGTCCAAAGGTTCCCCTCCCGGACGGTCCGCACATCGCCTCAACCATTACCCCTGGGCGACACCACGGACCGGTTGTTTAGGCTGCGCTGTTAACGCGGCGCACCTTTATTATAATTGTTCCAAGTATACGCCCGAACCGCGTACAGGGTCAATCAACGAATCGGTGAACGGGTGTAGGAAATCCATTTAATAACAATATATTAGAAAGCCGTCATGTTGCATCGCAATGGCTGCGACGCAGTATTATTTAGGTCTCTTCGGAACCAATTTCCTCATCAGTATCCTCCACCGTGGGGTCTTCTTCGGCGTCGGCGATTGTCTCTTCGACCTCATCTTCGGGTTCGTCCTCGATTTCACCGATGAATTTTTCGCCGGCCTCACGGGCCTTGGCGATATATTCGGCGCCGGCTTCCAGCAGCGATTTGAAATCGTCGTCATAATCGTTGAGGCCGTCGAGGTTGGCCAGGGCCGGGTTTGATTGCCAAAGTTTGCGCAAAGCCAGCCGTTGAATAGACTCGGGCACGCCGGCCTGCATAAACGGCGTAAAATCGGAATCGGCATCCAGGTCTTCGATATCGGGGAGGTCGGGGACCGGCGTCTCCGGCGTTTCCACCGCGTCGCCATCATCCGGGATAGCAAGTTCGCCGCCCCCGGAGATATGTTCGGGCCCGGCGACAGCAGACTTCTCTTCCAGCCTTGCTTCCTGTTTGCGGCGAGACCAGCGTTTGGCGAAGCCTTCTTCCTCGTCGCTCATGTACTTTTCTCCGGCCGTTCGTCGCGCTTGCGTTTCTTGAACGGCTGGTCGACATGGTGCCTGTTGACGAAGTCGGCGAGCCAGGCCTTCATATCGGGCGGCAGGGCGACGGTGTCGACCTGCTCCTCGCCGCTGTCCATATAATCCTGGGCTTCATAGGGGCAGACGGTCGCCAGGAAAGGCTCCAGGCCGTCACCCGGCCCTTCGTCGTCCTGATCCCGCAAGACCACAAAAACAACGGCCTGACTGGAAAGGTTGGCCCGGTAACCTTCGGTCTCGCCGGGGTAGAGTTCAACCTCCAGCGTTGCCGCCTGATAGCGCTGCCGGCCCGCGACCTCGTCAAGGCGTAAGGGCTCGGTTACCGGGGCGGCGCCGGGCATGACGCCGACCACCCGCCACTCGTGATCCTGCCAGGCGTGATCGACCTCGCGGCGTTCGACGACGATGCCGAGCGGCATGGAATCGGCCGGTTTCGGGTTCAACGCATCCCCCATTCGCTTGTTCGAAAAACAGGATGTGCCCAACCGCGGTATCGCCGCAAGAGGGGATTACGTTGGTCACGCCGATTTGTCACCGGCCTGCATCGAACCATTTGTATTTCCGGGCGCGATTGGCTAGAGCTAAGAGGCGCGCCTTTCCGGGGGGACAAGCTCGTTATGAAAGCCGGTCAGAAATCGGTCCTGCTGTGCGACTGCGATGGCACAATGTCCATCGACGGGAAGGCCATTGCGCGGGCATTGGGGGCGGACGCCCCGGATATCCACACCCAGCTCTGCCGCCGGCAGATCGGGATGTTCAAAAACCAGCTCGATCAGCGTGAGCCGCTGCTGGTCTGCTGCACGCAGGAAGCGCCGGTCTTCGCGGAGACCATGATTGAGCGCGAAGCCGACGCCGCCAACGAGCCGTCCCTGACATTCACCAATATCCGCGAACGCGCCGGCTGGTCCCGGGAAGGCGCAAGCGCTGCGCCCAAGATGGCGGCGCTGATCGCCGAAGCCGCGCTCGACATCCTGGCGGCCGGCAGCATAACGCTGATATCGGAGGGGCGGATCGTCGTGCTTGGCGGTGACGCCGATGCGCTGGACATAGCCGTTCGGTTGTCCGATACCCTCGATGTCACGCTGGTATTGCCGGAGGGTGTGGAATTAGCGCCGCCGGCGGTAACGGGTTTCCTCGTCTACCAGGGGACGCCGGCGGCGGCGCGCGGCAGCTTCGGGAATTTCGAAATCGAATTTGGCGATCTGGCGCCGGCCCAACCATCGGCCCGCGGCATGATCGAATTCGAGCCGGGGTCGGCGGCGGTTTTGCCGGCCGACCTGATCCTCGATCTTCGCGGTGGCGATGCCCTGTTCCCCTCGCCGGACAAACGCGACGGCTACGAGCACCCCGATCCCGGCTATGCCGCGGGCGTGGAGCGTATTGTCGGCGATCTGCAGCAGATGGCGGGTGAGTTCGAAAAACCCTTGTACGTGTCGTTCGACGACAGCCGGTGTACCCATTCCCGCAACAACGTGACGGGTTGTACGCGCTGCCTGGACCTCTGTCCCGCCGGCGCAATCCAACCTGCAGGCGATGTGGTGGCGTTCGATCCGCACCTCTGCGCCGGTTGCGGCAACTGCGCCGGCGTTTGCCCCACCGACGCCGCAAACTATGCGCTGCCGGGCACCAAGGCGCTGTTCGAGCGACTGCGGACGATCCTGACGACCTACCATGATGCCGGCGGAAAGCACGCCGTCCTACTGGTGCATGACACCGACACGGGAGATGAAATGATAAGCGCTGCCGCGCGGCATTTCCGGGGACTGCCGGCGGGCGTCCTGCCGTTCGCGGTCAACCAGGTCGCCCAGATCGGCTTCGAGTTCCTGATGAGCGCTCTCGCTTATGGCGCCGAAAAGGTTCTGCTGCTGACGTCACCTGACAAACCGGACGACTATGTCGGTCTGCCGGCCCAACTCTCGTTCGCGGAGGCGGCGCTGGACGGCCTCGGTTACGGGTTGGGCCGGATCGAGTTGTTCGACAATCCCGATCCGGAAGCCCTCGAGGCCATGCTTTACGACCTGGCGCCGGTGTCGGGCTGCCCGCCCGGTTCCGCCGCGGCGATGGAGCGCAAGCGGGCGAACCTGAACCTGGCGGCGGCCCATCTACACGAACATGCACCAGAACCGGTCGACGTCGTCGCCATGCCGGAAGGCGCACCGGTCGGCACCATGGCGGTCGATGCGCCGGGCTGCACGCTTTGCCTGGCCTGCGTGTCGGTCTGCCCGGTCGGCGCGCTAGGCGACAATCCCGACAGTCCGATGCTGCGCTTCAACGAAGCCGCCTGCGTGCAATGCGGCTTGTGCCGCGTCACTTGTCCGGAAGCTGTGATCACGCTGGTGCCGCGCCTCAATCTACGGCCGGAAGCGCGGGACTGGATCATCGTCAAGGAGGAGGAGCCCTTTAATTGCGTCAGCTGCGGCAAGCCCTTCGCCGTGCAATCCACCATTGACAAAATGATGGAGAAGCTGGCCGACAATCCGATGTTTGCAAAGGATCCGGCGGCATTGGAGCGTCTCAAGATGTGTGAGGATTGCCGCGTCGTCGACATGTTCGAGACGCCTCAACCCATGGCGTCGGGAAAGCGCCCGCGCATCCGAACGACCGACGACTACCTGCGTGAACGCGATGACGGCGAGGATTTGGACAGCTAAAGCCCACATCCTGCTCGCCGCGCTTTGTTCGGTTGCGGCGGCGCCCGCCCTGCGCGCGGACATGATCGGTCATGGCGGCATGGTGCGCAGCGTTGCCGTCTCGCCCGACGGCGCCCGTGTCCTGACCGCCGGCTTCGATCACGCCGTAAAACTGTGGGATTTCGTGGAACAGATCGAGATCGCCGATTTAAGCGGCCACGACGCCCCCGTGAACGCCGTGGCCTTTCTGCCCGACGGACAGCGGGCGCTTACGGCCAGCGACGACGGCAGCGCCATACTTTGGGATTTGAAGACCGGTCAGCCAAAACTTCGTCTGAACGGACATCGGGCCAAGGTAATGACCGTGGCGGTTGATCAGGCGGGACGGCTGGCCGTGACGGGCGGCTGGGATCGCACCATCCGGTTTTGGAATCTCGATAGCGGCAAGGAACTACGGGCGATCGAGATTCCAACGAACCTCAATGCCGTGGCCTTCGTGCCGGGCGGCAATGTGTTGGCTGGCGGCGGGCATGACGGCGTCATCCGGTTGTTCGACACCGCCAGCGGGAACCAGACCGGAGAACTAAAAGGCCACGGCTGGGGGGTGACGCAAATCGCCGCCCTGCCGGACGGAAAACGGCTGATCAGCAGCGGCACGGATGGCACGGTCCGGTTGTGGGATGTCGCGGCGCAAACTGAAATAGCGGCTCTCAAGGGGCATGAAGGTCCCGTTTTCGGCCTTTCGGTCGCGCAAAACAGCAAGACAGCCGTGACCGTCGACCGCTTTGGCATCCTGCAGATCTGGAACCTCGACAACGCCGCCTCGGTCGGCAGCCTGAGGGTACACGACCGGGCCGCGTGGGCCGTGGCCTACACGCCGGATGCGCGTTTCGTCGTGACGGGTGGTAGCGATGAATCGGCCCGTGTCTGGCATCTTGCGACCGGTGACCGGATCGGTACGGCGCTGGCAGACGATAATGAACCCAAACCCTGGTTAAAAAGCAATCACCCAGGCGCGAGGCTGTTTCGAAAATGCGCCCGCTGTCACGCCATTTCGGCCAAGGCGCGCAAGCGCTCGGGCCCCCATTTTGAGGCATTGATTGGCCGCCCGGCCGGGACTGTCGCGGATTATCATTACTCCGACGTCCTGAAGCGGGCGGGGTTCGACTGGACACGGCGCAATATCGCCGCCTTGTTCCGCGATGGACCCGACCATTTCATTCCCGGAACCAAAATGCCGATGCAGCGCATCGGCAGCGAAACCGACCTCAGTTCCCTGATTGAATACATCGCGGAGATAACCGGCCACAAGGAGTAGAGCTAACAGTCGAAAGCACGGCTCAGCTTCTTCAACAGGCCGAGGAGTTGGTCGCGTTCTCCCGGCTCCAGGACCGCGTCCATCAGCCGCTCCTGGCTCTCAACCTCCGCCGTCGCCTGTTCGAGCAGGGCGGCGCCCTCGTCCGTCAGCCATAGCGAGTAGTAGCGGCCATCGTTTCGATCGCGTTCGCGCCGCAGCAGTCCGCGCTCACGCAGCCGGTTGATCGAATACGACAGCGTCGATTTATCCAGCCGGTAAACCTCCGTCAACGCCAGCTGCGTGACACCGGGATTGGCCGCGACCATGCTGAGTAGGCTGAATTCTCCGGGGCTCAGGCCCACCTCCCTGGTGATGCGGGTAAAATCGCGAAACACCGCCGATTGGGCCTGGCGAACCTGATAGCCCAAATACGTGGGAAGCTTGCCGAATTTCAAACTGGACATTCTGCCGGTCGGTTATGTGACGACGATGCGGCCGGGCTCGTCGGCCTCTTCGAGCCAGCCGATAACGGCCTGAACCGGTACGCCACGGTCGCGCAGACCGTCCAGGAGGGCGTTAAGATCCGCGGGCGCCACCGCCATCAACAACCCGCCCGAGGTCTGCGCGTCGGCCAGCAGCAGCTGTTGTTCCTCGGCCAGGTGATCGGCGAAACGGGCGTTCGGCGCGGCATATTCGAGATTTCGTTTGGTGCCGCCCGGACAGAGGCCTTCGGCCAGGAAAGCCTCGACGCCGTCAAGCAACGGCACGTCGGCATAGGTCAAGCGCGCGCCGATCGGTGATGCCGCGTCTTCGCTGGAGGCATTCAGCATATTGCCGAGATGTCCGAGCAGGCCGAAACCGGTGATGTCGGTGGCGGCATGGACGCCGATCTCGGTCATCACGCCAGCGGCGTCGCGGTTCAATGTCGTCATGCCGGCAATCGCCGCCTTGAGACCGCTCTCATCAAGACGGCCTCTTTTAACCGCCGTCGTCAGAATGCCGGTGCCGATTCTCTTGGTGAGGACCAGGGCATCGCCTGGGCGGGCGCCGGAATTGCTGACGATCCGGCCGGGGTGCACCGTTCCGGTGACGAAGAGGCCGAATTTCGGTTCCTCGTCGACGATGGAATGCCCGCCGGATATCGCCACGCCCGCTTCCGTGCAGATTGCCGAGGCGCCCTCGAATACCTTGCCCAGCTGTTCCAGCCCGAGTGTATCGACCGGCCAGGCAACGAAACTCAAGGCGTTGAGAGGCTGGGCCCCCATTGCGTAGATGTCGCTCAGCGCATTGGCGGCGGCGATGCGGCCAAAATCGAAGGGGTCGTCCACGATGGGCGGAAAGATGTCGACCGTTTCGACCAGCGCGAGGTCGTCGGTCAGTTTGACCACTGCCGCGTCATCCGCCGTGCCATGTCCCACCAGGACGCGGTGGTCTTCCGTCACCGGTAGGCGCGAGAGCGCGGCCTTCAAATCCGCCTGGCTGATTTTGGCGGCGCAACCGGCGGCCTTGGCGAGACTGGTCAGGGCGACGACGTCAAGCATATGAGCAATTCCTCATGAAAGTTTGATCTTCCAACCGTATGCGAAATTGCCCGAACTGTCACCCGGACCGGTCGCCGGAAGTCATGTGGAATGTCAGCGCTAAGGACGCTTGCCTTGCTCTCCAACTTCCGCCCACAACGCGTCGGCGGCCCGTTTGGCGGCATTTCCATCGGGATTGCCGGTCCAGGTTTCCAACAGGTCCAGTTCCTGTTTGGCCAATTCAGCCGGAACGGGCCGGGCGGCTTCCGCCAGCGTACGCAGACGCATGGCGAGATCCTCCGGCGAGTCGGCGTAAATCGCCGCCCCGCCAAGGTCGACGATATAGGGCTCTCGGTCCGCTTTCAGAGCCTCGGCGAATGCGGCGGTGACGAGGGGTTTGCCCGCCGCGATGGCTTCGAAGGCGGCCGTGGTGTTGAAAGCGAATACGGCGTCGGCCCGAAGGATCAGTTTAAGCGGGTCACCGCCCGAAATTGTGCTGAGGTTGGCGGGCCGGGGTCCGCAGGCCTCGATTTCCTTATTTAACGCAGCCACTTCGAGCGGAGTCGGTTTCGATTTCACGATGACATCGATGTGGGGCGCCGCCCGGGCCAACTCGACAGCGGCGCGGTGGACACCGGCAGTAAGTTCCGCCCAGTCGAGATGATCGCGCTCGTCGCCGATGGTTTCGCGTTTGCTCGGGTCGGCGAAGCCGGCTTTACGAGCAATGCGCGGCAGGCCGGTCTTGGCCATGAAGGAAAAGAACAGGACGTTGGGGCGAACGCCGTCTTCACGTGTCCGGCCCGCGTTTTCCCGCCGCCAGGCATGCACGTTGTCGAGCCTAGGCATGCCGGTCACGGTAATACGGTCATCGGATGCGATTTCCGCGGCCCTTTGGACACGGCGTTCGAGGTCGTTGTAGACCAGAATGCGCCGGCCGGAAAAGGGTCCCCGCCGGGTCCGGTAAATTTCGGTAAAGAATTCCATGCGGCCGGGGCTCTTCAGGTTTTCCTTGTGCAGCACGACGAAGGGCGTGCCCTGAGCTTCCAGCGCCGCAGCCAGTTCCCGCTCCGCGTAATACGTGAAATTGGCAGTCACCACCGCATCGAAGCGCTGGAGAGCCTGAAACCTCTGCCACATGCGGCCGAGAAAATCTCGGTAACGCGCCTTGGCCGCGATGATGGCCGGGTCGTCTGACACATAAGCGTAGTCGTCGACCTCCCGCGGCAGAAATATTGAAGCCAAAGCTTTGAACGCCTTGATTTCGACAGCATCCAGGGCATGAAGCGAGAACCGGGGGTCGTTGCCGAACGCCGTTCGGCCGTCCTCCGCCAAACCTTGCTTGGCCAGCATGAGAACGCGTTTGGCACCCCCGCCGGCGGGGCCCTGCAGGGGCTCGATGGCGGCTTTCAGGAGCCGGGCCGCAAGTGCCGGCTGATCCAAGCGGGCCGACCAGCGAAACAAGGCCCACCACATCTCCCGGCGAAGCGTTACCCACATTATCGGATACTACCGGTCGGCGGCCCTGGCGGCCTGCGGGATTGACGGCGTTTCCACCGGAGATGTGGCGGCGGGCTCGGTGACGAACGACAGGGGCTTGCCCTGGTGCGCTTTGACATGGTCGTAGACGGTATCCGCCACCCGCTTTGAGGCGTTACCGTCGGGGTTGCCCAGCCAGTGGTCCAACATCTGCAATTGCTCGGGGCCGAGATCGGTGTTGCGGCCTTTCGACGTGCGCTGGCGCGCACGCGCGGCCGTTTTATCGATGAACTCTTCAACCGAATTCGCTCGGTCGGTGGCTTCGCCAAGGTCGATCACGTAGGGCTTCGTGGCCGTGTCGGCGGCCTCGTCGAAGTAGGGTATGACCACCGGCACGTTGGCAGCTAACGATTCAAATATGGTCGTGGAGTTGAAGGCGCAGACCACGTCGCTTTCGATGATCATGCGGAACGGATCACCCCCGACGATTATCTCGAAATTGTCCGGTCCCGAGAAATTGTCACCGAAAACCGGTTTGAGTGCCTTCAAATTGCGGGCGCCGTTCTTGGTCTTGATGATCACGTGGATGTCCGGATTTTGCTCGGCCAGGCGAACCATGGCCAGGTGGCTGTTGTGGACCAGATTGGTCCAGCGGATGTTCTCGAGGTCATCGTCCAGCACTTCGAATGTACGCTCGCCCTTGGAGCCAATGAAAGGCGTGCCCGTAACGGGGTTGAAGGACATGAAAGTGACGGTCGGCTTGCCGTCCGCGTCCTGATCGTCGCCGGCGTGGGCCTGGCGCCAATTATGGATGAAATCCAATCGGGGCATGCCGCAAATGGCCATGCGGTCACCCGGTGTCCGGCCTGAATCGATTTGAATATCCCGTTCGATCCGATTGTAGGTGAGGACAAGAGACCCCTGAAACGGAATTTTCCGCGTCGCGTAGACGCGGCGGTAGAATTTCTCCTGACCGGGATTTTTGAGGCATTCCTTGTGCATGGCGATAAAACGGATACCGTGCGCCTCCGCCGCCGCCGCCATTTCCTGTTCGGCGAAGTAGCTGAAATTCCCGGTCAGAATCACGTCGATAGCGGTCTGTTTCTTCAGATGCTTCCAGACCGCGTGCCAAAATGTCCGCAGACGCAGTTTTGCCGCGTTAATTTCGGTATCCGTCGTTTGATAATCGTTATCGCCCATTGTTCGCGGCAGAAAACCGAAGGCCACCGCCTTGGGAGCGGTGCGGTCGAGCGACAGGAGCGTGTAGCGCGGATCCTCACCCACACTTGCCATGACATCTTCGGACAGACCGATCTTGCTGAGATAGAGGGCTCGGATGCCGCCTTGGGCCTTTGGCAAGCCGGACTTGACGACCGACATCTGGATGCCGATCAGCCACGCCGCCAGTCTGGCAAAACCGTGCCTGGCCGCGAAACTCAACAAGGGGGGAGACAATTTGGCGGCCAGCAGGTCGGGCTTGGAGACAGCTTGAGCCGCACGCCGGCCCTGGCGGTTCAAAAACGCCGATATGTCGGTAACAGCTGACATCGGCTGCCTTTCTACTTGAAGAACCGACCGGTAAAATGTCCGGACCGGCGCCCCGGATCGCCGCGCACCCGGCCGGGCATGAGGCGGCGCGGGCGCATTATCGTTAGCGCGTTCGCGCTCGTCAAGCAAACGCCACTCGCGGTTGGACTTCGGCCGGACGGGCGGATAGGATGCGCCCGCCCGATCCTGGGCGATACGGTAGCGACATGGCGTTTCGTTTCTCCACCAAACCCGCAAAACAGCTTCTTTATAATTGGCTCAACCGCGATCTCGCCCGCAGCGAGGGGATGGAGATCGGCCTCGATGTCGGCTGCGGCTGGATGCAGAACCGCCCGTTCTTCCGCACGAGCCGTTATATCGGCATGGATCTGGATGGCGAGCGTCTGGAGAAGGGCCGGAAGGATTACCCCGGCGCCGAGGCTGTGAAAGGCCGCATCGGCGATGCCGGTCTTGAGATCCAGGGCGATTGCGTCGTGTGCGTGCAGGTTTTCAACAACCAACACTTCGACCCCGCCCAAACCTTAGATGGTGTGCGGGCGCTGGTCGGCATGACTCGTCCCGGCGGCATGTTGATCTTCAACATTGCCAAGCGCGCGTTTAACGCCGAAGCCGACATCGACTCGCACCTTGGAAATACCTTCGAAACAGTCGACAAAGTTCCCTACGGGGCGCTCAGCGGCATCAGCCTCGGGCCGCTCTCGCCGCTCGTGGCATATGCCATGGACATCCTGCCGGTATTGCGCCGCGGCGCAGGGTACCAGAAAATCTACTACCGCTGCAGCGGCAAACGGTGACGCCGGCATGCGCTTCGCGGTTGATAAGAAGCCGCGATCAGGGCTATGAACGGGCTATGAAGGAACGGCGCGTCAAATGAACGGGGGACAGGTTTCGGCCGAGTTCGAAAGCGAATTCGAGATCGGCGGCCGTGCTGTCGGCGGCTCGGCGCCTGTCTTGATTATCGCCGAAGCTGGCGTCGCCCATTTCGGCGATGTCCAGTTGGCGGAACAGCTGGTCGATCTGGCGGCCGATGCCGGGGCCGATGTCTTCAAGACCCAGTTTTTTGATGTCGAAGCGATGATCGCCGAGAGCGCTGCTGAATGGCGTGAGCGTCTGCGCCCGCGTAACCTCAGCCTGGACGAATTCCGCGCCCTCAAGCAGCGTTGCGACAAGCGCGGCCTGTTGTTCATGGCGACAGCGCACGACGAAACGCGCTTACCCTGGCTGAAGGATTTGGATGTGCCGGCGATCAAGATCGGTTCGGGCGAACGCAACAATCCCGAGTTTCTCAAGAAACTCGCAGCCCTCGGCAAACCGGTCATACTGTCCACCGGCATGTACAGCGAAGACGACGTGGCCGAGGCTCTTTCTGCGTTAGGCGAGGCGGGTTGCCGGAAGGCGGCGCTGCTGCATTGCGTCACCGCCTATCCGACGCCGGATGGCGACGTCAACCTGCGCGCCATGGACCGGTTGGCGGCGGCTTTCCCGGGGCCGGTCGGTTACTCCGACCATACGCCGGATCATCTCGCGGTCCTGTCCGCCGTCGCGCGCGGCGCCCGAATCGTCGAAAAG
The DNA here is from genome assembly GCA_964401845.1 of uncultured Rhodospirillaceae bacterium. Classification (GTDB taxonomy): domain Bacteria; phylum Pseudomonadota; class Alphaproteobacteria; order UBA2966; family UBA2966; genus CAYFKJ01. The sequence goes on along the minus strand of CAYOAD010000037.1, from coordinate 10,972 downwards.
CACATCACCATTCTGCGCGACGTGCCCAACGCTCAGGACTGGAAGGTCTCCGCCGGACCGGAAGATCTCGCCGATCTGGTTGGCGCGATCCGCCGCATCGAGGTCCAGTTGGGTCATGGCCGCAAGGAGATCTCGGCCTCGGAAAAAGCCGGCGAGGCCTGGGCGGTCAAGTCCCTGGTGGCGGCGCGCGACCTGCCGGCCGGTCATGTCCTGGCCGAAATCGATCTCGCGGCCAAGCGGCCCGGCGGCGGGGTACCGCCGAGCCGGGCGGGTGAATTGCTGGGCCGCCGTCTGGCCGCCGCCGTCGCCGCCGACGAGGCGATCGATCCGTCCGGGCTTGAGGAGGTCTGAGTTTTGTCGAAGCGCCGCATCTGTGTCTGGTCGGGAAAACGAGGCGGCTTCGGCGCCATGACGCCGACCATGAACCTGATCGCCGACCGTGACGACATGGAACTCAAGGTCGTCGTCACCGATCAGCATCTCTACGACCGCTTCGGCCGCACGGTCGAGGAAGTCGAGGGCCGCTTCCGCGTCGACGCCGCCATCGACATGGGCCAGGAAGGTGATAGCAATGCCGACCGGGGCCGCGCCGTCGGCGTTTGCCTGACCAAGTCGATCGACGTCCTGGCGGATCTGGCGCCCGACATCTTGCTGGTTATTGGCGACCGGGGCGAGGTTTTCGCCGCCTGCATCGCCGCCCACAACCTGCGCATCCCCATTGCCCACGTCCAGGGCGGCGATGTCTCCGGCAGCCTGGACGAACCGGTGCGCCACGCCATCACCAAGCTTGCGCATATCCATTTCCCCTCGACCGAACTGTCGGCCGAACGCATCCGGCGCATGGGCGAGGAGGAATGGCGCATCCACGTTGTCGGTGACACCCACATCGACCAGATTATTCTCGGCGACGTGACGCCGGAGGAAGAGCTGCGCCGGCGCTACGGTTTGTCGGATGAGCCGTTCGTGCTGGTGCTGCAGCACTCCGATTCCACGGTCGCCGACCAGAGCGGCGCGCAGATGGCGGAAACCATGGCTGCCGTCAGCGACGCGGGCGTGCGGGCCCTGTTGGTCTATCCCTGTTCCGATCAGGGGTTCGAGGGCATCATCGGCGAGATCGAGAAGTCGGCCAATCCGCCGCTGGTGACCGTGCACAAGAACATCCCGGCGCCGGATTTCGTCGGCCTGCAGAAATTGGCCGCGGCGTTGGTGGGCAATTCCTCGGCCGGCCTGATCGAAGCGCCCTATTTCGGCCTGCCGGCGGTGAATATCGGTGACCGCCAGATCGGCCGGGAACGGGCCGGCAACACCCTTGATGTAGGTTACGACCGGGCCGCCATTTCCCGAGCCCTGGACCGGGCGTTTGACGAGGGATTTCGTCAAAATCTCGGCGGTCTGACACCGCCGTTCGGCGACGGCACAGCCTACAAACGAATTGTCGAAGTCTTGGCCGATGTTGAATTGGGGCCGGCCCTGCTTGATAAGCGAATGACCTATTGAGGCCGCCGGTATGACCAAGCCCCGCATTCTCTATTATTCGCTGCTGGAATACCGCGACGAGGCCTGGCAACCGTTGAACGATTATTTCGACATCGTCGAACTGCCCGATCCCCGTAGTGACAGCGACGAGATCCTGGCTGGCGTCGAAGCCTGCTTCGCCCCGTTGGGGTTCGCTTTCGACGCGGCCAAGATGGATCGCTGCGCCAAGCTCAAGGCGATCCTCACCAACACCACCGGCGTCCCCCACATCGACATGGCGGCGGCGGCGGAGCGTGGCATCGCGGTGTTCTCGTTGAAAGACGAGCAGGACTTTCTCGAGACCATCACGCCCACGGCCGAGCATGCCTTCGGCCTCCTTTTGGCCCTGACCCGGCGGCAACCCTGGGCCTTCGACGCCGTCAAGCAAGGGACCTGGAACCGCTTCGATTGGGGTGCGCCCGCCATGCTCTCGCGCCTGGACCTCGGCATCGTCGGGCTGGGGCGGCTGGGCGGCAAGATGGCGGAGTTTGCCGCCGCGTTCGGCATGACAGTGCGGTACTACGATCCCTACGTCGAGGTCGAAGCCGGGGGCCCGGAACGAATCGCCGATCTGGGCGATCTGATCGGGGCCTCGGATGCGGTCACCATCCACGCCCCGGCCAACGACGAGACCGACGGCCTGCTGGATGCCGGTATGTTCGGGCGTTTCCGGCCCGGCGCCGTCCTTATAAATACCGCGCGGGCGGAGTTGGTCGACGAGGCAGCGCTTCTGCAGGCGCTAGAATCCGGGAAGCTGGCCGGCGCCGCGCTCGATGTGCTCGACGGTGAATATGAGCCTGATTTCGACGCGGCGGCGCATCCGCTGGTGCGCTACGCCCAATCCCACGACAACTTGTTGCTGACGCCCCATATCGGCGGCTCGACCTTGGATGCCTGGAGCGAGACCCAACGCCGGGTGGTCGACATGGCCATCGCGTATTTCGAGGAGGGGGGCGAATGAACATCCTCGACGGCGTCTGTTGGGCGCTGGTGCCCGCCCGGGGTGGCTCCAAGAGTATACCTAAGAAGAACATCGCCGACTTCGCGGGCCGGCCCCTGATCGACTACGGCGTCCTGGCAGCGGCTGCGGCAAAGCGTATCGACCGTATCGTCTGCAGTACGGAGGACGCCGACATCGCGGCCCGTGTCCGTCAGCTCGGCGGTGACGTCGATGATCGGCCGGAAAGGCTGTGCGGCGATGCGACGCCGGTTATGGACGTCATCGCTGATTTCCTGCAGAGGACCGACGCCCGTGACGGCGCGGTGCCCGAGGCCGTGGCGCTGGTGCAGCCGACCTCTCCTTTCCTCCTGCCGGGGCACCTCGATGAGGCTGTCGGCGGTGTGCTGGCGGATCGGCAGGCGGGATCGGCGCAAACCGTCATTCCCTGCCCGCACAATCACCATGCCGTCAATCAACGGGCGGTAAGCGATGGACGGGTCTCCTTCGTCTATGCCGACGAGCGGCGCATCGCCTACAACAAGCAGACCAAATCCCCGCACTTCCTGTTCGGCAATATCGTGGTGTTCCGCAGCGCGGCGGCCCTTGAACAGGGCGCCGTTTTCGCCGAACCGAGCCTGGCTGTGGAGATCCCGGAGGCCTACGGTTTCGACGCGGACGGGCCTGACGACTTCCGTCTCGGCGCGCTGATGCTGGAAGCCGGCATCGTCGATTTGCCGTTTCTTGACGGCCAAGACAAATAGGGCTTGCAACGACGGGCCGAATCGGGGAGACAAAGGCCCGTATTCCCGGCGGCAGCCGTTCGCCGAGTTGGTATTTGATGAATAGGTGGAGAGTTCAATGCGCGTGATTATCCTGGGCGCCGACGGCTATCTTGGCTGGCCCACGGCGATGCATTTTTCGGCGGCTGGCGACGAGGTCTGGGCGGTCGACAATTTCGCCAAACGCCAATGGGAACTGGAGGAGGGCATCGAGCCCCTGGCCCAAGTGCCGACGCTGCACCGCCGCGCCGAGACCTGGCAGGAGGTCAGCGGCAAATCCATCCACCTCAGGATTGGAGATCTCTGCAATCACCGTTTCGTCTACAACCTTCTGCGCGAGGTCCAGCCGGACGTGATCGTGCACTATGCCGAGCAGCCCTCGGCGCCCTATTCGATGCGCGGACGCACGGCGGCCGTCTACACACAGCAGAACAACGTCGTCGGCAACCTCAATCTATTGTTCGCCATGCAGCGCCACTGCCCGGACGCCCATCTCGTGAAGCTCGGTACGATGGGCGAATACGGTACGCCCAACATCGATATCGAGGAAGGCTACCTCGATATCACCCACAACGGTCGCTCCGACACGGTGCTCTACCCGAAGAAGCCGCACAGCTTCTATCACCTCTCGAAGGTGCACGATTCCAACAACATCTATTTCGCCTGCCGGGTCTGGGGCTTGCGCGCAACCGATCTCAATCAGGGGGTGGTCTACGGCATCGATACCGAGCAGACCAAGCTGGATCCGGGCTTACGCACCTCGTTCCATTACGACGACGTATTCGGCACCGTGCTCAACCGTTTCATCGTCCAGGCGGCCAGCGGCATCGACCTAACGGTTTACGGCACGGGTCAACAGACCCGCGGTTTCCTCAATATCCGCGATACATTGGCCTGCGTCGAACTGGCTACCCGCAGCCCGGCCGAGCCGGGTGAATTTCGCGTGCTCAACCAGTTCACGGAACAGTTTTCGGTCATGGATCTGGCTGAATTGGTGCAGAAGACCGGCGCCCGCGCCGGCCTCGAGGTCAACATCCAGCACGTCGAAAATCCTCGCGTCGAGCAGGAAGAGCACTACTACAACGCCAAGCATTCCAAGTTCGAGGACATGGGCCTAAAACCCAATCTGTTGAACGACGAGGTGCTCGATTCCATGCTGCAGGCGGCCCTGGCCAACCGGGATACCGTCAATTCGGGCACCATCATGCCCCGCATCCGGTGGATCGGCGGCGAGAAGCAGCCGAGCTAAGACCTACTTGACCTCGCAACCGAATTGCGCGGCGCTTTCCAGCAGCATTTGCCAAAGTGACAGGGCGAAGCCGCGCGGCAGCAGTAACTCGTAACCTTCCTCGGAGCGCCACAGGGTGACGCCGACGTGGTGAAAGGCGGTTGAGGCGACGGACCCGACGGGGAACGACGCTTCGCGGAAATCCAGCGGCAGATGGCGATTCAACAAAGTCGTCGCATCGGGCCCGGAGACTTTCACGTGCGTGCGTGAATGGGAGAGGTCGAGTATGGCGCCCTGATCCGCCTGAAGTTCGGGCGCTTGCGCGCCGACCAGCCACCACTTCAAAGGTTCGATGAGCAGCAGCGTTCCGTTCGTTCCAGCTGCAGCCCCCGCTTTTTCGGAGACCGCGGCTAAGCTGTCCGGCCAGGCGGCGACCTGCCACAGCGTCAAATCCCGCACTTCGCTCAAGCTAACGCCGGGGTCGCCGTCCGCGCCAAAGCATCCAGGTTCGTAGTGCCCATCCAGGGCTGAGGCACGCTCAACCATGCATGCGCTCCCCGGTGGGGTCGTACATGTGGGGCGATACGATCTCGACCTCGACATCGGCCTGGCGCACCGGGTCGGCGGCGATGGCGGATTTGCCTTGCCAGGCTTCGTGACCGCCCGTGATAAAGCCGATGCCGATCCAGTGGCCCAGCGCCGGCGACTGGGTGACGCCGGTGATCCAGCCCTCGCCGTGCCCCGCGACGTTATCCGCCGAAAACAGCAGGGCGCCCGCGTTGAAAGTCCCGGTGCGGTCCTTCGGGTAGATACCGACGAGGCGGGGGCGGTTTCCATCGCTCAGCGCCGGCCGCTTGCGCAAGGCGTCTCCGATGTAGGCTTTCTTGGAGGAGGCCATTTTACCGAGGCCGGCGTCTTCGATTGTCACCCGTCCGTCAAGCTCGGCGCCGGTCACGTGGCCTTTTTCGATGCGCATTGTGCCTAGCGCCTCAAGCCCGTAGAGGCAACCGCCCAATGGTTCAGCAGCGCTCCACAGCAAGTCCGTCATAGCCGGGCCGTAGTCGGACGGAACGTAAACCTCAAAGGCCATTTCGCCGGAAAAACTGATGCGCGCGATGCGGCAGGGGATGCCGCCGGAAAGCGTCGTCTCGATCACTCCCATGAAGGGCAGAGCGTCGTTGCTCACGGTATTCGGGGCCTCTACACAGGCAATTAAGGTTTCGCGCGATTGCGGCCCTGCCACGGCGCACCCCGCCCATTGATCGCTGACCGAGGTGACATGGACTTTGAGATCGCTCCAGCGGGTTTGCAGCAATTCCTCCAGCCAGGCCATCACGGGGCCGGCATGGGCCGTCGTCGTGGTCATGAAATAATCATCCGGGCCCAGTCGCCAGGTCGTGCCGTCGTCCATGACGATGCCGTCGTCGCGCAGCATGATGCCGTAGCGCGCCTTGCCGATGGGCAGCTTGGCGAAGGGGTTGGTGTAGATACGGTTGAGGAATTCCGTGGCGTCGGGCCCTTGCACGGCGATCTTGCCCAGCGAGGTGACGTCACACAGGCCGACGGTGCTGCGCGTCGTGGTCGCTTCGCGCACGTAGGCGCCGCTCAAATCCTCGCCCGTTTGCGCGAAATACCAGGGTCGCTGCCACAAACCTGCTTCCGTCATGGTGGCGCCGTGGGCGAGGCTCCAGTCGTGTATCGGCGTTCGGCGCAGCGGTTTGAAGTGGCCCGCCACGGCACGGCCGCTCAGCGCGCCGAGGCTCACCGGCGTGTAGGGTGGGCGGAAGGTCGTGGCGCCGACCTCGGGGATATCCTTGCCCAATGCCTCCGCCATCAGGGCCAGGCCGATGATGTTGCCCATCTTGCCCTGGTCGGTGGCCATGCCGAGCGTGGTATAGCGCTTGAGGTGTTCGACCGAAACGAAGCCCTCGCGATGGGCCAGCCGCACGTCATCCGCCGTCACGTCATGCTGGGGATCGACGAAGCTTTTCAGCTTTCGTCTGGCCGGCTTGATTTCGTAAAGCGGCCGAATAGCCGCCACCCAGCCGCCGTTTTCAGGCTTGGATGCCGGCAACGAACCACTCACCGCCCGGCCCGCCGCCTCTCCCGAAGCTTCGCAATCCGCGGTCCGCCAAAGACCCGCAGCCGCCCCCACGGTCTGGACGGCCTAACTGGTGGCGCCCGGCAGGAAGCAGGCGGTTTCGGCGTCCCACACCGGTTTGACGCCGCGATGGGAGAGCAGGCTGACGACGGGCGACCAGCCGCCGGAGACGAGCAATAAGTCGCAATCCCTGGTCGGCCCCGGACGCCATCCCGCTCCATCGGCGACGGCGCATTCCAGGCCGCGCAGACCCCTGGCGCCGAGCGCGTTGAGGGGAGCGGTACCGGTCACCAGGTCGACAGCGCCGCTTGATGCCTGTTCCCGGCGCTCGTCCGAAATGTCGGTGCGCGCATCGAGGAGCGTGACCTCGGCACCCGCACCGGCCAGTTCCGACGCCGTCGCATAGGCGGAATCGTTGTTGCTGGCGACGACGATGCGCTCTCCCGGCAGGACGGCGTAGCGGTTGAGGTAGGTTCGGGCCGCGGCTGCGCTCATCACGCCGGGCCGATCGTTGTTGCCGAAGGCCAGGGGCCGCTCCAGCGCACCCGTGGCCAGGATGATGCGCTTGGCCCGGACCGTCCAGAAACGCTGGCGCGGTAATGACTGCGGTGGCTCCCCGAGGTGATCCGTGACGCGCTCCAGCAGGCCCGCGGCGCCGCCGTCGTAAAGTCCGAAGGCGGTGGTGCGGGTCATCGTACGCACGCCTGCCGCCTCGACCGCAGCAACTAAGTCCGCCCTCGTTGCTGCTGTCTTTTCATCGCCGCGATTGAGGTAGTCGCCGCCCAGTTCCCAGTCCTGTTCGACCAGAACGACATCCTGGCCGGATCCGGCGGCGGCCCGTGCCGCGTTGAGACCCGCCGGGCCGGCGCCAACCACCAGCACGTCGCAGTGGGCGTGGGCATGTTCGTAGTCGTCGGGGTCCGGCGCGCGCGACGCTTCACCCATGCCGGCCGCCTTACGGATCAGCTTCTCGTAAACCATCCAATAGCCGGTACCGCTGCCCCATTCGAAAGGCGGCAGGCCCATGAATGTCTTGTAATAGAATCCGGAAGGCAGGAATCGGCTGAACAGGCCGGCCGCGGCGCCCATGTCGAAGCGCACGTTCGGCCAGGCGTTTTGGCCCTGGGCGCTCAATCCCTCGAACAGTTCCTGGGTGGTTGCCCGGACGTTGGGATCACGCCTGTCGCCGCTGCCGACGGTCACCAACGCGCCGGATTCCTCCACGCCGGCCGACATGATACCGCGCGGACGGTGGTACTTGAAACTGCGCCCCACAATGCGTTCGCCGCCAGCCATCAATGCGGCGGCCAGGCTGTCGCCCGGATGCCCACGAAGCGGCCTACCGTCCCAGGTGAACGATAGATCCCGGCTGCGATCGATCCGACCGCCTTTGGGCAGACGCCGCGCAGTCATGTGCCGTCCCCGACAGGACGGGCCAGGCGGACGTCTCCGATCTCGTGGGTCATGGTGTCGCGCTCAACCACCAGCCACTGCCGGCAGCCGTGAACGTGGTGCCAGGTTTCCTGCTGGACGCCGCGGATGTTCTCGCGCTGGAAGACGGCTTCCAACCAGTCCTCCGCCGGGCCGTCCAGGGGCGGATAATCGATTGCTGCGTCGCCGCCGTAGGTGAATTCGGCGTGATCGCGTTCACCGCAGAAGGGGCAGGGGATGCGGATCATCTTGGCCTCGTCCTCAGCCGTGCAGCTTCGGGTCGGGGCCGGCGCCGCGTTCGTCCAGGTTGACGCCGCGTTCGAACCGCTTGAGGTCGTGATTGGCGATAATGTCCCGGGGGCGGTCGTTGGCGATCAGGTCGGCGAAATACCAGCCGGACGCCGGACTGGCTTTAAATCCGCCGTAGTTCCAACCCGCGTTCAGGTAGAGATTGTCCAGCGGCGTCTTGCAGATGAAGAAAGTGCCATCCATCGACATGTCCATGACGCCCGACCAGTGCCGCAGGAGCCGAACGCGGCCGAGGCAGGGCAGGATGGAAATGGCGCACTCCGCCACATCCTGGACCAACGGCAGGTTCCCGCGCTGGGCGTAGGACTTGTACCAGTCGAGATCGCCGCCGAAGACCATGCCACCCTTGTCCGATTGCGAGATGTAGAAATGCGCCCCACCGACCCCGAAGACGACGACCTGATCCAACAACGGTTTAAGTGGTTCGGAAACGAACGCTTGCAGCTTGTGGGATTCGATGGGCAGTTTGCCCAGTCCCGCCATCTGCCAGACGCGTGAGGTGTGGCCGGCGACGGCGAATCCGATTTTGCCGGGGCGAATATCGCCGCGCGTGGTTTCGACGGTCTCGATCCTGCCGCCCGCGCGCCGGAATCCCTTGACCTCGCAGTTTTGAATGATGTCGACGCCAAGCCGGTCGGCCGCCCGTGCATAGCCCCAAGCCACCGCGTCATGGCGAGCGGTGCCGGCGCGTTTTTGCACGGCCGCGCCGATAATCGGGAAGCGGGCGTCGGCACCATAATTCAAGTGTGGGATAGTGCGCCGGAGGGTCTCCAGGTCCCAAAGTTCGCCATCCGAACCAGTCAAACGCATGGTGTTGTAGCGCCGGGCGGCGGCATCGCGGGCCGCCGGACTGTGCAGCAACGTGACGTGCGAACGCTGGCTGAACATAACGTTGTAATTGAGATCGTGGCTGAGGTTCTCCCACAGCTTCAGGGAATGTTCGTAGAACTCCCGATTGCCCGGCAGCATGTAATTGGAGCGCACGATGGTGGTGTTGCGCCCGGCGTTACCCCCGCCGATCCAGCCTTTTTCAAGGACGGCGATATTTTTCAAACCATGATTTTTCGCCAGGTAATAAGCGGTGGCGAGCCCATGCAACCCGCCGCCGACGATGACGATGTCGTACGCTTTTTTTGGTTCCGGGTCCCGCCAGACGCGATTCCATCCCCGCTGATCGGTCAACCCGTTCCAAAATACACGCCAAGCCGAGTAACGGGCCATTTCTACCGTAAATCCCCCTTGGATATCGAATGTCTAGAGATTATCCGGATTGCCGTGGAAGTCATCCCCATTCCGAAGTTTTGGAAAATTGTACCGGAAGGAGAATATTGTTCAGATTGGACAGAAAAGACGCTACCCTTTTTCTTCTGGTCGGATTTCCTCCGGGGGCGGGAACCGTGAAAATTGAAATTCAACTTAAGGGGTGTTGGATTAGCGCCGTAGCTGCGGTGGTCATTGCCGCGGCGGTGCTGTCATCCTCCCTTGCGCATGCCCTCAGCCAGCAAAAAGCCGCCAGAATTCTCGAAGCCATGAACTGGTATACCGAGGAATACCCACCCTACAATTTCGAGGGCGAGGACGGTTTGCCCACCGGTATGGCGGTGGAGATCCTGATGGCTGCATTCAGGGAGATCGGCGTCGGCGTCGCTGAAGCGGACATCAGAATCGCGCCCTGGAACCGAAGCTACAAATTCATCCAGAAAAAACCGGGTACGGCACTGTTCAGCATGACTTACACGCCGGAGCGCCAAAAGGTCATGCACTTCGTCGGGCCCTCCGTTCCGGTCAATGTCTCCATCATCGCGCCGAAGAAAAACTCCATTTCAGCCCGCACCCCGGCCGAATTGAGCGAGCTAAGGATCGGTGTCGTGCGGGACGACATCGGCGATCAACTCATCCGAAAGTTTGCCGTTAGCGCCGAGGCGATCAGGCGCAAGAACTCGATCAAGCAACTGCTTTACCTGCTTGGCGCCGGACGCGTCGATGCCGTCGCCTATGCCACGGACGTGTTCAACCATGCCGTCAAAAACACGGGGGGCAAGGCGTCGGATTACGAGGAGCTCATCGTCCTGAAGAACGGCCAGCTGGGGTATGCCTTTCACCGGGATACGGACACGAACGTCCTGGAATTCCTGCAGAAAGCCATTGATGATTTGAGGGCAGAGGGGACGATCGACAAGATTATCGCCAAATATCAAAACTAAAACCGGGAGTGTGCCGAATGCTCATGTATCGTCAATTCCTATGCTGGGCCTTGCTGGGATGTCTTGTCCTGCCGTCAGCCGTCAAAGCCGACGTCACCATCGCCGTGGTCGGCGGCATGGCTGGTCCATTTTCCAAGATCGGGGAGGAATTCAAGCAGGGCACGCGCGGCGCCGTCGAACAGATAAACGAACAAGGCGGCTTGCTTGGCAAAAGCGTCAGGTACATCGTCCGTGACGACAATTGCAATGCCGACGAAGCCAAGAAAATCGCGCACGAACTTGTCGAACTCAAGGTGCCCATGGTCATGGGACATTTATGTTCCGATACCTCGATCGCCGCCTCCGACATTTATGAGAAAAACGGCATAATCGCGATCTCCCCATCCTCGACAAATCCCGCTTATACCGAACCGGCCAATACTCTGTTGGGGATCGAAAATGCCATGGCGGCGATGACACAGGCGG